>JABMPN010000108.1 GCA_013203655.1 Cyanobacteria bacterium bin.51
CCTGGGTGGCCGCCGCGGAGCGAACTGGGTAATCAAGTGGCGCGATAGGCAGGGATCGTGCGATCGCCCACCGGAATCGAGACAAATCCGCTGATCAGCCCCGCGGTTGCGGTGTTCAAGGTGCTGGCGGCAACGGGCCCGGCCGCCAGGGCAAAGCCTGCCGCCAGGCTGCCCAGCATCAGATCGCGCCGCCTGATCGTCATGGAGTTCAAGTCAGAAGGGGCTGAATCACGCCGCAGCCAACGTAAGAGGCCCAAGCCGGATTGCTTACGCTCAGGCGATGGCAGCACGTCTGGTGATTGGCCCTGTGGATGTCGAGCCCGTCGTGCGGGAGTGGGTTGACGCCGAAACGCTGCAGCGTCTGGTGGCCCGCCACCGGCGCGGTGACTGGGGTGAGGTGGATGCCCGTGATGCCCGCGACAACGTGCGAGCCGCTTACCACCAGCAAGGGCGGCTGCGCAGCGTCTACACCGTGGCCAAAGACCTGCAGGTGTGGGTCATCACCCACAACCTCGGCACCGACAGCCTGCACACCACCGTGTTGATTCCCGAAGATGCCTGAGGGTCTGTCGCTTGCGGAGATTGCCGCCCAATTCCTGCTCGATGGCCCTGTCGCGGCGATTGACCCGCTCGGTAATGGCCAGGTGAACGACACCTATCGGGTCAGGCTGGAGGGGAGCGAAGCCCCCTGCTTCGTGCTGCAACGGCTCAATACCCAGGTGTTCCCCCAACCTGAGCTGGTCATGGGCAACTTGCTCCTGTTCAGCGCCCATGTGGAGCGCCGCTTGCGCCAGGGTTTCCCAGGCTTGAGGGGCCGTCGCTGGGAGGTGCCTCGGATCGTGCCCGCACGCCACGGAACGCAGTCCTGGCTGGAAGCGGACGGCTCCTTTTGGCGCCTGGTCAGTTTCGTGGCCGACTCTGAATCCTTTGAAACCATCGGCGGACTTGCCCAGGCCCGCGAAGTGGGCCTGGGCCTCGGCCTGTTCCATGCCCTGATCAGCGACCTGCCTGTGGAGGGGCTTGCCGACACCCTGGTGGGCTTTCACATCACACCCACCTACCTGGAGCAGTACCACGCGGTGCTGGGGACTGGACCGATCCGTGATGATCCAGATGTGGCGTTCTGCCAGGCCTTCGTTGCTGAACGCGAGTGGGGCGTGGCCGTGCTGGAGGAGGCCAAGGCAAGGGGAGACCTGCCCTTGCGGCCGATCCATGGCGACCCGAAGATCAACAACATGCTCATGGACGTAACCAGCGGTGAGGCGATCGCCCTGGTCGACCTCGACACCGTCAAACCAGGCCTGGTGCATTACGACATCGGCGACTGTCTGCGCTCCTGCTGCAACCCGCTGGGGGAGGAAACAAGCGATTGGTCGGCCGTGCGCTTCGATCCCCAGCTGTGTAAAGCGATCCTTCAGGGCTACGTCACAGCGGCCGGCGGTTTCCTCACCCCCAACGACTACGACTATCTCTACGCCGCGATTCGGCTGATCCCCTTTGAGCTCGGTCTGCGCTTCTTCTGCGATTACCTCGGCGGCAATCCTTACTTCAAGACCCGCTATCCGCGCCACAACCTGGATCGTGCCCTGGTTCAGTTCAGGCTGACCGCAAGCATCGAAGAGCAGGAAACCGCGATCCGCTCGATCATTGATGGCCTGCGATGAGCCGCCACCACCGGACTCTCCATCCCTTTGAGGCCTCCGCCGATGGGGAGGTTTTTTCGCTGGAGGCCTGGATCAGCCGATTCCCCGGACGGCTGGAGATTCGCTACCGCCTGGTCGGGCCCGTGGATCAGCTGATTCTGCCCCCGCCGGCCGGCCAGCCGCGGCGCCGTGATCAGCTGTGGCAGAGCACCTGTTTTGAAGCCTTCATCGCCCACGCAGGCCAACCGGCTTACAGGGAAGTGAACCTGTCGCCGTCGGGCGACTGGAATGTTTATCGACTCACTGGTTATCGCGCCTGCCTGGAAGCTGAAACCGGTTGTCGGTCGGTTCTTTCAGAGGTGGAACGTCAGCCTGGCTCGCTGCGCGTGGATCTCACCCTTGATCTGGCCCCCTGGTTTGGGGAAGGCCAGGCCTTGGACATGGCAGTGACCGCAGTGCTGCAGCACCAAGGCGGGCAGTTCAGCTATTGGGCCCTGGCCCACACGGGCCCCGAGGCCGATTTTCACGACCGCCGCGGATTTTTGCTGCAACTGCAGGCACCGCAGGAGTGAACGGGCTGTTCAGGCTCAGCTGCGTCCCAACAGGGCATCGCGGGCACCATTGATGGCCTGCATCGTGGCGTGCTCGCCGCCGCGGTCGGGGTGGTGAGAGGCTGCGGCTTGCTTCCAGGCGTGGGTGACGGCGTGGGCGCTCAGGCGTCCGGCCAGGGCAAGACCGAGCAATTGGCGCGCGCCGAGGGCTTCAAGATCCGGGCTCTTGCCCAGGGGAGAGCGGTCTGCGGCCGCCAGGCCACTTCCCTTGCGTTTGCGCCCCTTGCCACGGCTGGCCTGGGGCCCAGCGGCCTGGCGGCCGAAGCCCTTGCCATCCGGCAAAGCCGACGCTTGCGCTGGATCGGCGCCTGCGGCTTTGACCTGGGGCTTCTGGACGACCAGCTGGTCGCGTCGACTGGAGAGAACCTGGGGCATCATCAGTTCAGGATTTCAGCTATTGGAAGACTCAACAAACTCAGCCGCTCGACAGCTCGTTTTCGCAACACTCTTATCAAACAACACTCTTATCAAACAACACTCTGGTGAAACAGCAGTTCGCTCAAGCCGCTGCCCTGACGCTCAACAGCTTGTTCGTTCGATGGTCAACAACGCCAAGAATTTTCTGAAACCAGTACCACTCCCCATGGAGCAGGTTGGAGGTCTTTGGGGACCGACCAACCATGGCGAGGACAAGGGATACACGGATTGAAGCCCTTGGTGGCAACGGGTAAAGCGGCCAATGGAAAGGCTCCGGGTGAACCACCACCCAGAGCCCCTGCCCGAAAGCATCAACATCGTGAAATGCCGATCCGCGTCAATCATGCCCGAGCGCGGCCGGCGCGGGCTTGGGCAGACCATGCTCGCCCTAGGCCTGGCGGCGGCCACGGTTATTGTGTCTTCTCAGGCGTCTCTCGCGTCTGAGGTTCCCTTGCAGGCGTCCCCGCAGGCGGCCTCAGCCAGCGTTCTGCTGCGCCAGACAGGCGTACCTGGCTTGGCGATTGCCGTGGTTCATGCCGATCGCATGATCGATCTCAAGTGTTTCGGAGTGCGTGAGGTCGGCAAGGCAGGCTCCGTCGATACCGACACGGTTTTCCAGCTGGCTTCACTCTCCAAGCCCCTGGCTTCCACCGTGGTGGCCTCGGTGGTGGGGGAAGGGGGCCTGCACTGGGACGAGGCCAAGGTGACACTCCGCGACCTGTTCTCGCACCGCAGTGGCCTGCCCGACCACGCCGGTGACCACCTCGAAGACATCGGCTTCGATCGCGACACGATTCGCGAACGCCTGCGTTTGCTGCCAACCGGCAACCGCTTCCGCGCCGACCACGCCCCTACCAATTTCGGATTCACGGCCGCCGCCGAGGCCGTTGCCGTTGGCCAAGGTCTCAGCTGGGCTGAGCTCTCCAACCAGCGTCTGTATCGCCCCCTGGGCATGACCCGCACCAGTTCCAGCCACGCTGACCTGCTGGCTTTCAGCAACCGGGCCGTCGACCATGCCGGCCCCTATGGTCTCGGCTGGAACATCAGCAACAGCGCGCTGATCGGCGTGCCCGAAACCATCGCCCTCACCTTCCTCGACCTGGCCATCCGCTGTCAGCCCCGTCTCGATTGCGGTTGTTGCCGAAGCCGATGGCAGGGCCGTCCGGGTTTGGATCGACAATCTCAACACGAATGGCCAGGGGCTGTTCGAGCGGAACTGACCGGCGCTAGCCAACAGGGAGCTGCCCGGTTCAGACAGATCCGGGGTCTTCAGGCCTCCGGGTGGCTGAGCAACTGGAGGATGTGCCCGGCGCTCACGTCGCTGCGGATCACCACCTGGCCGATGCCGGTGGGGAGCACAAAGCGCAGTTGGCCGTCCTTCACTTTCTTGTCGCTCTGCAGGGTGGCCAGCATCGCCTCGGGATCGAATTTCGGGAGCTGCAGCGGCAGGCCCGCCTTGGCGATCACAGCACGCTGGCGGGCCTGGTCGTGGTCTGTCCAGAGGCCCATCGCCACGGCCAGATCGCCGGCGGCCAGCATCCCCAGGGCCACCGCTTCGCCGTGCAGAAATGTTCCGTAGCCGCAGAGGGTTTCCACCCCGTGGCCCAGGGTGTGGCCGTAATTAAGGATTGCCCGCAGACCCCCTTCCCGTTCATCGGCCGCCACCACCCTGGCCTTGGCGGCAGCAGAGCGCTCCAGCAGTGTCTCCAGCAAGAGCGGCCCAACGGCCTCGCGGCTGGAGAGATCGGAGGCCGCCTCCAAGGCGGCGAACAGCTCGGGATCGCCGATCACGCCGTATTTGATCACCTCCGCCATCCCTGCTCGGAATTCCCGTGCCGGCAGGCTGGCCAGGGTGCTCGGATCGATCAGCACCAGCATGGGCTGGTGGAAGGCGCCGATCAGGTTCTTGCCGCCGGGGTGGTTCACCCCGGTCTTGCCACCGATCGCCGCGTCCACCATCGCCAGCAGAGTGGTGGGCACCTGCACCACAGCGATACCCCGCAGCCAGGTGGCGGCGGCAAAGCCCGCCATGTCGCCCACCACCCCGCCGCCGAGAGCCACGATCACAGACCCACGCTCCAGCCGGCGCTGGAAGGCGGCGTCATGGATCAGGGCCACCGTGGCGGGAGTTTTCTGGTCTTCCCCGGCCGGCACCGCCAACAGGCTGGTTTCGAATCCTGCTCCGTTGAGGCTGGCCAGCAGCCGGTCGGCATAGAGGGCCTCCACCTCGGGGTTGCTCACCACCAGCACCTTGCTGCCGGCCTTGAAACCTCGCCTGAGCATCTCGTCTCCGAGCTGGCCGAGTCTGCCGGCGCCGATCACCACCGCATAGGGGTTGCTGGCCAGGTCCACTTGGATTTCGCGGAAACCACCGGGCGTTGGCTCAACGGCCTGGCCAGCAAGCGTGGTGGTCATCGCGGCAAACGCAGGGCGTGCAGGAGAGGCTAGGGCCCCGGTTGCGCGGCATCGGCGTTACGCCAGCCGGCCAGAACGGCCAGCACCGCCTCCCCGTATCGCTCCAGCTTGGCGCTGCCGATCCCGCTGATTCCCGCCAGCGCTGAGAGCGTGCCCGGCTGGCTGGCGGCAAGCTCCACCAGGGTGCGGTCGTGGAAGACCACATAGGGCGGCACGGCCTGCTCACGCGCCTGCTGGCGTCGCCAGTCCTTCAGGGCGGACAACAATGCGGCATCGGCCCCGGCCCCGGCTGAAGATGGATCGCTGGCCCCATCGGCTGACCGGGCGGTGGCACGACGACGCTCCTTGCGGGGCGGTGGCAAGGGCAACTCCAGCCGCCGTTCACCGCGCAGCAGCGTGCGCACCGGCTCCTCGGATCCCCAGCGCAGGCCACCATGGCCATCGGGCACGGGTTCGAGCAAGCCTTCGGCCGTCAGTTGGCGCAGCAGGCTGCGCCACTGGCCCTGGTCGAGTTCTTTTCCGATCCCGTAGACACTCAACTGTTGGTGACCCAGGGAGCGGAGGCGGGCGGTGTCGGCACCGAGCAACACATCCACTACATGGGCGGCCCCGAAGCGCTGGCCGGTGCGGAACACGGCCGAGAGGGCTTTCTGGGCCGGCACGGTCACGTCCACCCGCTCCTGGGGTTCAAGGCAGCGGTCGCAGTTCCCGCAGGGCAGGGCCAGAGTTTCGCCGAGGTGGGCGAGCAGCACCTGACGCCGGCAGCCGGCCGCCTCGGTGAAGCCAATCAGCGCTTCGAGTTTGCCGTGCTCCAGGCGTTTCTGGGCGGGTTCGGCGCCGGAGTCGTCGATGAAACGTCGCAGCTGGGGCACGTCACCTGCCCCATGCACCATCCAGGCCACCGCGGCCAGCCCGTCGCGGCCGGCGCGGCCGGTTTCCTGGTAGTAGGCCTCCAGGCTCTTGGGCAGGTCGACGTGGGCGACGAAGCGCACATCGGGTTTGTCGATGCCCATGCCGAAGGCGATCGTGGCCACCACCACCACTCCGGCGTCGCGCCGGAAGCGATCGAGCGCCGCTGCGCGTGGCCCCGCCTCCAGCCCGGCGTGATAAGCCACAGCATCGTGGCCGGCGGCCCGCAGATGGGCGGCGTACTGGTCCACCCGGCTGCGCGAGCGGGCGTAGACAATTCCCGCCTCACCGCGGAACGCTTCTAGAAAGCTGAGCAGCTGGGCTTTGGCGTCGTCCTTGCTGCGCACCAGGTAGCGGATGTTGGGCCGATCGAAACTGGCGGTGAACACCCGGCCCTGCTCCAGGGCCAGCCGCGTCACAATCTCTGCGCGGGTGCGGGGGTCGGCGGTGGCGGTCAGTGCCAGCCGGGGAACGCTGGGGAAGCGCTGCGCGAGCACGGCCAGCTGCAGGTACTCGGGGCGGAAGTCGTGGCCCCACTGGGAGACGCAGTGGGCCTCATCGATCGCGAACAGGGCCAGCTTGCGTTGGCCGAGGCGATCGAGCAGATCGCCGGCCGCCAGCCGCTCAGGCGACACATAGAGCAGATCGAGGTTGTCTGCCTGCAGGTCCCGCCACACGGCCGCGCTGTCGTTGGCGTTCAAGGCCGAATGCAGCGCCGCGGCCCGCACCCCCGCCTGGCGCAGCGCCTCCACCTGGTCCTGCATCAGGGCGATCAACGGCGAGATCACCACCGCCAGCCCTGGCAGACAGAGGGCTGGCACCTGATAACAGAGCGATTTGCCGCCTCCAGTTGGCATCAGCACCAGGGCCGAGCCGCCAGCGATCACGTGCTCGACGATCTGCTGCTGCGGGCCGCGAAAGGCGTCGTAGCCGAAGACCTTGCGCAGCATCTCTGCGGGATCGGCCGTGGCCTGCGGGTTTGCCGGTGGCGTGGACGTCACACCTGGATCTCGCACAATGGCTCCATGTCAAGCACTCCAACGCGCGCTGCCACACCCCCATCATTCCCCGTTCGCCAGCGGCGGGGCCTGGGGCGGGGGACCATCGCCTGGCTGTTTCTGCTACCGGCCCTGTTGCTTTTGGCGTTATCGGTGCTGGTTCCGGCGGCCATGGCCCTGCTGATCAGCTTCACCGAAACCGGCCTCGACATGAGTGAGCCGCTCCGGTTCGTGGGGTTGGCCAACTTTCGCCGCCTGCTCAGCGATCCGGTCTTCTTCCAGGTGCTCGGGACCACCTTTCTGTATCTGATCGGCGTGGTGCCACCGGTGGTGATTGGTTCGCTCACGCTGGCGGTGCTGGTTAACCGGAAGCTGCCGGGGATCCACTGGTTCCGCGCGGCCTTTTACACGCCGGTGCTGGTGTCGATCGTGGTGGCGTCGATCGCCTTCCGCTGGCTCTATGCCGAGAACGGCCTGATCAACGGCTGGCTGGCTGCCCTGCTCGGGAACGACTTCACCCCCATCGGTTTTCTCACCAGCCCGTGGCTGGCGCTGCCCTCGGTGATCCTGGTGACCCTCTGGAAGGGCCTGGGCTACTACATGGTGATCTTTCTGGCCGGCCTGCAGGGCATCTCCCCCGAGCTCTACGAAGCGGCGGCCCTCGATGGCAGCGAAGGCTGGCGGCGCCACACCGACATCACCCTTCCGCTGCTGCGGCCCTATCTCACCTTGGTGATGGTGATCTCTTCAATCGCCGCCACCAAAGTGTTCGAAGAGGTGTTTCTGATGACCCAGGGCGGCCCGGCCGACTCCACCCGAACTCTGGTCTATTACGTCTATGACCAGGCTTTCACTGAGCTGGAGATCAGTTATGCCTGCACCGTTGGTCTGGCCCTGTTCCTGATCGTGATGGTGTTCAGCCTGGTGCGCTTCCTTGCGGCCGGTGATCGAGGCCTCACCTGAGCGGCCCCAGGGCAGCAGGATGGTACGGATGCGAAGCTGCTTGATTGCCAGAACACAATGTTGAGCCTGGGCGGGGTCAGGCCATGAGCGGCCGCATCGGTGTGGTGGGCGGTGGCCAGCTGGCCCTGATGCTTGCCGAGGCGGCCCGTCCGCTGGGGGTTGAGCTGCACGTGCAGACCCCCCAGGCTGGTGACCCGGCCACCCGCCTGGCCACAAGCACGGTGCTGGCACCCCTCGATGACCCGGAGGGAACCCGCAGCCTGGCGGCCCGAACCGATGCAATCAGTTTTGAGAACGAGTGGCTGGATCTCGATCTTCTTGCGTCCCTGGAGGCCGATGGCGTCGCCTTCGTGCCCCGGCTTGAGGCCCTCAGGCCGCTGGTCTCGAAGCGTCAGCAACGGGAGTTGCTGATCCGCCTCAACCTGCCATCGCCGCGATGGATCCCCCTGGACGAGGTGCTCATTTCCCCCGAACCGCAGGAGGCCATCCTCGCTGCTGCGCCCCGCTCCGCCCAGGTTCAGCCGTCTGCTTCTTTGTCTGCGTCAGTGACTCCGACTGCGGCACCGCCGCCGCCCCGCCTGCCGGAGGGCTTTGACTTTCCGTTGATGGCCAAGGCCGCCACCGGCGGTTACGACGGACGCGGCACCCAGCCGATCACCAACAGCGAAGAACTGACGGCCCTGCTCCAGCGGGTCGATTCCGCCGACTGGCTGCTGGAGGAATTCGTGGCCTTCGACCAGGAGCTGGCCATCGTGGCCTGCCGTGACCGCAGTGGAACCGTGGCCTGCTTCCCGGTGGTGGAGACCCACCAACACCAGCGCATCTGTGACTGGGTGCTGGCACCAGCCGCCATCAGCCAGGCCGTGCAGGCCCGGGCTCGCAACGTGGCGGCCTCGTTGCTCACCGCCCTCGATTACGTCGGCGTGCTCTCGATCGAATTTTTCTTCGGACCGGCCGGGCTGCAGATCAACGAGCTCGCGCCCCGCACCCACAATTCCGGCCACTACACGATCGAAGCGGCCCGCACCAGCCAGTTCGCCCAGCAGGTGCGGATTGTCTGCGGTCAGCCCCTCGGCCCCACCGATCTGAAATTGCCCGCTGCTCTGATGGTGAATCTGCTGGGCTACGAGAGTTCTAGTCGCGCTTACAAAAGCGAACGCAAGGCCCTCTCTGCCCTGCCGGGAGCCAGCCTGCACTGGTACGGCAAGCTTGGTTCGACCCCGGGCAGGAAGCTGGGTCACATCACCCTGGCCCTGAAGGAAACAGACCCGGCACGGCGGGCCACCGAGGCCGCCAGGCGCCTCAAGGAGGTCAGGGCGTTGTGGCCCCTTCCCCCGGAAAAGGCCTAAGCTGAATCCGAACTGCTGTGTTGGTGACTGCCTTTCACAGTTTTCTGATCTGACTCCCTCTTCGACGTGGGAGGTCTGTCGTGACGGTGCAGTAAGCCGGCCTCGTAGCCGGACACGAATCCCCACTTTGACCTCTCCCCTGGTTCATCCAGGTCGAAACCTGGGGCAAGACGGCACGGCGGTTCACCCCTTTCAACGTTCAACCTCTTGGACGTTCAACTCTCCACCGATCCAGGCTCAGCTGGTCAGTCGGTCGAGTTCCAGCTGCAGGGTCTCGCGGTCCCAGTCGGTCACCACGAACACCTCCTGGGCTGAGCTGGCCCGCCTGGCCAACAGCTTGTAGCCTCCCGTGATCGGCGTTGACACCTTCAGCCTCAGGCGGGGGCTGCGGCCCCGCACCCTGCAGATCACCGCCGGCGTCACCGTCTCGATGCCGGCCTTGGCGGCCAGGGCTTTGAGCAGAGGGATCAGCCCTTCGAGGTAGGTGCTGTGGGTGATCACCACCCGGCCCATCCCCTCACTCGCGAAGAAAGGTCAGGCTAGCTGTCTTCGCTCAGGCCGGCTCCAGTGGAGCCATGGTGAGGCCCTTGCCGCCGAGTTGCTGGTGGTAGAGCTCGGCCTGTTCCTGCGGGCCACACCAGACCACTGCCGAGCCTGATTGATCGATCTGATGGGCCAGCTCCCAGGCCCGATCCGACCCCATCCCGGGCAGAATTTTCACCAGGCATTCCACGACGTGCTGAAACGTGTTCACATCGTCGTTGAGCACCACCACCTTGAAGTGGGGATAGGGCTGCTGCTGGCGTACCCCCGCCAGGGTCGGCTGGCTGCGGGTCGGTGTTGCAGTTGCAGTTGCAGTTGCAGTTGCTGTTGCTGTTGCTGTTGCAACTGCTGTTGCCGATGGGCTGACTCTGCTGCTGGTTCTGGGCATGGAGACTGGAAGCAGACCCAACCCTAGGTAAGCTGCCCTGGCAAGCCAGACGGGCACCGTCATGTTGATCACCCTGGGTTGGGCCTCTCTCGCCGCCCTGTTTAGCTTCTCGATCGCCATGGTGGTATGGGGCCGCAACGGCGACGGCAGCATCAACTTCTGAGCCGCCACCCTTCACTCCAGGATGCCTGAGCTCTCCTTCGCCGGATCGACAGCCCTCGCTGCGGTGGCCTCGTCTCTTCTGGTCTTTGTCACCGGGGGTGTGGTGTATCTCTCGGTAGTCGAATGGCGTGATCGTCGTCGCCGCAACCGCGCCACGCCGAAGCGCCGGTGAGCCTGTCTGCGGTCGCTAAGAACTGGAAGCGGATTCCCCGGCTCCCCTGGAAGGCGCTCCTGCCGGTAACCACCGTTCTGGTGGTGCTGTTGATTGCCCTGCCAGCTCTGCAGTTGCAGCGGTTTCCCCGCTCCAACGCCGCCGGTCTTGACCGGCTGATGAGCGCATCGGCTCTGATCCAGAGCTTTGCGGCCGGTCCCCAACGTCCAGTGCCGGCCCTTTGGAGCGAGCGACTCGGGCCCAGCCTCGCCCCACGGCTCTGGGGACGGCAACGGGGCTTCTGGTGGCTGTTCTGGTCGGCCGATGGTGACCAGGCTGAGGCCTTTCTGGCCATGCCGAGCCGGACCTTCGGGGTTGCTCCTTCGGGCCCGTTGCCGGCCAACAGCTTGCGTCTTGACGACCTGGTGGTGGTCGCCCCGGATCCTCTGACCCTGCAGGTGCTTGAAGAGCAGCTGAGTCTCATCCGGCGCCCTCCCCAGGGTCTGCAGAAGCGTTGCGTTGATCGCTTGCGTTCCGGCCAGGCGGTGGCCTGGACAAAGACGGCCATGGCCCAGCTGGCCGGTCCCCTTGCCCCGCTGCTGCAGCGTTATCAGCAAGGCTGCCTCACCCTCGACAGTGACGCTTCTGGACTGCTCTGGCAGGGCGAATCCAGCGCAACAGAGGATCCAATCGGTTCACCGGTGGCCCTGCCGTCGCCGTTGGCTGCGGCCCCAAGCTCTCCCCTGCCCCCCTCCCTCTTGCTGGACGTGCGAGGTGAACGGCTTGACCTGCTGGTTCAGGACCTGTTGACCCGGCAGTTGATCCGCGAACCATTGAGCGAGCGTTACGGCCTCAGCCCTGCGCTCTCGGAGCGCCTGGCGGCGACCCCGTTTGTGTTGCGCATCCAGCCCTTGCCGAGCGGGCCGTTTCAGGCCTCTCTGGATCTTCAGCTCGCTGTCGGCAAGGACCGCAGCGCCTGGGATGAATGGTTGCTTCCCCTGAGAGAGGCCCTGTTGGCCCAGGGCCTGACCCTGAAGCTGCCTGGCGAGGCCAAGCCAGCAGACCAGACGAAGCCAGCAGACCAGGCCAACCAGCCGAACCCCGCCAAGCCGGATCCCCTGCCGCCGCTGATCTGGCAGCGCCAGGATGGAACGGTGGTCGGTGGATGGCGATGGATCACGGCTGGCGAAGGAACTGCCGCCAATCTGCTGTTTTTTCTGGGGCCACTTCCGCCTGAAGTCCCGACCCTGATGGCGCCTGTCCCGCCTGGAGTGGCCTTGATCCTGAAGGCCCGCCCTGCGGCGCTCTCCGCCGCTTTACTTCTGCCCCAGGGATTGCCAGCCGTGATCAGGCAGGCGGAGCAGCTTGAGTTGGTCAGTGCAACCAAGCCTGACGCAGCCCAGAAGCCCGGGCCGTTGTCATCCCTCTGGGGATCCCTGAAGCTGGCGGAAGATCCCTGAGTGAGCAGTTGGAAGCCTCGCGGCCTCGTTCAGCGGCTGGCGCTGGGGGCGGCAGATTCGCTGCTGGGGCTGGTCTCAGCGGCTTCGCTGGCAGCTTCTTCACCGCTGAGAGGATGGGTCTCCGTGGGGTTCTCCGTGGCCGCTTTGGCGCTGACCTCCTGACGGGCCGCCAGTTCTTCAGCCTGGCGCTGGCGTCGCCGCCGCTCAGCAGCCACGGTTTCCTCCATCAACTCAACGGCTTGGGCCATCTTCTCGAGATTGCCGGCGTAGAGGCTGAGGTCCTTGTCGACGCGCTCCTTGAGCAAACCCATCGTGGCGCTGATCTCATGGGCAGACTCCCGCAGGGCCTGGGGCTCAAGGCTGCTGGCTCCTTGGGCCTTCTGCAGGAGGCTGAGCAGGCCAACGGCGAATAGACGGGAATAGTGGAAATCAGGGCGTTTGACCTGTTCGAGAACCCCGGCAATGGGTTCGGGTGCTCCCTCGCCCTGCGCTGAGAGCCAGCCTCGGACCTCCTCCAGGCTGTGCTTGCCGACCATTTGAACGGCCGCTTCCCGCTGGCGGCGGAACTCGGTGGCATCGAAGCCAGCTGAGGCGCACAGAGCAACAAACAGCGGCTCCTGCAGGGATTCGGGACGGTAGCCCTTGGCGAAGCTGTCGAACACCTGGGTCAGGCCGGTGGCGAAGAGCGCGTCACGGGCAAACCCCTTCTGGCGGCTGAGCAGGTGGAGCTCGACAAGCAGCTCATCCACCAAGCGCCGATAGAGGGGTGCAATCACATAGGGAAAGGCCTGATGAAAAGCGCGCTTGCTGTCAGCGACGGTGAGATTGGCACCCACACTTGATTCCCAGAATATCTGGACCATAGCGCCGGGCACACCCCGACTCGGCGTTCGGCCTCGGTAAGATCCATTCAGTGTGTTGATGGTTTGCCGATGATCCCGATCGTGATTGAGGATTCGGGCAGGGGCGAGCGCGCCTTTGATATCTATTCCCGTCTGCTTCGAGAGCGGATTATCTTCCTCGGAGAGCCCGTCACCTCCGAGTCGGCGAATCGGGTCGTGGCCCAGCTGCTGTTTCTTGAAGCCGAAGATCCCGACAAGGACATCTACCTCTACGTCAATTCACCTGGTGGATCTGTCTACGACGGACTCGGAATCTTCGACACCATGCAGCACATCAAGCCCGATGTTCAGACTGTGTGTGTCGGACTGGCGGCCAGTATGGGGGCCTTCCTGCTCAATGCTGGCGCCGCAGGCAAGCGCAGCAGCCTGCACCACTCCCGGATCATGATCCACCAGCCCCTTGGTGGTGCGCGCGGCCAGGCCAGCGACATCCGCATTCAGGCCGATGAGATTCTTTTCCTCAAAGACAAGCTGAATCGTGAGTTAGCAGCGCGCACCGGCCAACCGCTTGCCAGGATCCAGCAGGACACTGATCGTGACTTCTTCATGTCACCGGAAGAGGCCGTGGCCTATGGACTGATCGACAAGGTGATTGAGCGTCGCCCGATCCGGCCAGTCAGTTGAACATAGCCAATTAAACGCAGTAAGCTGAACGGATCGAAATTCAGACTTGTTATGGACTTGATCTGGATTTGATCCATTTAAATTGAGATATCTGGATTTGCTAAGTCAGGGTTGATCCTAACTGCAATCAATCCGATACTTGGACTGCTTCGGGTCGCGGCAAAACTCAAAATATTTTTTATCGGCGTTTTGTCGGCGAGTCAGCCGGCTTGGTTGCCTTTGTTCTTGCCTAGCTTGTTGCCTAATAGGTGACCCTTGCTGCCTTTTAGCTCTTTCCAGAGTTGTCTGATTTCGGAATAAGCATTATCCTGGCTGACCTTGCCATTGCTCTGTAGTCCGACAATCAGCCCGACCCGCTCTGCGAACATCTCAAGATTTTGGTGGAAGGCCACCCGCTCTGGAGTCCAGTCGTCCCCGCGGTATTGGCTGAACGACTCCATCGGCGACTGGGTATTGCTCAAGATAATTTCGCGACGTACCCCATTTTAGTTTGCAAGTTACTGAACTTGATGAACAATAGGTTAAGGGATCGATCCCAACGCGAGCAGAGAGCCTGAACTCTCCGCCCCATTACCTTTGGTGACTTGGCTTCAGCTGGCTTGAAGCAGGGGTGAAAAGCGCTCCTTTTCGGGAATCACGGTGAATTCGGCAACGATGCTGCGCAGTTCATCCCCATCGAGCGTTTCCTTCTCGATCAGCAGTTCAACCAGGCGGTCCATGCAGGCCCGGTTGCTTTCCACCAAGGCGACGGTGTCGCGGTAACAGCTGTCGACAATCAGTCTGATCTGCTCATCGATCCGCTTCGCAATTGATTCGGAAATGTCACTGCGGGTCATCAGATCGCGGCCCAGGAACACCTCCTGATTACCACCTTCCAAGGACACCGGTCCGAGGTCGCTCATGCCGAAACGGGTCACCATCTGGCGGACCATGCCCGCCACCTGCTGGATGTCACCGCCGGCGCCGGTGGTCACCTCGGCATGGCCGAAGACCACGGCTTCTGCAGCCCGTCCGCCCAGTGCTCCCATGATGCGGGAGCGCAGCTGGGCACGGCTGACCAGCATCTGGTCCTCATCAGGGGAGAACCAGGTGAGGCCCTGGGCCTGGCCGCGGGGAATCAGGGTGACTTTCTGGACGGGGTCATGTTGTTTGACAAGGGTGCCCACCAGGGCATGGCCAACTTCGTGGTAAGCGATCAGTCGCTTACTGCGCCCATCGGTAAGGGGCTTGCCTTCCATGCCGGCAATCACCCGGTCGACCGCATCATCGATTTCGGCAAGGGTGGTGGCTTCTTTGCGGCGCCTGGCCGTGAGGATGGCCGCCTCATTGAGCAGGTTGGCGAGATCAGCACCGGTGAAACCGGGCGTGCGTCGTGCGATGGCTTCGAGCGACACGCCCTCAGCAAGCTTCTTGTTGCGGGAGTGCACCTTCAAGATCGACAGGCGTCCCTTGATATCGGGAGCATCAACTGAGACCTGGCGGTCGAAACGGCCAGGCCGTAGAAGGGCCGAATCGAGCACATCGGGGCGGTTGGTGGCCGCGATGATGATGATTCCGCTGTTTCCTTCAAAGCCATCCATTTCGGTGAGCAGCTGGTTCAGGGTTTGCTCCCGTTCATCGTTGCCGCCACCGATGCCCGCACCGCGCTGCCGTCCCACCGCATCGATCTCGTCGATGAAGATCAAGCAGGGGCTGTTCTCCTTGGCGCGCTTGAACAGGTCGCGGACCCGGCTTGCGCCGACTCCGACGAACATCTCAACGAATTCAGAGCCTGAGAGTGAGAAGAAAGGAACACCGGCCTCACCGGCGATCGCCTTGGCCAGCAAAGTCTTTCCGGTTCCTGGCGGCCCCACCAACAGAAGGCCACGGGGGATTTTTGCTCCCACCGAGGTGAATCGCTCGGGCTGTTTCAAAAAAGTGACCACTTCTTCGAGGTCTTCCTTGGCTTCTTCCACACCGGCGACATCATCGAACTTGACGCCGGTTTCTGCTTCCATGGCAAAACGGGCTTTGGTTTTACCGAACTGCATCGCCTGACCAGGACCGCCGGGCATCGATGAGGAGCGGCGGGCCAGGAAAATCAGCGAGCCGATCAACAGCAGTGGGAACAGCAGGTTGCCGAGGATGCCCAGAGCGGGCGGGTTGTTCTTGGGGGGATGGATGTCGAAGCTGATCCCCTGCTGCTTGAGGGTGTTGATCAGCTCGGGTGCCAGCCCGGGAAGGTCAACCCGCAGGCGCTGGACGCGATTATCGAGTTCGGGGTCAACAGCTTCGATCACGGCATTACGGCCTCCGTCGTAGATGTCCACGGCTGTGACCCGCCCGGCTTCGACATAATCGAGGAAGCGGCCGTAGCTCATGCGGGCGACCGCCGTGTTGCGGGGTCCTGCAGTTGCCTGACTTTGGGGAGTGAAGCGATCACCGCCACCGCCACCGCTGGCATTGCCAAGCACCTGCCAGGCCAGAAACAGCGCCACGGCCAGCGGCAGGAGCCAGAGAGCGATCAGACGCCAGCGCTGATTCATGGAACGACCTTTAATTTTACAAATTGTAAAGCCATGGCTTGCCGGCCGGGGCCGATGTCCACTGGACTCTTGGCTCTCTCAGTTTGTCACGGGCCTCAGGCAGAACGCCACCTGGACGCGCATGCCTGGAGATCGGCGCTCAAGCAGGACGTTTGTCGCCTTGCTCGATCATCAGTTCGGCGGCGGCCACGGTCTCCAGCAGCTCGGGTCCGCCCAGGCCATGGGTCCAGATTTCCAGTTCCGATCCGAGCGGAGCTTCGAAGCTCAGCAACTCGAAGGGGAACACCACCCGCTCCAGATAAAACTCCTGGGGTCCGCAACAGCGCACGATCACCATGCGATCGCTGGTGTTGCGGAAACCGCAGGGAAGGCGGGACACAGTGACAAAGCATCATCGAGTGCTCATCAACCCATCAATGGGCGGGGAGCGTTGGTCGCGATGACAACCAATCGGCCTTCTTAAGAATTTGTGCTGGCTCAGAGGCTGCGCAGGGCCACAATCGGATCGAGGCGGGCGGCGCGGCGGGCTGGCACCACCCCGAAGAAGAGCCCGATTCCGCCCGAGAGCCCAACGGTGAACACCACGCTGCTCAGCGCGATCGCTGCGGGTAATGGGGTGAACCGGGCCACTGCCCCCACAGTGGCGAGTCCCACCGCACTGCCGATCAGGCCACCAAGGCTGGCGAGCACCAGCGACTCGACCAGAAACTGCAGGAGCACATCACCACTGCGGGCCCCGAGTGCCTTGCGCAGGCCGATCTCCTGGGTGCGCTCACTCACCGAGACCAACATGATGTTCATGATGCCGATTCCTCCCACCAGCAGGGAGACTCCGCCGATGGCTCCCAGCATTAGGGTCAGGCCGCCGGTGATCGAGCCCACGATCGAGAGCGCGTCCTGTTGGGAGCGCACGGCGAAATCGTCCTCCCGCAGGATGCGGTGGCGCTGGCGCAGCAGGTTAGTGATCTGGAACTTGGCCGCTCCCGTGCTCGCCTCATCGAGCGCCTCGACGCTGATGAAGGTGAGGGACACTCCGAAGCGGGTGCGTCCCCCCAGCTTGTTGACCATGGTGCTCAGCGGGATGTAGGCCGCCTCGTCTTGGTTGCTGCCGAAGGCCGCGCCTTTGGGCGCCATCACGCCGATGACCTCGAACGACTGATCACGGATTCGCAGGGTTTGGCCGACGGCGGCTCCCACCGGCAGCAGCTTGTCGCGCAGGTCCGGGCCGATCACGGTCACATTGCGGGCGGATGTCATGTCATCCGGGCTGAAGAAACGCCCCTGGGCAACCTCAAAGCGGCGCACGGGGAGGAATTCCGGCGTGATCCCCGACACCGATGAATTGACGCTGTTCGAGCCGGCCTGGACCACCTCGTTCAGGGTGATCTGGGGGGCCACGCGTCGGACGCTGGGGACCTGTTCGGCAATGGCGTCGGCATCGTCGAGCACCAGGGTGCGTGGGGGGGCGATTCCTTGCCTGCGGGTGTCGTTGCTACCCGGCACGATGAACAGGACATTGGCCCCGAGGGTGTTGAGCTGGTTTTCCGCCAGGTTCTGGGCGCCCCTGCCGACTCCCACCAGGGTGATCACCGAGGCGTTGCCGATGACGATGCCCAGCATGGTGAGCAGGCTGCGCAGGCGGTTGGCCCTGAGGGTGGTCAGGGCCATCCCCACGGTTTCGGAAAGGGGAAGTTTTGCAGCCATCAATCGCCAGGCAAGGCTCAGGCCGCCATCATGGCCAAGATCAGATTCTGATGTTCCGGTCGGATTTGGTGTTGTAGCTCCGTGCGCCTCTGTGCACCAGGCCTTCGCGAAGCTCCATGGTCACGAACTCGCCATGGCGCAGGTCGGTGGTGGCGTTGCTGACACCGACGATCACCGGCACACCCAGCCTCTGGGCGATCACCGCGGCGTGGCTTTCGCTGCCCCCTGCCTCGGCGATGACTGCCTTGGCTTTGCGGATCGCGCTGAGGTAGTCGGCCGTGGTTTCACGCACCACCAGAATCTCGCCGTCGACCAGGCGGGCGGCGGCCTCAGGGCTGGTGGCCACCCGCACCCTGCCGCTGACGGAGCCATGGCCGATTCCCAGCCCCCTGCCCAGCACCGCTGAGACGATGCCCACCTTGACCAGATCTGTGGAGCCGCTCACCCCGGATAAGGTTCCGGCGGTCTGAACCACCAGATCCCCTTCCTTGAGCAGCCCCTGCTCTTGGGCGATGCCCATCGCCAGGGTGAAGGTGCTGGAGGTGGAATCCTGGTCGTCGATCAGCAGGGGATTCACGCCCCAGACCATCTGGAGCTGACGGGCCACATTCACATCACTGGTGATCGCCAGGATGGTGGTGCAGGGCCTGAATTTACTGACGTTCCTGGCGGTGGCGCCACTCTTGGTGAGGGGCAGGATCGCCGCAGCCCGCAGCTGGCGGGCGATCGTGCTCACCGCCTGGCTGATCGCATTGGGAATGGTGCTGGCCATGTGGCTGTCCACAGGGCGGCTGGGATAGTCACGCTCGATCCGGCAGGCAATCCGCGCCATCGTGGCCACCGCTTCCACCGGGTAGTCGCCCACGGCTGTTTCGTTGGAGAGCATCACCGCGTCAGTGCCATCGAGAATGGCGTTGGCCACATCACTCACCTCGGCGCGGGTGGGGCGCGGGCAGCTGGCCATGCTGTCGAGCATCTGGGTGGCCGTGATGATCGGGATGCCGAGCGAGTTGGCCTTGCGGATCAACTCCTTCTGCAACAGCGGCACCTCTTCTGCTGGCATCTCAACGCCCAGATCGCCCCTGGCCACCATGACGCCGTCACAGAGGGGCAAGATCGAATCGATCTGATCGATCGCCTCGAACTTCTCGATCTTGGCGATCACCGGCGTGGTGTGGCCATGGCTGTTGATCAGGTCGCGGATCTCCTGCATGTCGGAGGGGTTGCGCACGAAGCTGAGCGCCACCCAGTCGACACCCTGTTGCAAGCCGAAGGCCAGATCCTGGCGGTCCTTATCGGTCAGGGCCCGGATCGAGAGCTGGACATCGGGGAAGTTCACCCCTTTGTTATTAGAGAGCACACCGCCCACCACCACGGTGCAATGCAGGGTCTGCTGGGGCTGGTCGACCCGATCGACGACCATCTCGACCCGGCCGTCATCGAGCAGGATCCGGTTGCCGGCCAGCACCTCATCGGAGAGCTTGTCGTAGGTGACGGTGGCGATCTCCTGGTTGCAGGCCACATCGCGCGAGGTCAGGTCGAAACTGTCGCCGTTGGCCAGGGTGATCGGCCCGCCGATGAACCGACCCAGACGGATCTTGGGCCCTTGAAGATCCTGGAGGATGCCGACGTGAATGCCCAGCTCATGGGCCACCTGGCGGATGGTGGCGATGCGAAGGGCATGTTCAGCGTGGTCGCCGTGGGAGAAGTTCAGCCGGAAGGTGGTGGCGCCCGCATGGATCAACTGGCGGAGCCGCTCGGGTGATTCGGTGGCAGGACCGATGGTGGCCACGATCTTGGTGCGTCGCGACAGATCGGGTTGGGCCATCGGGGGGGCCAAGTGTTGAGCGGAAACTACCATCCGGTCCTGCCTGTGCGCCGCAACAACGGAACCGATGGAGCTCAACCACTACCAAGCCCAGGCCCGTTCAACGGCCCGTTACCCCCAGGTTGGGGCGAATCCGATCTACCCCACCCTGGGTCTGTGCGGTGAGGCCGGTGAAGTGGCCGACAAGGTCAAGAAGGTCCTCCGCGACCAAGGCGGCGTCTTCGACACCGAGGCGCTCGAGAGTATCAAGTTGGAGCTTGGGGACGTGCTCTGGTACGTCGCCCAGCTTTCCAGTGAATTCGGCTTCGACCTTGCCGAGGTGGCCAGCGCCAACTTGCTCAAACTGGCCAGCAGGGCCGAGCGCAACACGATCGGCGGCAGCGGCGATCAGCGCTGAACAACCACTGCAGGATCTTGATTCTGGCGAAGATGGGGCTGAGCGAGCCAGCCTGCTCCTGATCTTTGCTGGCCTGATCCTTCCTGGCCCGATTCGATGCCTGCCCCTACCCGCCACTATCAACCGTCCCACTGGGGCTTTCCCAGCCCTTTGCAGGCCGCCCTTGTCATGGCCCTGGTCGTGGCTTTCTGGTTGCTGGTGGTGCCGATTGCACCGGCGCTGGCCGCCGATCTGGCCGTCACCGAAATCAGTCTGGAGCCTTGTCCTGCTGAGGATGCCGGGGCCCAGCCCGAGCTGCGGCGCCCAGTCGGTGCCAGTTGTTATGCCTTGCGGGGGGTGGTGACCAACCCAGGCTCAAGGCCTGTGGTGGACACCGACCTGTTCGCCCAGATCCTCGATGCCAGTGGGGAGCCCGTGCTGCAGAACCGCAGCAGGGTTGGATCGATCGGGGATGTGCCGCCAGGGAGAACGTCGTTCGCTCTGCGCCTGGCGGTGCCAGCAGCGACTCCAGGTCCGTTGCAGGTGAGCAAAGCCAAGGCCCGGGGCTTCAACGCGCCGGTTCGGGTGCGGGCCCAAGCGGGTGAGGAGCTGCTGCCTCTGGAGCAGTCCCTGCTCGATCCGCTCTGAGCGGCGTGGCCCCGGCGTTTCAGTAACCGATGCCGCCCATCAGCGATCCACTGAGGAAATTCAGCCCCCCCTGAGCAAGTTGGAGGCTTACGAACGCGAGGATTGCCGAGAGGTCAAGGCCGCCCATGGGGGGGATCAGGCCGCGAAAGGCATTGAGGTAGGGATCGGTGATCGAGCTCACCGTGCTCAGCACCGGATTGCTCCAGTCGAGGTTGGGGAACCAGCTCAGCAGCACCCTCACCAGCAGCACCAGGAGGTATATCCCCAGGGTCTGGGACAGCACTTCCAGGATCTGACTCAAGATGATCATGGGCAAGGCCTGCAGCAACTCATTACTGACTCTATGCAGCTTTGTCCCCATCCCTTGGCGCCTGAGCTGATTCAGTTAATGGCAGCCAAGCTGATGGAGAGGGAACAGGCTTCGCTGCCAAGGCTTGCTGGAGTTCATCTTTGACAGCGAAGGTGCGATGGAATTTCTCGCTCAGGCTGACCCAGTAGGAGCGTCCCTCACTCTGGCGGCGCCGTTCGATGAAGTTCTGGGCCATCAGTTCCTTGATGTGGTCGTAAGCCCCTGACCCCCTCAGTTCCACCAGGTCGGATTGAAGAATGCGCTTTTTTAGGGCGATGGTGGCCAGGGTGCGCAGGGTGGCGGTGCTCAGTTCGACGGGAAGCAGATGGCGAACCAGATCGCCCAGGCTCTCGCGCAGCTGCAGGCTGTAGCGCTGGCCCTCCTTGCTGATCTCCAGGGCCGTGTCGCGGTAGGCATAGTCGGCCATCAGGGTGATCAGGGCCAGCTCCACCTCTTGCCTGGTCACCACGTCTGGCTGGTCGCGGCTGGCGATCTCGGCCAGCTCACCGATGGCCACCGGCCGGCCCTTGAGGTAGAGGATCGCCTCCAGCCGTGCGGCCAGGGAAATGGGCTCGGCCGCTGCCCCCACTTGATGGGGCGTCATGGCCTCTTTCGCAGCCAATGGCTGCTCTGGGGCGGGCTGATTGGCTCCTGGGTCTTGATCGCTCGACACCGGCCTTCACCCGCAGAGCTCTGACGGCAACGTACCGCAGCTGTGCTGGCTCAGGCCACCACCGGAATCGGGCGGTGGGTGGGCCCGAGAAACAAGGCATAGGCGGGATTGCCGGTTTCCTCCCAGTGGCGATAGCCCAGTCCAGCCAGGAACGCCTGCCAGGCGTCGCGTTCACCATCGGCCACCTGAACGCCCACCACGATCCGGCCGACGTCGGCTCCCTGGTTCCGGTAATGGAAAATGCTGATCGTCCAGTTGGGGTGGAGGGCGCTCACAAACGCCATCAGCGCCCCGGGCCGCTCCGGAAATTCGAAGCGATACAGGAGCTCCTCGCTGCCGCCTGCTGGGGTGTGGGCCACCGCTTGGGGCAAACGGCCGCCCACCATGTGGCGCAGGTGCAGCTTGGCCAGTTCGTTGCGGCTCAGATCCAGGCAGGCGAAGCCCCCACTGCGCAGCTGTTCGATCAGCTGTTCGGTGTCGCTTCTGCCACGGATCTGCACGCCCAGAAAAATCTGGGCCGCGTTGGGATCCGCCATCCGGTAGCTGAATTCAGTCAAACTCCGCTGGCCGAGCTGCTCACAGAGTCGGCGCAGGCTGCCGGTGCGCTCGGGGATCTCCACCGCCAGCATCGCTTCGCGTTCTTCGCCCAACTCGGCCCGCTCGGCCACGAAGCGCAGGCGATCGAAATTCATGTTGGCGCCGCAGGCCCCCGCCACCAGCGTGC
>JABMPN010000009.1 GCA_013203655.1 Cyanobacteria bacterium bin.51
CTCCACCAGGTTGGAGAGGGCCTGGTAGGCCCACTCGGTGGGTTGCACATCACTGAACTGGGTGATGCTGGTGACTTGCTCCTGGGAGTCGGCGTAGCGGTTGACGCCGTCAATGTTGAGCTCTGATGCCGTGGCGGCCATAGGTGCCAACAGGCCGAGGGCTGCAGGCGCCAGCAGCATTTGCTGGAAAAGTTTCATGGGGTCCTCACACACGAGTTGGCGCAATGCGCACGAGCGACCAATCGTTGAGGGGTGGCAGCTTGGCGAAGGGAGATGTGACAGAACGCACAACGTCCTTGGCAGGCCACGGCAGGTTCAAACTGGCGGCAACGACGCGTCGGATTCCCTGACCTCCCGATCGATGCCGCGACGGCGGTGGTGGCTGGCACTGACGTCGATCTGGGTGCTGGGCACCCTGGCCGACAGGCTCTGGCTGCAGCTCGATCAGCGGCTGCCCGCCTGGGACCAGGCCGATTACCTCAACAGCGCCGTTGACCATGGCCGCGCCCTGGGGCTGCTGCCTGCCGGAGGCTGGCAGGGCTGGGGTGCCCTGCTGGATCTCTCCCCGAAAATTCCGCCGCTGGCCAGCCTGGTCAACGGCACGGTGATGGCCATCACCGGCGACAGCCCTGACCAGGCCAGCTGGGCACTGGCGCTCTGGCAGGCGCTGTTGCTGCTGGTGGTGGGCTGCTGGGGACGCCAGTTGCTGAGCCCGGGATTCGGCTTGCTGGCAGCCAGCCTCACCACCTTCAGCCCCGCCCTGGCGGCCTTGAGGGTGGATTTCACCCTGGATCTGCCGCTGGCGGCCACGGCGACGCTGGCCCTGTGGTTGCTTGGCCGCTGGCAGGCCCCCGATCCCCACGGTGGCCGCTGGAGTCAGGCGATCGTGGCGGCCCTGGCCGTGGCCGCGGCCGTGCTCGTCAAACAGAGCGCCCTGTTGGTGCTGCTGGCGCCATGCCTCTGGGCTGCCCTCCAGGGCCTGCGGCAACGGGGACGGCGGCTGCAGGTGCTGCTGGCCCTGGCCACCGTGCTGGGGCTCTGCCTGCCCTGGCTACGCCACAACTGGATCACCACGATCGGCGGCACCAACCGGGCCGTGCTGGAAGCGGCCACCACGGAGGGAGATCCCGATCCCTTCAGCCTGGCCAGCCTGATCTGGTATCCGCGTCTTTTGCCCCAGCAACTGGGCTGGATCAGCCTCAGCCTCGGGCTGCTGGACGGCGTCCTGGCCGCTCTGCAGCGCTGGCGGCAGCCACTGGAAAGCTCTGGGAGAAGCCCAGGGCAAACAAGCCAGGTGCTGCCCAGCGGCTGGGGCTGGCTGATCGGTTGCGCCATCAGCGGCTGGCTGATCACGACCTTGAGCCCCAACAAGGACCCGCGCTACCTGGCCCCCGTGCTGCCCCTGCTGGTGTTGCTCCTGGCGGGCGGCTGGTGGCAGCTGTTGGTCATGGCCAGGCGGCGCTGGGGCTCCCCGCTGGGTGGCGGGCTCTTGGGAATCGGGCTGCTGGCCGCCGGCGTGAGCACCACTGTTGGCCAAAGCCAGGCGATCGAGAGCCGCGAAGGCGCTCCCATCGGCGCGATCACCGCGGCCATTCGCCGCCAAACTCCGGATGCCCCGGTCACCGTTGTGGTGATTCCGACCAGCAAAGATCTCAACCAGCACTCCTTCACCCATGCCGGCAGGAGAAACGGCGGGCAGATCGTCGGCCGCGAAACCGGCAAACAGCGGCGTGAGCACGCGCTGATTCTCCGCCAGGCCAATTGGCTGCTGCTCGCCACTGGCGACCAGGGCACCAAACGGAAGGCTTCGCGGAGGCTGGGCGCTCAGGTGCGCACCGATCCACGCTTCGCCCTGGCCGCCAGCTGGCCATGGAGCGAGGGGCGGGAGCTGGAGCTCTGGCAGCGGCGACCGCAGGCCCCCTCCCCCGAACGCTTCGACGACCGCTTCATCCGCCTGGCCCGGGGCCTTGAGGCGGGGCCCAGCGGCCTCGCCGCGGTCTTCGACGCGATCGGTCCCCAGCACCAGCTCGATGGCCACTTCCTCTATCAAAAGCGTGTTCAGGCCTGGGCTGAAGCCCGCCTCAGCAGCCAGCCCAACGACGACGATGCCCTCTGGAGCCTGGCCCTGCTGGCGGTGTTGCAAAACCGTCCCGTCACGGCCGACCGCTGGTTCAGCCGCCTCGAAGTGCTGCACCCCGCCAACCCCTGGCCATCGGCCTACCGCTCAGTGGTGCTGCTGGCTGGTTGGAATCCCGGGGGGTCCCATGCTGTGGCGGCCAAGGCGGCGGCCAGAGCGGCCACGCTGCAACGCCAGCCCGTGCTTGAGGCCCTCGCCGATCTCTCCGGAGCCCTCAGCGGCAGGCCCGCGAGCCTGCGCGGAAGCTTCCGCTCGCTGCCGATCGCTATTGATGCGGTGACCCGGAATCTGGAGTCAGCCGCGAACCAACCATGAACCAGCCGCCAGAGCCCCGCTCGACGCTGCCGATCGGCCCTGTTCTGCTGTTGCTCTGGCTGGTGGCCCTGGTGCTCGCCACCGCAGGGCTCGGCGACCTACCCCTGCGGGACTGGGACGAAGGGATCGTGGCCAGGGTGGCCCTGGAGGCCAGCTGGAGCCCCTGGCCGGAACGCTTCCTGCCCAGCTACTGGGGCGAGCCCTATCTGAACAAGCCGCCTGGATTGCACTGGCTGATGGCGGCGGGCTTCGAGCTCTGGCGGCAGCTGGGTGGCCATGGCCTCCAGGAGCTGCCACCAGAATGGCTGGTGCGGCTGCTGCCGGCGCTGCTCTCCAGCCTGCTCGTGCCCCTGATCGGTCTGCTTCAGCTGCGCCTGCGTCCAGACGAGAGAACCACCGCCGTCTGCAGCGCTCTGATCGCTCTGACCCTGCTGCCCCTGGCCCGGCACGGGCGCCTGGCCATGCTCGATGGCGTCCAACTGCTGGCCATGGTGCTGGTCTGGTGGGGCCTGCTGCTGGCCCGGCGGCGGCGGGCCACAGCCGCTGGGCTGATCGCCGGCCTGGCCGGCAGCGGCCTGCTGCTGCTCAAAGCGCCCGTCGTGTTGCCGGTGCTCGCCAGCGGCCTGCTGCTGCGCCTGCTCGACCGCGATCTTCGCGGTCGCGACTGGGCCTGGCTTGGCCTGGGCCTGGCACTGGGCCTGGCCCCCGGCCTGGCCTGGCACGGCTGGCATCTGCTGCAGCGCGGCGATCAGGCCCTGGTGATGTGGGGCGGCCAGGGACTCTCGCGCCTCACCAGCTCAGTGGAGAACCACGGCGGCGGGCCGATCGAACCCTTGGTTGAAGTCTTGGAAGGCGGCTGGCCATGGTTGCCGCTCTGGCCCTTCGGGCTGGCCCTGGCCTGGCGGCAGCGGCGCGGACGGGCCGGTCGCTGGAGTCTGGGATTAAGCCTCGCCACCGCCTTGATGGTGTTGCCGCTGCAGACCCAGCTGCCCTGGTACAGCCTGCTGCTCTGGCCACCATTCTGCCTGGTCTGCGCACCGGTCCTCGCCTCCATTCTCTCTGGGAAGGCCACAGGGGTTCTGCGTCGTCTGCCCTGGTTCTGGGGCCTGCTGGGCCTGGCCCTCCTGGCCTTTTCGTTGCTGATTCTCCCTACCGCCCCCAACCTTCTGCCCGGGCTCGGGGCCTATCGGTTCCTGCCCTTACCGGCGGGCCTGGGCCTGGCCGGCGGCGCTCTGTTGCTGGTTCAGGCTTCCAGCCGCCGCCGCCGGCAGGGGCTGCTGCTGCTCGCCGCCGGCTGGAGTGTGTCGCTGCTGCTGCTGTTTCTAAGCCCGCTCTGGATCTGGGAGTTGAATGAGCGCTGGCCGGTGTTGCCGGCCGCAGAGCTGGCCAGAAACGCGGCCGCGCCTGGTGGCGCCCGACCCTTGGAGATTTTCATGGAGGGGGAAAGCGGCCAAAGGCCAAGCCTGCGCTGGTATGCCGGCACAGCGATTTCAGCGTTGCCGAAGCAAGCCGATGGGGCCATCCCCGCCGATTTCTTGCTGATCCGTCAGGAGCCCAGCGGCTTACCAGCCGCCCTGCTGACCGACGGCACCCTTTGCCGACTTGAGGCCGTTGCCGATCAGAGCTGGCAGCGTTGGCGCTGTTCCACCAAAGCCACGGATTTCGGAGAATTTGAAGCTCTTGAAGGTTTTGAAGCGCAGCCCTGAGGCCAACAGCCAACGCGCTGTGCTGGCGGCTGCCGTCCTGTTTGCCGTCGTCGGGCTTTTGCTGCAGTGGTGGCGCCTCCAGGTGCTGACGGCCTCCTACGACCAGGGCATTTTTCTGCAGGTGCTCTGGAGCGGCCTGCAGGGCCACCCGTTTGAAAGCACGCTCTCCTCCCAGCTCTCCACCAATGTGATCCATGCCGGAGAGCTGCCGGCCGTGGGCTATCACCGGCTCGGCCAGCACTTCACGCCGATCCTGCTGCTCTGGTCGCCGCTGGTGGCGTTGTTCGGCATCTGGGCCCTTCCCCTGGTGCAGGTGGGGCTGATCACCGCCGCCGGGCTGGTCCTGCATCGCCTGGCGCGCCACGCCCTTGTCGATCCCCGTCTGGCGGCCTTCGTGGCCTGCAGCTTCTACGCCGCCAATGCGGTGATCGGGCCCACCTGGGGCAACTTCACCGATCTCTGCCAGCTCCCTGTGGCCTTTTTCCTGTTGATGCTGGGGCTGCAGCGGCAGCGCTGGTGGTTGGTGGCCGTCGCCACTGTTGCCCTGCCGCTGATCCGGGAGGACACCGGCGTTCTGCTGGTGGGAATCGCCCTTTGGATTGTGGTGCGGCGACAGCATCCCCTCGGGCTGGCCGTGGCCCTGGGGGGGCTGGGGATCGGCTGGGTGCTGCTGGTGACCAACCTGTTGATGCCGATCTTCAGTGACGACAACTCCCGCCGGTTCATGGTGGAGAACTTCGGCCAGTACATCGGAGATGCCGAGCAGGCCAGCAGCCTGGGCGTACTGGGCAGCGCCCTGGGCCAACCCCTGCTGGTGTTGAGGGAGCTGGTCTCGCCCCCGCTTGAAACCCTGCGCTATCTGTTGGCGCAGGGGCTGCCGCTGATGCTGATCCCGTTGATCTCGCTGGACAGTTGGCTGCTGATGGGGTTGCCCCTGATGGGCTTGCTGCTCGCCCAGGGCAGCAACAATCCCCTCTCGATCAATCTGCGCTACACCCTGCTGGTGGTGCCGGGTTTGTTTTACGGCGCTCTGGAATGGTGGAGCCGCCGAGAAGCGCTGTTTCAAAGCCGCCGACTACGGCGCGTCTGGCTGGGTTGCCTGCTGCTTTCGCTGTTGTTCACCCTGATGGCCAATCCGAACCGCAGCCTCTCGTTCCTGATCCCTGACAGCGTGCAGCCGTGGGTGTACAGCTCGCCGATGCAGCAGTGGCAGCACGGACAGGCTGCCCGCACCCTGCTGCAGAAGATCCCAGCCGATGCCACCGTGGCGGCCAGCACGCCTCTGGTGCCTCACCTGGCCCAACGGGAGGTGCTTGTGCGCTTCCCCAATGGGACTGAGTACCGCGCTCGGGACGGGCAGGAACGAACGGTCGATTGGATTGCCGTGGATCTCGATTGGTTGGCGCGCTATCAGGCCGCCTTCGCCTCTGACCGGGCCCTGCTGCGGAGATCCCTACGCAGACTGGAGCAGATGACAGGAGAGGAGACGGAAGAGAGGGACCGATTCGGCGTGCACGGTTTTGCCAATGGCGTGGTGCTGCTTGCGAAAGGTGAAATCGATCAATCCGAAGCGCGCCAACAGCTGGACCAACTGATCGACCGGCTCCGCTCCATGCTCAAGGCTGAGCAGGGATAGATCGGTGCATCCAATAGGCACATCAACCAGAACGATGCCCCCACCCCAGCCATAAAGACTGGGATGGGGGCTCTCGTCGGGTCCGCTCTGGCGCGGAACCGTTTGAACTCGGAACTTACGCCCTCGTCATCAGACGGCGTTCTCCGCGATCAGCAGACCCTTGCATTTCTCACTGTGAAACACGGACACCTCCTCCCTTGGGAAAAATGCCAGCCGGTGTTGCATTCGGGCGAAAGGTTCGGAGACAAGCTCCCAAGCCAATGCCCACGACACTGCTGACAGAACCTAGTGATACTAACGGGTTGCGGTCGTAAGCGCTGCAGGTTGGCAAGCAAACGCACAAAAAAAGCGCTCCGAGGAGCGCTTGATCAACAGGTGTTCAAAAGGTTTGAACTGTTGGGCGAAGCCTCAAAGGGCGTTGCCCCTGGGCAGAACTTCTTCAGGGAAGACGAAGTTTTCATGGGGCTGGTCTGCCGGTGCCATCCAGGCACGCAGGCCTTCATTCAGAAGAATGTTCTTCGTGTAGAAGGTCTCGAATTCCGGGTCTTCGGCCGCCCGGATCTCCTGGCTCACAAAGTCGTAGGCACGCAGGTTCAGCGCCAGGCCAATAATGCCGATGCTGCTGGTCCACAGACCCATCACAGGCACGAACAGCATGAAGAAGTGCAGCCAGCGCTTGTTGGAGAACGCAATCCCGAAGATCTGGCTCCAGAAACGGTTCGCCGTCACCATTGAGTAGGTCTCCTCTTCCTGCGTCGGCTCAAACGCCTTGAACGTGTTCGACTGATCGGAATCTTCAAACAGCGTGTTCTCCACCGTGGCGCCGTGGATGGCGCACAGCAGCGCACCGCCCAGAATTCCGGCCACGCCCATCATGTGGAACGGATTCAGGGTCCAGTTGTGGAAGCCCTGAAGGAACAGCAGGAAGCGGAAAATCGCCGCCACACCGAAGCTCGGCGCGAAGAACCAGCTGCTCTGACCCAGCGGATAGATCAGGAACACGCTCACGAACACCGCGATCGGGCCGGAGAAGGCAATCGCGTTGTACGGGCGGATACCCACCAGCCGGGCAATCTCGAACTGACGCAGCATGAAGCCGATCAGCGAGAAGGCACCGTGCAGCGCCACGAACGGCCAGAGGCCACCCAACTGCACCCAGCGCACAAAATCACCCTGGGCTTCCGGGCCCCAGAGCAGCAGCAGGCTGTGGCCCATCGCATCGGCCGGGGTGCTCACCGCTGCGGTGAGGAAGTTGCAGCCTTCCAGGTAGCTGCTGGCAATCCCGTGGGTGTACCACGAGGTCGCGAAGGTGGTGCCGGTCAGCCATCCCCCCAAAGCCAGATAGGCCGTGGGGAACAGCAGCAGGCCGGACCAGCCCACAAAAACAAAACGGTCGCGCTTGAGCCAGTC
>JABMPN010000010.1 GCA_013203655.1 Cyanobacteria bacterium bin.51
CCTGGCTGCTGTTGGCAATCACAGCGGGTGCGGTGATTTGTAGTCTGATCTATGAACGACGTCTGTGGTGCCGTTATCTTTGCCCCATCGGCGGCATGAATGGCATGTTTGCCAAGCTTAGTATGATTGAGTTGCGCTCAGCTCGGCAGGTGTGTGGCAGCCAATGCAGCACCTTTGGGTGCTTCAAGGGGAGTGATGCCACCACAGTAGAATTTGCAGACGCTCTTTCAAGTGAAGGCCAGGCGACAGGGGGTTGTCCGCTATATTCACACCCTGCACAGCTTCAAGATAATCGCGACTGTGTTTTGTGCATGACCTGCTTGAAAGCCTGTCCCCATCGTTCGGTGCAACTTAATCTTCGATTTCCCACTTCAGACTTACTAGAGAACCATCAGGGATTCTGGGCTGAGGTAGCCCTGCTATTGCTGCTTTTAGGCGGTGTACTGATGCATCACAGCCAAAGAATTCTGGCTGTCATTGGATATCCCTCCGTCCCAGTCGATGCCGACCATTTTTGGAGCAGCGCTGCGATTGCTCTGGCTTTGCTGAGTCTTCCGGCACTGGCGACCTATCTGACCCATTCGCTAGCTCGTCGGCTTGACCCGGGACAACCTCCCTACCTCACAGCTATTTATGCATACCTTCCGTTGACACTGGCTCTTAATCTGGCTCATTATGTGCCCGCTGCGATGACCGAAGCAGGGAAGATCCTGCCAGTTCTGGCTCGCACCCTCGGTTTCAGCGGAGTTGGCCTTCCCATTCTCACTTGGAGCGCTGATGTAGCAGCCTTCATGCAGGGAGTGACGTTGCTTGCAGCACTGGTTTTCAGTATCTATCCGCTGCTGCGAATTACCCAACGGACGCTGCTGAGTAACTTGCCTCATCTTGGATTAATGGTTGTACTGACGATTGGTGGCTTTTGGCTTTTTGTTTAACCACCCTATAGGAATCCCATGAAGATCTATCCCAGTGTGCTTGAAGTGATTGGCCACACGCCTCTGGTCCAGCTCCAACGGCTGCCGCAGCGGTGGGGCTGTGCCGCAGACATTGTATTAAAGCTTGAGGGCCTTAATCCTGCCCAGTCGGTAAAAGATCGAATCGCAGCAAGCATGATTCTTGAGGCGGAGAAAGCGGGGTTGATTCAACCAGGGATCTCCACCATTGTTGAAGCAACATCTGGGAATACCGGAATTGGGCTAGCAATGGTCTGTGCGGCAAGGGGATATCGCTTAATTTTGACAATGCCCGAAAATATGAGCAGAGAACGGCAGCAGATTGTGCGCGCCTATGGGGCTGAGGTTATTTTAACTGCTGCTGAAGCTGATATGGCAGGGGCAATCTCTCATGCTAATTATCTCCTGAGTACGTTGACAAATGCTTTTTCTCCGCATCAATTCAGCAACCCTGCCAACCCCAAAATTCACTACGAAACCACTGGGCCAGAAATCTGGGCGGACACTGATGGCTCTTTGGGAGTTTTCGTCGTCGGTGTCGGAACTGGCGGTACTCTAACGGGGGCTGGCCAGTATCTCAAGCAGCAGAATCCTCGTCTAAAGATCGTAGCTGTTGAACCGTCATACAGTGCTGTACTCAGTGGCCAATCTGCAGGGCTGCATGATCTTCAAGGCCTTGGGGCAGGCTTTATTCCAGATGTCTTGAGGGTTGACTTGATCGATGAAATTTTTAAGGTTACCGAGGCTCAAGCCTATGAAGTCGGACGACAACTTGCTCAAGATGAAGGCATTCTGAGTGGTATTTCAACTGGAGCGGCAGTTTATGCCGGGGTACAGATTGGACAGAGGCCGGAGTATCAAGGCCAACGCATTGTTGTCATTCAGCCGAGTGGAGGAGAGCGTTACCTCAGCACGCTCATGTGGAATGCAACCAAAAATTCCGGATCGCTTGACGACTCTCTCAGCGCCTCCGGCAGCCTGGTCGTACCAGACGTCAGCACTAGCTTCTGATGAACCACCATACCAGTATGAACATGATTATCCCTAAATTGACTCTCACTGACCAACCGATCGTAATTAGCCCTGCAAGTTCTTGATAGCGGCAGTTGATCATTGCCCAGCAATAATCGCAGGCTATTTGCTTATCATAGATAAGGCCGCTGACAAGGCTGCTAAGGCTGCTTTCTACGCAGGCAGAGAGTCAGGCTTGGTAGGCAAATTGTGCTCAGGGGTATGGCACTTGCGTTTCATCGGGCTTTTCCTCGCCAATTCTGACCGCCAATCCCCTTGATGAGATGAAGGGGATGGAGGTGGGCTTGAAAAGGTCATTGCGGCCGGCGGTGGCATCCGTGTGATGAACGGGAGGTCCGCTATTCGACGGACACCTTGCCGCGGAAGGCGATGTAGTTGTAGATGTTGTAGAAGAGCATGATCGGAATCAGCACGCCGATGAAGGTGAGCATGAACACCATCGAACTCACCGACGACGAGGCCTGAAAGATTGTGACCGACGGCGGGATCACCGCCGGAAACACCATCACACCCAGCCCCGCAAAGCTGAGGATGAACAGCAGTACGGTGTACACAAATGGCCATACTTCCTGCTGCAGCGCCAGGCTGCGGAAGAGCTGAACGATCAGGGCGATGCCCAACAACGGCAACACCACGAAGAAAGGCAGAAAAGCAGGATCGAACAGGCGCTGCCGCAGCACTTCTGACGCGAAAGGCGCCGTGAACGTGATCAGCAGGGCCCCGCCCAGGGTGGTGGCAGCCGCCAGGCGGGCGGTGCGCACATGCAGCCGCTGCAGCTCACCGCTGGTTTTGATGATCAGATAGGTGGAGCCGATCAGCACGTAGCCCTGGATGAGCGTGAGGGCCACCAGCAGGCTGCTGGGGTTCACCCAGATCCAGACGGAGCCTGTGAAGTGGCCGGCGGCATCGGTGGGGATGCCGGAGAGTACCGTACCCAGGCAGATGCCTTGGGAGGCTGCGACCACCACACTGCCGATGCCGAACATCAGGTTCCAGGGGCGTTTGTTGACGGCGTTCTCACGGAACTCGAAGGCCACCGCCCGCAGGATCAACCCCAGGATCATCAGATAGATGGGTCCGTAGAGCGCCTTGAGGATGGTGCCGTAGGCCAGTGGAAAGGCACCGAACAGGGCGCCGCCCATCAGCACCAGCCAGGTTTCGTTGGCGTCCCACACATTGCCGAGGCTGGTCATCAGGATCGTGCGCTGGTCTTCTCCCGGGGAGGTGAGCGAGAGGATGCCAACCCCCAGATCAAAGCCATCGAGAATCACGTAGAGAAGCAGGAACAGCGCCAGGATCACGAACCAGACCGTGGGCATGAACAGCTCAAGGAACTCCATGCTCAGGTGCTCGGGGTAGAGATGGGAAGTGCGGAAGCGCCGCTAGGCGGCTCGAGGCTGAGATTCGGCCCCTTGGCGATGATCCGCGAGCCGAAATAGAGCGCGAAGATCAGCAGGAAGGTGTAAAGAACAGCGAAGGTGCTCAGGCTGGTGATCACCTCGCCCACCGGCAGCACGGAGGCGGCATCAGCGGTACGCAGCTGGCCGTAGACGGTCCAGGGCTGGCGGCCGACGCAACGCACCACCCAGCCCGCCTCGATGGCCAGGTAGCCGGCCGGGGCCGAGAGGATCCAGGCCCAGCTGAACCAGCGCCAGCGCTCAAAGCTGCCGGCGTTGAGCCCACCGCGCCACCAGAGCAGCAGGCTGAGGGCCATCAGGGCTGCCGCCGCCAGTCCGATCGCCACCATCACCCGGAAGGCGTAGAAGAGCAGGCCGACCATGTGGGGACGCTGGTCGGCGGGCCAGCTGTTGAGCCCGCGCACGGGCTGGCTGAGCCGTGGCCGCGTCTCCAGGATCCAGCTGAAGGCTCCCGGCACTTCCAGGCTCCAGCGGTTGCTGCCGCTGGCCTCATCGGGAGCGGCCAGCACGCTCCAGGCGGGGGAGCTGCCGGCGGCCTGATCGTCCCAGAGGGCCTCGATCGCCGCCAGTTTGGTGGGTTGATGCTCGGCCACCTGCACAGCACTCTCATGGCCGGCCAGGATCTGCATCGGCGCCACCGCCAGCAGAATCACCAGCGCCAGCTTGAAGGAGAACAGGAAGAACTCCGGCGCCTTCTTGCGCAGCAGCGACCAGGCACTGATCGCGGCCACCACCAGCATCGAGGTTTCCACCGTGGCCAGGGCCATGTGGATCACGCTCTTGACCATGAAGGGGTTGTTGATGGCAGCGAAATAGTTCTGCACGTGGAAGTGTCCATCCGAGAACGTGCCGCCGGCGGGGGTCTGCAGCCAGGAGTTGGCGCTGAGAATCCAGAACACCGAGAGATTGGCACCAAAGGCCACCATCACAGTGGAGAGGAAGTGGATCACCGGCGGCACCTTATGCCAGCCGAATAACATGATCCCGAGGAATCCGGCCTCAAGCATGAAGGCCATCGCTCCCTCAAAGCCGAGCACCGCACCGAAGAAATCGCCGGCGAACTCCGACAACGGCGCCCAGTTGGTACCGAACTGGAACTCCATCGGCAGCCCGGAGGCGACGCCGATGCCGAAATTGAGCACGTAGAGCTTGGCCCAGAACCGGGCCTGGCGGTAGTAGAGGGGATTTCTGGTGCGCAGCCAGATGGCTTCGAGCACCACCAAAAAGATGGCCAGGCCGGTGGAGAGCACGGGCCAGAGCATGTGGAAAATCGCCGTCAGGGCGAACTGCAACCGTGACAGGGTCACGACATCGAAGGTGGCAAGCATCGTTGGGGGGGAAGACAGAGGCGTGCGAAGGCAAACGGACGCCATGCCGGACCAGGCGAGGGAGTTGCAGAGCAGGCCGGGATGGAGGCAGGGAAAGGGCGAAGGGGAAAACTGGACCAGCATGCCGCTATGTCCGTAGGGTAATAAGGTTTATGGAGCCATGTATTTAACGACATGTCGCAGCCGTGTAGGGCGCCTCTGGCGGCAAGGAAATCCGCTGCGTGGCTTCAAGCGGCTGATGAAAGGTCCTTAGTGTGGCCACTCAAGGATGAGTCAGTTTGAGCAGACTTCTTTCCTGACAGTGGGGGTGGAGCGTTTCGGCTGACGCTTTGCCCCGGCCGAGAAGGCGATGCATGTGGCCAACGACTACGAGAAGGAGGTGTTCAACGGTGATGTGGGCACCGTGGAAACGATCGACGCTGATGCCAGTGAATTGACGGTGCGTTTTGACGGGCGTGAGGTGACCTAAGGCTGGGGTGAACTCGACAACCTCGTGCCTGCCTATGCCTGCACGATCCACAAGAGCCAGGGCAGCGAATACCCCGCCGTTGTCATCCCTTTGCTTACGCAGCACTACGCGATGCTGCAGCGCAATCTGGTGTACACCGGCATCACCCGCGGTAAGCAGCTGGTGGTGCTGGTGGGCGAGAAGAAGGCGCTGGCGATGGCGGTGAAGAACCATCTGGGCCGCCGGCGTTACACCAAGCTGGAGGAGTGGCTCCGCTGAGCGATAGCTGTCCGGATCATCGAGCTGCTCAGGCCCACCATTTCCACCAACGTCTGCTGACCGCTGGCTTGGCGTGGCTGCCATCGCAAAGGGGGTAGCGATGGGAGTGACCACAGCCACAGACCATCACCGTGCTGGCTTGCTCAAGCCGCAGCTCGCGGAACAGCCGGCCGGTGCCGAGGTGGGCGCCATCACAGAACCAGCCATGGCGGCTGCGACCGCAGCTGCAGAGCTGGTGAACGCCGGCCGGCAGCTCCAGAGGAATCGGTCCTGCAGGAGGCGGAGCGGGCTCAGCCATGCCATTCGCAGCCACAGCCGGCGTGGCAGGGCTCGCCGTTGGGGTGCCTAGTAGCGCAGGCGCACTTCAGAGCGGTGGGTTTTTCCAGGGTCGTGGTCATGGCCTCTCCTTGCTCAGGGCAGCTGAACCCACTCTGGTGCCGGCGGTGCTGCGATGGATCGGCTTGCCGTACTGAGAAGCAAGCCAGACGGATCGATCAATGAATCAGAGGCCACGACCAGGGCAGCGCGAGCCGAGACCCTGTAACCGGCCCTAGCCCTTGGCTTCTGCTTCGGGACGAGTCCAGCGGTGAACATGACCGGGGAAGCAAGCCGAGCAGAGCCCCCCGGTTTCAGGAAAGATGTCACCCCTCTCAGCCGTACGCCCGGGGGCTTGAGGACATGACC
>JABMPN010000109.1 GCA_013203655.1 Cyanobacteria bacterium bin.51
CCTTTGCCCAGCGCAATCTCAAGCGCAAGATCGCCTACAGCTCGATCAGCCACATGGGCTTTGTGCTGATCGGCATTGGCAGTTTCAGTGCCCTCGGCACTAGCGGCGCCATGTTGCAGATGATCAGCCACGGCCTGATCGCCGCCTCGATGTTCTTCGTCACCGGCGTGTTCTATGAGCGCACCAAGACCCTCTCGATCCCCAACATGGGTGGCCTGGCCAAAGTGCTGCCGATCACCTTCGCCTTCTTCCTGGCCAGTTCGCTCGCCTCTCTTGCCCTACCGGGCATGAGCGGTTTCGTCAGTGAGATCACGGTGTTCCTGGGCGTCACCAGCAACGAAGGCTTCACCACAAGCGTCCGCATCGTCACCGTGCTGCTGGCGGCGATCGGCCTGGTGCTCACGCCGGTGTATCTGCTCTCGATGTGCCGGCGCGTGTTCTTCGGCCCCAGGATCCCGGCCCTGGCGGTGCTGGGCGACATGCGACCGCGCGAACTGGTGATTGGCCTCGTGTTGCTCGTGCCCACCCTGGCGATCGGCTTCTGGCCCCGCCTGGCGATCGATTTCTACGGCGCCAGCACCACCGCCCTGGCCCAGACCGTGGCCAGTCACAGCGTGATCGCCCTCAGCCGGCTTCCCGCCCTGGGTTGAGCCCACGCCCCGTTGGCCGATCGGCTGGAATGGGCCAAAAGCGATCCATCCGTCGATGAGCGCCCCCGTGGTTTCGTCTTCACTGCCTCCGTCCCCGCTGCTGCCCTCTCCCTTGCTGGTTGGCGCCGGCCTGCCGGCCTTCGAGGCGATCACCGCCGAGCAGGTGAACAGCCAGATTCCCCTGCTGCTCGATCAGCTCGCTCAGGCGCTCACAGCGCTGGAAGCAGCCCTCCTCACAGATCTGGAGCGGGCCGAGGCCAGCGGCGAGATCCTGGCCTGGGACGCGGTGATGCAGCCCCTGCACCATCTCGGCGAGCAGCTGCGCTGGAGCTGGGGGGTGGTCAGCCATCTGGTGGGGGTGTGCAACAGCCCGGAGCTGCGGGAGGCCCACCAGAGCCAGCAGGCTGCCGTGGTGGCCTTCAGCAACCGAGCCGGCCAGAGTCAGGCGATCTATCAGGCCCTTGGAAAGCTGCAGAGCCAGCACAACCAAGCGGGGCCCGGTGAAGCCGGCCAGCTCGATGCCACCCAGCAACGCATCCTCAGCGCCGAACTGCGCACGATGCGGCTGCGTGGCGTTGGCCTCAGCGGCGCCGAGCAGACAGCCTTCAACCAGGCCAGTGAGGAACTCGCTCGCCTTTCCAGCACTTTCGGCAACCACGTGCTCGATGCCACCAACCAGTGGACGCTGCGCCTGACCACGGCGGCCGAGGTGGAGGGCCTGCCTGCTGGCCTGCTGGAGCAACTGGCCCAGGCGGCCGGATCCAGTGACTCCACAGCGGGCCCCTGGCTGCTTGGCCTCGACGGACCCCGCTATGGGCCTTTTCTGAAATACAGCCGTCGCCGTGACCTGCGGGCCCTGGCCTACAAGGCCCATGTGGGGCGGGCCTCCAGCGGTGAAGGCGACAACCAGCCCCTGATCAGCCGCATCCTCACGCTCCGCGCGGAGCAGGCTCGCCGCCTCGGTTTCCGCCATTGGGCCGATCTCAGCCTCTCGAAGAAGATGGCCGATTCGGTGGAGGCGGTGGAGGCCCTGCTCGAAGACCTGCGCGTGGCTGCCTTGCCGATCGCCGAGGCCGAGCTGGCCGACCTCCAGGCCTGCGCGGCCCGCCATGGCGCCCCCGAGGCCGCCGATTTCCAGCCCTGGGATCTGCCGTTCTGGGCCGAGGTTCTACGGAAGGAGCGCTTCGATCTCGATAGCGAGGCCCTGCGGCCCTGGTTTCCCTTGCCCCGGGTACTTGATGGCCTGTTTGCCCTCTGCGGTCGCCTGTTCGGTATCCAGATTGTGCCCGCCGACGGCGAAGCACCGATCTGGCATCCGGATGTGCGCTTTTTCCGCTTGATCGATGCTGCCAGCGCTGCACCGATTGCCGCCTTCTACCTCGACCCCTACAGCCGCCCGGGCAGCAAGCGAGGCGGTGCCTGGATGGACGACTGCCTGGGCCGCTCGCTCGATTCGGCGGGCACGCCGGTGCTGCCGGTGGCCTACCTGATCTGCAACCAGAGCCCGCCGGTGGGCAGCACGCCCAGCCTGATGACCTTCGAGGAGGTAGAGACTCTCTTCCATGAATTCGGCCACGGGCTCCAGCACATGCTCACCACCGTGGAGCGGCCGCAGGCCGCCGGCATCAACCAGGTGGAGTGGGATGCGGTGGAACTGCCCAGTCAGTTCATGGAGAACTGGTGCTATGACCGGGCAACGCTGCTGGGCATGGCCCGCCACTGGCAGACCGACGAACCCTTGCCCGACGACAGCTTCGCCAAGCTGCTGGCGGCCCGCACTTTCATGGCCGGAGCTGCCACCCTGCGCCAGGTGCACCTGGCCCTGGTGGATCTGCGCCTGCACAGCCTCTGGCAGCCGGATGCTGGCGTGACGCCGGCCGAGCTGCGTCGCCAGATCGCCGCCACCACCACGGTGCTGCCGCTGATCGAGGAAGACGCCCTGCTCTGTTCGTTCGGGCACATCTTCGCCGGCGGCTACGCCGCCGGCTACTACTCCTACAAATGGGCCGAAGTGCTCAGCGCCGATGCCTTCAGTGCCTTTGAGGAGGTGGGCCTGGACAACGAGACCGAAATCATCGCCACCGGTCGCCGCTTCCGCGACACGGTGCTGAGCCTCGGCGGTAGCCGCAGCCCCCAGGAGGTGTTTAAGCGTTTCCGCGGCCGGCCGCCCAGCCCCGAAGCCCTGATCCGCCACTCCGGCCTGGCGACCAGCTCAGTCTGAAAGCAGGGCCTGCCGCAAGACCGCCAGGCCACGCCGATCGCTGAGGATGCCCTGATGGGTCATCGGCGGCAGCGCTGTGCTGGGCCCCACGGGCAGCACCCCCCTCCAGCCCGGCACCACGATCTGATCGGTGGGGGTGTAGAAGCTGCGGCAGTCGACTGTTTCGAGGGCACTGAGATCGGCATTGAGCCGGCGCAGCAGGGGGCTGCCCAGTTTCAGTTCGGCGATTCCGCCCAGCAGCCAGGGCGGACAGATCTGGGCCAGGGGCGTGCCCTGCTGGGGGCTGGCCACAGAGAAAAAGCGGCGTGTCCGCCGGTGCCCTCCCAGCTCCTGAATCCAGGTGCGGCCGATCACACCGCCCATCGAGAAGCCCAGCAGGTCGATCGGTTCGCTGGTCCCGAAGGCCGCCTCGATCGCTTCGCCCAGGCGTTCGGCCAAGGGTCCCATCCGGGTTGCACCGAGCCGGTGGTGAAGGTAGGGAATCAGCAGCGGGTCGCGCTCACTGGCCAGGGCGTCACGCAGCCGGTTGAACAGGCGAGGCGAGTCCCAGAGGCCGTGCACCAGCACCAGGGGTGGGTAGGCAGCCATCGGATTGCCAGGCATCAGTGCGGATCAGGCCGATGGCGCCAGCGCTCCACGCTCACACTCCCCCCAAAGCCCGGGACCGGTGCCTGGCATTTGCAGATCTCCACCCGCAGGGGCACCGGCCCATACAGCTGCTCCAGGCGGTCCATCACCTGCTCGGCGTAGTGCTCCAGGGTGAGGCAGCGCAGCTCACGGGCCTGGGCCTGCAGCGCCTGGATCCCCAGGGCGTAATCCAGGCTGAGGCTGAGGTCGTCGCTGCGGCCGGCCGGCTCCAGGTCGTGCCAGAGGCTGAAGGCCAGCTCGAACGCCTGACCCAGCTGCCGCTCCTCTTTCAGCACGCCCACATGGGCCCAGAGCCGCAGCCCGAGCACATGGATCGCATCCTTCCCCCAGGGGCTCCCAGTGTTCAAAGCGGCAGGGGGCGATGGCGGAACTGACGCGTCTTGCCAGCATCGGCGCCGTAATCGGCGGCGATCTGGCCGTGGCCGCGCAGCCGGTAGCGGTAGGTGATCAGGCCCTCCAGACCGACAGGGCCCCGCGGCGGCATGGTCTGGGTGCTGATGCCAAGCTCGGCGCCAAAGCCGTAGCGGAAGCCATCGGCGAAGCGACTGGAGCAGTTGTGAAAAACCCCGGCACTGTCCACCGTGCGCAGGAAGCGCTCGGCGGTGTCGGTGTTGCTGGTGCAGATCAACTCGGTGTGTCGGGAGCCGTAGCGGGCGATGTGGGCCATCGCCTCCTCCAGGCTGGCCACCACCTTCACCGCCAGCACCAGCCCCAAATATTCCGTCGACCAATCGGCCGCGCTGGCGGCGTTGGCCACACCGAGGGCACAGGCGGCTGGGTCGCCGCGCAGCTCGACGCCGGCGGCGGTGAAAGCCGGGATCGCCCGCTGCAGGAAGGCGGCTGCCACCTCCTGGTGAACCAGCAGGGTTTCGGTCGCATTGCAGGCTGCCGGGTACTGGGTTTTGCTGTCGATCGCAATGCGCAGGGCCTGATCGAGGTTGACCTGATGGTCGACGTATTGGTGGCAGATCCCATCGGCATGGCCGAGCACGGGGATGCGGGTGTGGTCCTGGATGAACTCCACCAGGGCTTTCGAGCCGCGCGGAATGATCAGATCCACCAGGCCGTCGAGCTTGAGCAGTCCCAGGCTTTCCTGGCGTGAGGTGAGCAGGGCCAGGGTGTCTGGCGCCACAGCCGTGCCAGCCAGGCCCCTGTGCAGCGCCGCCACAATCGCCTGGCAACTGCGGCTGGCCTCCCGTCCTCCTTTGAGGATGGCGCCGTTGCCGGTGCGGATCGCCAGGGCGGCGATCTGGATCACCGCATCGGGCCGCGCTTCGAAGATCACCCCAACCACCCCCAGCGGCACACTGACCCGCTCGAGGATCAGGCCCTCATCGAGTTCGGTGTGCAGTTGGCGGCATCCCAGCGGATCGGCCAGGGCCGCCACCTGGCGCAGCCCGGAGATGGCGTCAGCGAGCTTGCTGGCATCGAGCTTCAGCCGCCCCAGCAAAGCGGCCGCGAGCTGGTCGTGCTCGGCGGCCTCAAGATCAGCCCGGTTGGCCGCCACGATGGCCTTGGCGTCCTGTTCCAGGGCGCCAGCCATGGCCTCGAGGGCCTGTTGTCGCTGGCTGTCGCCGGTCTGGGCCAGGGCCATCGCTGCTTGACGCACGGCAGTGGCCCGTTGCAGCAGATCGGCGCTGGGTGCAGGGACAGATTCGGGAATGGTGGAAGCCATCGCGCCATCATCCCAGCCGGTCGCGGGCGAGTTTGGCGGCTCCCAGCCGGCCGGCCCCATTGCCCAGGGCACAGCGGCAGATCTGGAGCCCCTGGCGACTCTCGGGCAGCACCCGTTGCTCCACTTCACGCCAAAGGGCCGGCAGAAAGTGGTGGCTGGCTCCGCTGAGGCCACCGCCAAGCAACACCAGTTCCGGCGTGAGCACGTAAATCAGGGAGCTGATCCCCACTCCCAGCAGGCGCCCATACTCCGCCCAGATGGCCAGGGCTTCGCCCTCGCCGGCATCGGCGTGGCGGCAGAGTTCAGCGGGATCGAGCGGGCTGAGCCGGCCCAGGCCACTGATGCTGCAGTACTGCTCCAGGGAACCCCGATTGCCGCTGTTGCAGGCCGGACCGGCCGGGTCCAGCCCGATCAGGCCGGGTTCGCAGGCGGCGCCCCCGTGGCCCGTGAACAAGCTCCCCCCCAGCAGCAACCCACCTCCCACTCCCGTGCCCAGGGTGAGCAGCAGCACGTCGGCGTAACCCCGGGCGGCACCGGCCCAGGCTTCCCCCACCGTGGCGGCGTTGCCATCGTTGACCAGGGTGACCCGCCGTCCCAGCAGGGGCTCCAGCCAGGCGGCCAGCGGCACATCACGCCAGCCCGGCAGGTTGATGCAGAGCCGGGCCACCCGGCTGGCGCGATCCATCGGGCCGGGCAGGCCGACGCCCACCAGCGCGGCCTGTCGCTGCGGGTCGAGGGAGGCGATCGCCTCCACCAGTGCCCGGGTGACGGCCCCAGGCAGGGCCGGTTGGGGCGTTGGCCAGTTCAGTTCCGCCAGGCAGGCCCCACTGGGGCTGAAGCGGGCCAGCTTGATCGCGGTGCCACCGAGATCTACACCGATCAGCTCAGGTGCAGGGCCCATCAGAAGCGGAAGAACAGTTGCAGCCTGGTCTGCCAACGCCCTTCGGTGTCGAAGGTGCCCTGGACGCCGATGTTGTCGGTGGCCTGGTAGCGGAGGGTGAGCTCGGGAGGGATGTTGCTGCGGTTCGGGGCGGCCAGCACCGAGAAGTTGAAGCGATCGGTGAGGTCCAGACCCAGTTCCGTGCCCAGCACCAACTGGCTCGGAACAGACTGGTCTGTTTCCTCAGAATCCTCGTTGACCGACGGGGTGACGAAGGTGGGATAGATCGCGAAGCTGATCCGCTGACCAAGGGCATCGGTGAGGCTGCTCAACAACGGCGAGAGCAGGGTCTGGCCAACCACCGTGGCCAGTGCCGCACCGGCATTACCGCCGCTGAGTCCAGCCACGGTATTGCCGCCGATCAGGGCCACCAGTCGCTGCTCGGAGATGGGCGGGTTGCTGCGCAGCTCGAACGACTCGCCGATCCGATCGGCCGGGCCGCTCACCCTGAGCACGACGCGCACCAAGTTGAGCTGGTCAAGGGGGGTGAAATCACCTCGCAGCGAGAGATCAGTGATCGCGCTGCGATCAGTGCCTGTGTTCAAGGTGTTGGAGATGCGGGTGCGCAGCGCGATGTCCAGGAAGGGCAGCAGACCCTGGGACGGGGTGAATACCGCCACGTTCGGCGCGTCGGGATCGAGGGTGAAATTGGTGGTGAAGAAACTCAGTCTTCCGCTCAGCAGCCTCACCACGCCCCTGGCCGAGAGGGTGCTGTCGATCGGGCCGTTGAGGGTGAGCAGCCCGCCCGTCTTGAAGGTGGCCACGGGTGGAGCGACCACCAGCAGATCGGGGCCGAAGCTGAGTCGGAGGTCGTTCAGGCGCACATAGGAGAAATTGGGAATCGCCTGCCGCAACGCCAGGCCGGTGGTTGTTTCCACCTCGGGACCGAACAACACCAACGGCTGTTGGAAGTCCCACTTCTCCTCCAACAGCTGCTGGACCGCCACCGGCTCGACCATGCCGTTGGCATCGGCCCGGCCCAGGCCACCCGGCTGAGCATTGATGCTTCCTTTGCTGACCTGCAGGTCGCCGCCCAGCACCGGCTTGAGCAGGCTGCCGCCGATTCCGAGCTCGCCATCGATGTCGGCTTCGAGTCTGGGGACACGGACGCGGGCCTGGCTGATCTCCACAACCAGGGGATTGAGCTGAGGCGTGACCTCGGTGAGGCCCAAACCGCCGCCGGCCTTGATCGTGCCCTTCTCGCCCACGCGAGCGCTGAACTCCTGGACAAGAAGCTCTTCGAAATCAAACAGGATCGTTGCTTCGAGCTGTCGCACCTCTTGGCCGCCCAGATCGAGTTCGCCCTCGCGGAAGCGCAGGAAGCCATTGGCCACAGGCTGGCTGAGGCTGCCGCGCACGAGCACTTCCAGGTCGGCGCTGCCTTTCTGCCAGATCTCCTCACCCTCGTTCAGTCCATTGAGAAAGCGCAGGCCATCGCCCCGGCTGGAGAGCCGCAAGCGCAAGCCATCGGCCTCCGGATCCAGGGGCACCTCAGCAATCAGATCGACGCTGTTCTCAGCACCACCACCCCGCAGGGCGCCCTGGAAATTCAGGTTGTTGCCTGCCAGCGACAGCTCCCCCTGCTCCAGGTTCAGCGGGGTGTCATTCAATAAGGCCTCGCGCAGCGCGATGGTGGTCGAGAAGCTGGGCTCCCCATCACCGAGCTGGTACTGACCCTCCAATGAGAGAACGCCGCGAAGGCTGGCGGGCACGGGGGTGAAGAGAGCCAGCAGGCTGAGCGACAGGCCATCGAGGCCAAAGGATCCCTGCCCACCGCTGAGGGGGCCCTGGATCGTCACTACCAGCGGCTCGAGCCCAAGCGCCTTGTCTTTGTCGGCACCCCTTTGCCAGAGATGCCCCTTGGCGGCCAGATCGAGGCGAAGCTGCCCGATCGTTGGACCGGCAAGCGTGAGATCGGCATCGACCAACCCGCGCAGATCCTGCAGACGCATCCGGGCCGGTTCCTCCGGAGTCACCTGGAAGGCGGCAAGCCGCTCCTTGGCCATTTGCAGGACCTTGAGCTGGGCATCGATCGATTCCCCGAAGGTTTCAATCAGCACGGTGCCCAGATCCTCGGCCCGGCCCCTGGGCAGCGGGCTCGCCCCCTGGGTCAACGGCCAGCTCCCCACCAGCTGGCTGAACATCTCCAGCGGCAGCCGACGACCCTCCAGCTGGGCGCGAAGGGCTCCATTCGTCTGTCCACTGGTGGTGTAAGTCACCAAACCGCCCTCAAGCGGCTCGAAGCGACCCTTGAGCTGGAACAACCGCTCGCGGATGCCGCCGTTGGCCGTGAATTCCTTCCCCAGCAGCTCCAGCACCATGGGACGCTCAACCGTGAGCGAGCCGCTGGCCGCCAGCGGTTGGAAATCGAGGAGGCCCTGGCCACTCAGCCGACCGCCGATCGGGGTGGGGCGCGCCTTGGGCCCAACCTCCACCGCCAGCCCATCCACGGGAAACTGCTCCGCCACCCATTGGTAGCGCTGGGGACTGCCGACGAGTCGTAACTGCCCTTCGCGTCGCTCCAGAACCACCTCCTGCGGCAACCAGTTCGCCGAGAGGCGGGCACGCAGCTCGCCCGGCGGCGCCGGGCCCTGGGCTCGCATGCGCAGGCTGCTTCCGGCTCCGACGTTGGCCGTGAGCGACCCCTGCCAGGTTTCCTTGAGCGACAGCGGACCACCGCCGGGGTTGCGAAGCGTGAGCTGAACATCGGGACGCAGGTCTGCAAGCGGACCACGCAAGCTGCCGCTGGCGGCGAGATCGCCTTCCAGCTCAACCCCAAGCAGGGGGCTCAGTCGCTGCAGCGCAAACGGCGGCGCAGCGAAGGCCAGGTCCAGGGTGCCTGCCACCAGCCCACGGCGCTTCTGCCAGCGCAGGGGCAGGGAGCCTCTGGCGCTCAGCTCAGGGCTCTCCAGCTCAGTGAGGCGCAACAGATTGCCACTCCAGGCCAGGCTGGCCCGGGCCGGGCCGAGCACGGTCGTCTGGTTCACGCTCAGCCCTTCAGGAGCCCGCAAGTTGGCGCTGATCGTGCCCAGCGGCCCTGAGCCCGGCGGCACGGTGCGGCGGGCCTCGATCTCCAGCAGGGGTCGCCCGGCCTGGGCCAGAGCACTGCGCAGCACGGGCTGCCTCCAGGGGCCGCTGAGGCTGAGACGGCCGCTCAGCCATTGCTCCTGGCCGAGCAGGGATTCCAGCCAGGGCGCCGACTCCCACAGCGAGGGATGCACGCCCAGGGCCCGGCTGTCGAGGTTGAGGCTGGGCCACAACGGTCCAGCGATGAGCAGCTCCGAGCGTCCCGAGTTGAGCTGAAGCTCAGCCAGCCGCAGCGTCAACGACTGGCGCCAGTCGGCCAGAACCTGGCCGCGAAAACGCAAGGGGGCCGGGCTGGTCGGTGTTCCACGCCCGAGCGGAACCTGCCCGGCGAGCTCCAGCCGGGGCTGGCGCCAGGGGCCGCGCAGGTCGAAAGCGAGTTGGTCCCCGCGTTTGGGGTCCTCGGCGGTGAGACGAAAGTCAACCCAGCGCTCCAGCTCCAGCCTGCCGCTGAGGGCCCCCTGCCAGTTCGCCATTTGCCAGGGGGTCCTGCTGAGATTGAGGCGCTCTCCGGAGCAGCGCAGCGCCAGGCGTTCGATCTCCAATGGGCCTGGCAGGAGCTCGTCTTCCAGCTCAAGTTCGTTGAGGCTCAGGGCGCCGTTGCAGCTGTTGCGACCGTCGCTGCGGCTCAGGCGCAGGCGGCCATCCATCCAGCCGCTGGCGCTGGTGCCTCTGGTGTTCGGCAGCAAGGAGACCAGACCCGCCAATGGCTGGCGCTTGACACCGAGGTTGAGGCGAATGTTGCCCGTCTCCCAGTTGGCGTCACCTTGAAGCGCAAAACGGCCTTGGGGCGGCAACAGGGCTGATCCCGACCAGGTGATCTGGCTGCGGTGGAGCGCGACGCCAACGCCACCGGCCACCTGCAGCTTCACGTTGAGAGGCTTGACCGTGACGCTGGCCGGATCGACGAGCCGCACCCGCAGGGCCAGCCGGGGGGGAGCTTGTCCCTTCACGCCACTGAACACCCAGAACTGGCCCTGACGATTGGGTTCCAGCTCCAGCCTGCCGCCCTGCACGGCCAGCTGGACCACGGGCAACCCCTGAACGAGGCTGGCCCAGGGGGCGATCGCAACCCCAAGGCCCTGGGCTGCGGCCGTGGAGTTATCGGCGGGACCGGCCTCCACCCGGCTCGGCCCGATGGCCAGTCCCCAGGGCCGCAAACCCCGATAGGGACCCAGTTGCAGCGGATGGCCCAGCCCCTTGCCGATCTGGCGTTCCAGGTCTGGGCGCAGGTGGCCATAGAGCCTGCCAACGAGATAGTCGGCGCCGAACCAGACACCGACCGCGGTTCCCGCACCGAGCAAGACCCCGCCAAGAACGAGGGTGTGGCGCCAACCCAGCTTCGGCAACCCCATCGGAACGTTGTGGTTACCGCTTGAGGTTTCCGCAATCTATAAGGTGATTTCACTGCCGCCCAGCCCCCCATGCCCGTTGATCCTCTGCTGCTGACCGTCGGCAAATGGCTGGGTGCCGCCAGCGGTGTGCTGGCGCTGTTGATGGTGGCGGGATTTGTCTCTGGCTGGGGAATCCGCTTTCGCCTGGTGGGCATTACCAGCTTCACCGCCCTGTTGTCACTGTCTTGTCTGGCCTTCGCGATCAGCTACAACCCCCGCGTGCTGGTGGAGGGGGCGGTCACGGCGCCGATCGTGTTCGACAACGGCACCAACCTGGTGGTGGCCACCGCTGCGGCCGATCTGCCCCCCGAGGCCTTCGCCCCCACGGCCAAACAGCTGGCCCTGAACCTGCGCGGCAATGGCCGCTCCAGTCCAGATGGTCTGGTGCATGTGCGCCTGCGCCGGGTTGAATCTGTGGGCCCAGGCCTCAGCCGGCCGGTGGTGTTGGCCGAAGCCACCCGCAACAACCGGGGCGAGGTGGCCCTGCTGCTGCCTTGAGGCCAACCGCCATCGGCACACTGCCGATTCACTTCCAGGCTGAGCAACGCCAGCTTGAGCTCTCGGACCACCTTGATTGGCAGACTCTGGCCCAGCTGAGCGACGCTGAGCTGCGTCGGATGGCCCGCGATGGAGCCTCAGAGCAGCGGCTGATCAAGCTGCGCGGCCAGGCCCAGCTGATCGTGGCGATCGGCCTGGCGCCGCCCGATGCGGCCCTGTTGCTCTATGCCGGCATCGCCAGTGCCGATGGCCTGGCCCAGGCTTCCCCCCAGCAATTGGTGGTCCAGCTTGGCCGGCTGCAACGCTCCTTGACCGGCACCACCCTGCCGATGGTCAGCGCCACGACGGTGCGACAGTGGATCAGCGCGGCCCGGCGCAGCACCGGTCGCTCGCCAAACTGACCTCAACCGGGGCCACAAGGCCCGGGGTACGCCTGAAATAGATCAGTATCCCCTTTGCGGCGGATCGTCTGTGTTCCTCGATTCTTTCCCCCAGCGATTGCTCCGGCGCAGGCATGCCAGAGAAACTCGCGGCCTGGGTGTTGGCCTCGGCCTGGCCGTTGTTCTTGGCCTTGCCACGGCGTTCAGCGGCAGCTCGGCGATGGCGGCCTCTGCCTTGCTGGAGTCCGTCAAACAGAATCCACAGCTGGCAAAAAGTCTCTGCGCCGAATTTCGCAAGCTCAACAGCCAGGGGGTGCGCTCCTCCTCCCCCCAGGCGATCGCCATGGTGGCCAGCCGTCAGGGCATCAGCCTGCCTGACGCTGAAATTGTCACCACCTACGTGGTTGGCCTGCACTGCCCCGACGTTCGCTGAGTGCCGCCGCCCCTGTCGGTGGAGTGGTTCGACGCCTGGATGCCCTGCCCCGATGGGGTGAGGCTGGCCACGCGCATCTGGAAGCCGGCCATGGCCGGCCATTGGCCAGTGCTGTTGGTGCGCCAGCCCTACCAGCGGGCGATCGCCTCAACGGTGACCAGCGCTCACCCCGCCTGGTATGCCGGCCAGGGCTATCTCGTTGCCGTGCAGGACGTGCGCGGATGTGGCGACTCGGCCGGCACCTTTGCCGGTTTCGCCCAGGAAGCACGCGATGGGGCCACCGCCCTGGCCTGGGCCCGCAGCCTGCCTGGCTCCAATGGCCGACTTGGCTGCTACGGCTTCTCCTACCAGGGCCTCACCCAGCTGCTCTGTGACGACCCGACGATCCTTCCCGATTGCCTGGTCCCGGCGATGGCTGGCCTCGATGAACGGCTGCACTGGGCCAGCGACGGCGGCGCCCATCGTTGGGCGCTTGGCCTGGCCTGGGCCCTGCAGCTGGCGGCCGAAACAGTGCGCCGCCGCGGTGAGGAGAAGGCCTGGCAGGCGATCCGCCACAGCCTGCGCAGCGGTGCCTTCCTCGAGGACGGCCTTGCCCTGCTGGAGCGCCATGACCCAGGCGGCATGGGCCTGGGCTGGTTTCGCCTCGATCCTGCCCATGCTGACGGTTGGACCGTCCATGCCCCCCCCGACACGCTGTTCCGTCAACCGATGCTGTTGCTCGGGGGCTGGTGGGATGCCCAGCTCGAAGGCATTCTCGATCTGCAGGAACGCAGCCTCCGCGCCGGCGGTGACCCCCTGCTGCGGATCGGGGCCTGGACCCATCTCGACTGGAACGGCGGCAGCGATCGCTTGCAGCTGGCCTTCTTCGACCAGCACCTGCGCGATCGGCCGCCGCCACAGCCGTTGGTCCGTGAGCGGTTTGCCGATCTGACAACCGCCGACTGGGCCCAGCCGGGCGAAGCGCCGCATCCAGAGGGTGTGTCTCCCTGGCGCCTGAGCAGTCAGGGTCTGGCCTGCATCGATGGCGGTGAAGGGCGCCTGTTACGGCCGGAGGATGGGGGAGCGGGCGGCAACGTCTGGCTGGTCCATGACCCCTGGCGCGCCGTGCCTGGTCGTGGCGGACACCTGGGCCTCGATGCCGGACCCGCCGAGCGCGCAGATCTTGACCGCCGCGGCGATGTGGCCTGCTTCAGCAGCGGTGCCCTCGAATCCGGGCTGATCCTGCAGGGGCGCCCCCGGCTGGAGTTGGAGGTGGCAGCCGATCAGCCCGGATTCGATCTCTGTGCGGCCCTGTCGATCGTGCGCGCGGGCGGTCGCCAGGTGTTGCAGATCAGCACGGCGGTGGCCCGTTTTACCGGCCCTGATGCCCAGCGCCGCCAACGCCGCGTTCTGCACTTCCAGCCGTTGCGGGCCACCCTTGCCAGCGGCGAGTGCCTGCGTCTGTCCCTGGCTGGAGCCGCCTGGCCCCAGATCGCCGTCGTGAGCGGTAACCCGAATCAGCAGCCCGGGCCGGTGGGTCCCGCGCACCGGGTGATCACCCTTCAATTGATGCTGGCCGAAGCGATGCTGTGGCTGCTGCCGATCGGATCGGCCAAACTGGGCTGATCGTTCGTTCACCGGCTGTGACTCTGCCTGCCCATCTGCGTGCCCCCCTGCTGGCCATGGCGTTGGCCTTTGGTGCTGTGTTCCCCTCCATCCCGGCCAGCGCGGGCCAGAGCGCAGTCCAGGCTCGCAGCTCAGCGGAGATAATCATCCAGGGATTGCGCCGCCAAGACAGCCAGGCGATCTACGACCTGCTCTCACCGGATCTGCAACGGTCGACCACGCTGGAGCGGGTGAAGAAGCGCCTCAAGCAGCGCGATCCCATTCTCAGCATCCGCATCAAAGAGGTGCTCACCGGCGCCGACGACAGCACGGTTGAAGCTGTGCTAACGACCGTCAAGGGGTCCCAACCCCTGATCCTGGTGCTTGATGAGCAGGGCCGGCTGCTGGGCTGGGAAACGTCCCTGGAGGACACCCCGATCGAGAAAGTGGCCTCTGGTTTCGTGACCGCCCTCAGTGAAGGAAAACTGATCGAGGCCCGCGCCCTGCTCTCCAGCGATATGCAGACCCAGATCAGCCCCCAGGATCTGCTCAACCGCTGGAAGGATCTGGAGAAACTCACCGGCAGCTTTCAGCGGATTCGCGGCACCGTGGTGGCCAGTGAAGGCGGCGAACAGCAACTGGTGCTCGTCACCACCCAGTTCAGCCAACTCACCGACAACCTGTTCGTGATCCTTGATCCCAGCGGTCACATCATCGGTGTTGATTTTCCTGAAGAAATCAGAACACCTGGCGTGGCTGCCGGTTCCTGATCTCGCCAGAATTTCGACTCAAAACCAAACCGGCTGGAGTGATCTGCTTGCCGTCTAGGGTTCATTTTCGGATGCCTGCCCTCCATGTTCCCCGCCAGCCTCGACGGGATTGCTGAAGCAGGACAACGGCTGGGGGATTGCCGGGACGACCATCCGTTCGCGGTGCTCGGCCCCCAGCCCCAGGGTGATGGCTGGGTGGTGCGGGCCTGGATGCCGGAAGCCCAGTCTGTGGCCCTGCTGCTCCATGGCCGCAGCCACGCCACGGCCACTCCCCACCACCCCTGGTTGTTTGAAGCGGAGCTCGACGGCGATCCTGGCTGCACGTACCAGCTGGAGGTGAGCCGGGCCGGCATCACCCACATCCAGCACGACCCCTGGGCCTTCCGCCAGGAGTGGTTGGGTGAACTGGATCGCCACCTATTCGCCGAAGGCAACCACCACCACATCTGGCGGCGTCTAGGCGCCCATCCCTGCGAACGTAGTGGTGTGCCCGGGGTTCAATTCGCCCTCTGGGCGCCCAACGCGCGCAGCGTGGCGCTGCTCGGTGATTTCAATGCCTGGGATGGCCGGCACCATCCGATGCAACAACGGCTCGGCGGCATCTGGGAGCTGTTTATCCCCGGCTTGGCGGTGGGCACGGTCTACAAATACGAAGTGCGCAGTCCCGAGGGGCACTGCTACCAGAAAGCCGATCCCTACGGCTTTCAGCATGAATTACGGCCCCAGACGGGCTCGGTGGTGGCCCTGCTGGGCAACTTCCGCTGGAGCGATCAGGCCTGGATCGAACAGCGGGACAGCCGTAATCCCCTCGATCAGCCGATCAGCGTCTATGAACTGCACCTGGGTAGCTGGATGCATGGCTCCATCGACGAGCCTTTCCTGGAGGCCGATGGCACGCCGCGGCAACCGGTGGCCGCCGCCGATCTCAAGCCGGGCGCTCGCCTGCTCACCTACGCCGAGCTGGCCGATCGGCTGATCCCCTACGTGGTGGCACGCGGCTTTACCCACATCGAGCTGCTGCCGATCGCCGAGCATCCCTTCGATGGCTCCTGGGGCTATCAGGTGGCCGGCTTTTATGCCCCCACCAGCCGCTTCGGCAACCCCGACGAATTCCGGGCCTTTGTGGATCGCTGCCATGCCGCGGGCCTTGGCCTGTTGCTCGACTGGGTTCCAGGCCATTTCCCTAAGGACAGCCATGGCCTGGCTTTCTTCGATGGTTGCCATCTCTATGAGCATGCCGATCCCCGCATCGGTGAGCACAAGGAATGGGGCACCTTGATCTTCAATTACAGCCGCAATGAGGTGCGCAACTTCCTTGTGGCCAATTTGATCTACTGGTTTGAGGAGTTTCATATCGATGGCATCCGGGTGGATGCGGTGGCCTCGATGCTCTACCGCGATTACCTCAGGCCCGATGGCGAGTGGCTGGCCAATGACCAGGGCGGTCGCGAGAACCTGGAAGCCGTGCGCTTTCTGCAGCAGGCCAACACCGTGTTGTTTCAGCACTTCCCCGGAGCGCTGTCGATCGCCGAGGAATCCACCACCTGGCCGATGGTGACCCAGCCCACCCATCTCGGCGGCCTGGGATTCAACCTGAAATGGAACATGGGCTGGATGCACGACATGCTCGATTATTTCGAGCTTGATCCGTGGATGCGTCAGTTCCACCAGAACAACATCAGTTTCTCGATCTGGTATCACTACACCGAGAACTTCATGCTGGCCCTCAGCCACGATGAGGTGGTGCACGGCAAGAGCAATCTGCTCAACAAGATGCCCGGCGATGACTGGCAGAAGTTCGCCAATGTGCGCGCCCTGCTGGCCTTCATGTGGACCCATCCTGGCAAGAAAACCATCTTCATGGGCATGGAGTTCGGTCAGCGGGCCGAATGGAATGTCTGGGGCGATCTGGAATGGAACCTGCTCCAGTTCGATCCCCATCAGGGCCTGTTGAATCTGGTCGATGACCTCAACAGCTTCTACCGCGCCGAGCCGGCTCTCTGGCGCGACGACTTCGTGCAGTTCGGCTTCCAGTGGATTGACTGCAGCGACAGCCGCCATTCGGTGATCAGTTTCATGCGCCGGGTGAGTGGCGACGACAGCTGGTTGGTGGTGGTGGCCAACTTCCTGCCCCAGGCCCACGACCACTACCGCATCGGTGTTCCTCTGGAGGGTTTCTATGCCGAAGTGTTCAACACCGACGGCAGCCGCTACGGCGGCAGCAACCTCGGCAATCTCGGGGGCAAGTTCAGCGACGCCACCGCCATGCACGGCTACAGCCATTCGCTCGAACTCTGTCTGCCGCCACTGAGTGTGCTGGTGTTTCGCAGGGATAAGGAGCGCAGCCCGGTCCTGTGTGACGAAGCTGCTGATGGCGGTCTTCTGGTCGGGTAGGTTCGCCCCTGGCTTCGCTTCTGACCCCGCCTCCCATATCCCCCATGGCCGAACCCCTTCCCCTGTTGCTGCGCGCCGCCCGAGGTGAGCAGGTGGAGAGGCCGCCGGTGTGGATGATGCGCCAGGCCGGCCGTTACATGAAGGTGTATCGCGACCTGCGCGATCGCCACCCCGGTTTCCGCGAGCGCTCCGAAAACGCCGATCTCTCCTACGAGATCTCGATGCAACCGTTCCGGGCATTTGCGCCCGACGGGGTGATCCTCTTCTCCGACATCCTCACGCCCCTGCCCGGCATCGGCATCGACTTCGACATCGTTGAAAGCAAGGGGCCAATCATCGATCCGCCGATCCGCAGCCGGGCCCAGGTGGAGGCCCTGCGGGCGCTGAACCCGGCCGAGAGCCTGCCGTTCGTGGGTGAGGTGTTCGGGCGGCTGCGCCAGAGCGTTGGCCATCAGGCGGCCGTGCTCGGCTTTGTCGGCGCCCCCTGGACCCTGGCCGCCTATGCGGTGGAAGGCAAAAGCAGCAAGAATTATGCGGTGATCAAGGCGATGGCTTTCCAGGAGCCGGCCCTGCTGCACCAGTTGCTGGGCCATCTGGCCGATGCGATCGCCACCTATGTGCGCTATCAGATCGACAGCGGCGCCCAGATGGTTCAGCTGTTCGACTCCTGGGCCGGCCAGCTCAGCCCCCTCGATTACGACGTCTTCGCCGCCCCTTACCAGAAGCGGGTGGTGGATCAGGTGAAAGCCACCCACCCCGACACACCCCTGATCCTTTACATCTCCGGCAGCGCCGGAGTGCTGGAGCGCATGGCCAGCACCGGGGTCGATTTCATCTCGCTGGACTGGACCGTGGACATGGCCGATGGACTCGCCCGCTTGCCCCAGCACCTTGGTGTGCAGGGCAATGTGGATCCGGGGCTGTTGTTCGGCACCCCCGAGGCGATCCGGGCCCGGGTGGTGGACACGGTGCTCAAGGCCAGGGGGCGGCGCCACATCCTCAACCTCGGCCACGGCATCCTGCCGGGCACGCCGGAAGAGAATGCCCGGGTCTTCTTTGAAGCCGGCAAAACGGTGAATGAACTGATCGGAGCCGCTGGTTGAGCGCTCCGGCCAAGGTTCTGATCACCGGCGCCAGTGGCTGCGTCGGCCAGGCGATCGCCCAGCAGCTCTACCGCGAATCCGACGTGGAACTGCTGCTGTGGCTGCGTGATCCCGACAAGCTCACCGCCGTTCCCCGCCACGATCCCCGCATCACCCTGCTGGTGGGTGATCTGCGCGACCAAGAACCCCACGCCGCCGCGATCGCCTCGGCCCAGAGGCTGATCCACACGGCCACCGCCTGGGGGGATCCCGAGCGTGCCCATCAGGTGAACGTGGTGGCCGTCAAGGAGTTGCTGGCGCGCACCGACCCAGACAGGCTGGAGCAGGTGATCTACTTCTCCACCGCCAGCATCCTCGACCGCGATCTCAATCTGCTGCCGGAAGCAGGGGCCTATGGCACCGAATACATCCAGACCAAGGCCCTCTGCCTGCAGCAGCTCGACAGCCATCCCCTCGCCGAGCGGATCGTGGCGGTGTTTCCGACGCTGGTGTTCGGTGGATCGGTGAACCCGGGCAGCAGCCTGCCCACCAGCTACCTCACCGCCGGGCTCAACGAAGTGGTGCGCTGGCTGTGGCTGGCGCGCTGGCTGCGGGCCGAGGCCAGCTTCCACTTCATTCACGCCGAGGACATCGCCCGGGTCTGCGTCAACCTGACCCTGCAACCACACCAACCCAACCCGGAGCCGGGGCAAGGGGCCCTGCGACGCCTGGTGCTCGGCCAGACGGCGGTCACGGTTGACGACACCGTCAGCCGGCTCTGCCGCTGGCGAGGGATCCGCCGTCCCCCGTTTGGCCTGCAGCTCAGCGGCTGGTTGATCGAAGCCCTGATCAAGGTGCTGCCGATCGAGGTGAACGCCTGGGATCGCTTCAGCATTCGCCAGCGCCACTTCGTGCATGAGCCGATCAGCCCACCGGAGCGCTTCGGGCTGGTCAGCCTGGCTCCCAGCCTGGAGTTGGCCTTCGAAACCGCAGGGCTTGCCCGCAAGCCACCTTCAGCCTGAAAGCGTCGCCCTGGGGCGGTGTTGATTTCCTAGTATGGACAAAACCTCTGGTATTGCCATGCGGTCCCGCCTGCTTTCTTCTCTGTTCGCCTTTTGTTTTGCCTTGATCAGCGGCCTGCTGCTGGCTCTGCCTGCCGAGGCCGCCACCGTGGAAGTGAAGTTAGGCACAGACTCCGGCATGCTCGCCTTTGAGCCCAGCAGCCTGACCATCGCCAAGGGCGACACCGTCCGCTTTGTGAACAACAAGCTGGCCCCCCATAACGCCGTCTTCGACGGCCACGAAGAGCTGAGCCACTCGGCTTTGGCCTTCAACCCAGGCGAATCCTGGGAAGAAACCTTCAGTGAAGTGGGCACCTTCAACTACTGGTGCGAGCCCCACCGGGGCGCCGGCATGGTGGGCAAGGTGATTGTTGAGTGATGATCACAGGATTGTTTCGATCGTGGCTGTCTGCCTGGCCCTGGGCTTAGGAGCCGACCTACTTTTGGTTCGTTGCCCGGATTTTTCCATGCGTCGCCTGATCAGCTTTTTCGCTCTCTGCCTTGCCCTCTTCTTCGGTGCAGCTCCCAGCTTTGCTGCCGATAGCGCCCATGGCGGCCAGCTTTTCTCCGCCAATTGCGCCGCCTGCCACATGGGTGGCGGCAATGTGGTGAATGCCGAGCGCACCCTGAAGCAGGGGGCTCTGGAGGCTTACCTGGCCGATTACAGCGCTGATCATGAGGCAGCTATCGCCGCCCAGGTCACCAAGGGTAAGAACGCCATGCCCGCCTTCCTCGGTCGGCTCACCGAAGCCGACATTGCCGATGTCTCGGCCTATGTCGAAGAAATGGCTGCCAAGGGCTGGGCCTGACCTGATCGGATTGGATCAGAATTCGAGTGGGCCTGCATAGCCTCTCAACTGTTCCAACTGTTTTGTTACACCTGTCCAATGACTACGCCCGCCTCTGGCGGGCTTTTTTTGTGCCGCTGAGCCAGCAAGCTCATGCTTGCTGGCGGTGGAGGGCGAGCACCTCCAGGTAGAGATCTTCGGGGATCTCGCGGATGTCGTACTCACTGGGGAGTACCCCATGGGCATGGCGGTGAACCACCAGCCAGCAGTTCCTCTCGGCATCCTTGCTGCTGGACTCGAAGCTGCGTGACTCCGCCACCAACCGGGCAAGCAGATCCCCGTGACTCTCGCTCTCCATCCTTGAATGCCCGTCGATCGACGCGCCCATCATGATCATCCGCGCCCTCTTGCTGTTTCTGCCATTGGTCGCCGCCACCGCCACCGCCGCCACAGCTCAGGCACAGGCTCAGACCTTCTCTGCCGATGGCTGTCCCCTGCTGGTGCCCCGCCAGGAAGCGGTCTTCCAACCGAAGCGGCTGCCCACCGCCCAGGTTGCCCGCAAGAATGCGGGCGGGTGCCTGTCGCCCTCCGATGCCATCTACGGCACCGATGGCTGCCCGCGCCAGTTGTGTCCCCCTGAGACCCGTGGCATAGGACTGTGAGGGATATGGCCCTGGCCCTGAGCGCGCCGTAGCGGGGCGATCAGCGGGGACGCAGTCGCCGAAAGGTGAGGTTGAGGCGCGGCTGGCTCACCCGGCGGCGGCTCGGCAGCTCGTGCAGCCAGTGTTCCTGCGTGGGGGGATCCATCAACAGCAGGTCGCCATGGCCCAGCTCCAGGCAGTGACGCTCACCACTCTGTGGGCCTCGCCCTTTGGGTTTGAAGCGAAAACTGCGGGTTGCCCCCAGGCTCAACGAAGCGATCGGCGCGCTGGGGTCGAGTTCAGCTTCGTCGTCGGCATGCCAGCCCATCCGGTCGTTCCCGTCCCGGTACAGGTTGAGCAGCACCGAGTTGAAAGCGCACCCAGCGATGGCAGCAAGGGCTCGCCGCAAGTCAAGAACGCGGGGGATCCAGGGCTGCGGGATCTGCTGTTCACCGCTGTAGGCGTAGTCAAAGCCTGGATCGGCCATCCAACAGGTGAGCCGGGGCAAAAGCCGCCGCTGCCCGAAGATGTGAATCGAGTCCTGCTGCCACGGCACCTCTGCCTGCAAGCCCTTCAAGGTGGCAGTCGCCTCGCCCCACCAGCCCGGCCAGTGGCGCAGCTTCAGGGTCTCAGTCCCCGGCACTGTCGCGGGCGGGGGTAGCTGGCAGGCTGCACTCATGGCGCTGGAGACGCGCCGGAGCCAGAGGGCTGGTCGTCGGCCTGGTGGAGAAGGTTGGGGCGTTGACGCCATTCGGCCAGCGGCCGCTCCCAGTGCTCTTCCCAGCGCTGCACCACCAGGGGGGCGGCCTCCAGGGCGATCGCGTGGCCGTGGGCGATCGAGCGACTGATCGTCTCGTGCTGGTCGAGCTTGAAGCGGAAGGCGGCAAAGGAGGCCACCAGGTTGATGGCCACATAGCCCGGGAAGCCGGCCACCACAGGGTGGATGTCGTGGGTGGTGGCGATCCGCTGGGTGAGCCACTGGGCTTCGGTGTCGACCGGCCTGGGGCGGAAGAAATCAGCGTCGTAGTGGAGCGCCAGCAGCCTGGCGGCATAGGCCTGCCCGAGGCTGGCGGGCGGGCAGCGGCTCGGCTGGTCGAGGGTGTTATCGATCAGGTTGCCGACACTGTTGAGGCCCCCGCCCGTCTGCGCCATCTCCACGAAGATTGTGAGATTGCGGAACGATCGCAGCAGTTCCTTCAAAGCAGGCATGGATCAGCGGCAGCCGTAAACGGAGATCGTGTAGCTGAAGCCGGTGGCATTGGCGTTGTAGCCACTGCCCACTTTCATGTTCACCTGGCTGACGAGCTTGTTGGCGGGAGGCACCACCGGGCCGAATTGCTTGAACTCCCCGGGCTGGGCGTCGAAGGTTTCGTTCACCACCTGAAGGTTGGTGCCGTCGCTGAACTTCAGGTAGGCCTGGATCGGAAAGGGGCCCGCCTTGGTGGAGGTGGACTTGAAGTTCAGCCGGTAACTCGCGAATGGCCTGGTCACCGCGAAGTCGGTGTTGAAATTGGTGCGCCCGAACGGGAACACCAGGGGACCATCCAGCTGGATCGACTTGCTGACGCTGGTACCACCACCAACGGCGCTGAGCATGCTGCAGTTGGCCGCCATGGCCCCAGCCGGCAGGATCAGTCCAACCAAGCCCACGCCGAGCCAGGACAGGGCCAACGAAAACGGCAGCTGGGGCTGGCGCAAAACAGCGAAGGGGAAGCGGCGCATCGCTTGATGGGGCGGAGAGGTCTGGGAAGAAACCTAAAAGACCACTCCACCGTTTCGTTCGGATGATTCGCCATTTGTTTCGGGCCACCCCCCCTGTGTAGCCAGGGGATCCGGCATACGGTTTTCGTACACGGAAACGATGCCAAGAGGTCGCATGCAACCCACCGCCGAGCAGTTCACTGAGAAGGCCTGGGGCGCCATCGTCGCCGCCCAACAACTGGCCCAGAAGCGCCGCCACCAGCAACTCGAAACCGAACATCTCTTCGCGGCCCTTTTGGCAGGTCCGGGCCTGGTCACGCGCATTCTCGAGAAGTCGGGGGTGGATCCCGCCGTACTGGCCCAGAAGGTGGAGGCGTTCATCCATGGGCAGCCCAGCCTGGGTGCGGCGCCGGAGTCCGTGTTCCTGGGCAAGGCGCTCAACGCCCTGCTCGATCAGGCCGAGGTCTTCAAGCAGGAATTCGGCGACAGCTTCGTCTCGATCGAGCACCTGCTACTGGCCCTGGCCGGTGATGGGCGTTGCGGGCGCCAGCTGCTCTCGCAGTGCGGCATTGATGCGACGAAACTACGGGAAGCGATCGATGCGGTTCGAGGCAGCCAGACCGTGACCGATCAGAACCCCGAGGGCACCTACGAATCCCTGGAGAAATACGGCCGCGATCTCACCAAGGCAGCCCGTGAGGGCAAGCTCGACCCGGTGATCGGCCGTGATGAGGAAATCCGCCGCACGATCCAGATCCTCAGCCGCCGCACCAAGAACAACCCGGTGCTGATCGGTGAACCGGGCGTGGGTAAAACCGCGATCGTTGAGGGGCTGGCCCAGCGGATCGTCAACGGCGATGTGCCTTCAGCCCTGCAGAACCGCCAGTTGATCTCCCTTGATATGGGCGCCCTGATCGCCGGTGCGAAATACCGCGGTGAATTCGAGGAGCGGCTCAAGTCCGTGCTCTAGGAGGTGACCTCCAGCGAGGGCCAGATC
>JABMPN010000110.1 GCA_013203655.1 Cyanobacteria bacterium bin.51
AGACGCGTTCCAGCCGTGGTAGCTACCATGGGTCACTACCCGATCAGGGGCATCCGATGGACACCGCACGTCTCTTTCAATCGGGCCGTAGCCAGGCGGTGCGGCTGCCGAAGGAGTACCGCTTCAGCGGCAGTGAGGTGGTGGTGAAGCATTTCGGCAATGGGGTGCTGCTGCTGCCCATCGATGACCCCTGGCAGACCCTGGAGGCGGGGCTGGCGGCCTTCGAGCCGGGATTTGTGCTCACGCGCGTGCAACCCGAGGAACAGATCCGGGAGGCGATCAGCCCATGATCTTGCTCGATACCAACATCTGCATCACCATCATCAATGCCAAACCAGAAGCTGTATTGGAGCGGTTCAAGAACTACCGACTTGGAGAGATTGGCCTCTGCAGTGTGGTAGCTGCCGAGCTGGCCTTTGGGGTGGCCAAGAGTGGTTCGGCGCGCAACCGTCAGGCTCTGGAGATGTTTCTGGCCCCACTCACGATTCTGCCCTTTGACGAGCATGCAGCCTGGGCCTATGGCGACCTGCGTGCGGAGCTGGAAGGCCGGGGCACACCAATTGGCTCACTCGACACGATGATCGCGGCCCATGCCCTGAGTCAGCAGGCCACGTTGATCACCAACAACACCCGCGAGTTTGCCCAGGTGCGCGGCCTGCATGTTGAAAACTGGGTACCAACGCCGTAAGGCGCCCCGCAGGTCCTCTGAGCTCCGCAGGATTCAAATCACCAGGACTTGCCCGTGCAGAGGTAGGCCTCCACTTCCGCCTTGCGGATCACCCGCGACTCGTGGTTGTTGCTGATCTGCACCAGGCCGCCACTGATTCTGGCCGTCACGCGCCAGGGGCCTGGTGGGCCTGGCGGCACTGGCTTATCGCGCAGCAAACGCCCATGCAGATCACGGGTGGCAGCGCCACGAGGAGCAGGAGGCATCAGTGCAGCAGCAAGGCGTCAACACCTCTTGCCAGCGCCGGCCCTGGCCTGGCAATGGAAAGTAAACGAACGCCATGCAGCCATGCCCGCCACCATGATCAGCGCCAAATCGATGAAGGCCCCGGCTCAGATCGCCCGGGTTCACGCCAAGCCCCGAACCGGCGTCTGGCCCCAGCGGGTCGTCGGAGCACCTGGTGTTGCCTTCTCCGTCGCCATGGCCCCCTCGCAGGGGAGCTTCGATCGGCAGATCACCAAGACCACCGCCTCCAGGCCGTCACGGATGCGGCGCACCGGTGGCTGGAGCAGCGGTGATCTGCTCAGGATCACCTGAGCGCTGGGGGGGTATGGGGCGGTTGCACCCCGTAGCAACGGCGCAGGCACGGATTCAGCTGGAATCCTGTAAGCAAGCAATCCGAACGATCGCCCTGCTTACAGGGGGTCAAGGGATCGTTGGTTGGCCATCACCCAGCGGGTGAAGGCTTCACGATTCAGTTGACCACTGGCGACTGCCAGCACAGCCGCCTCGGCAGCCTCCACGCTGGCGGAAAGCTCAACTCCATTGAACACCAAGGTGGTCTCCATGGCGGCATGGCCGATGCGCTTGTTCCCGTCCACGAAGGGGTGGTTCTGGATCAGGGAAAAGCCCAGGGCTGCTGCTTTCGCGGTCAATCCTGGGTAGAGATCAACACCGGCAAAGCTTTGGCGGGGCTGGGCCAGTGACGCCTCCAGCAAGCCCAGATCGCGTAGGCCCGCCATGCCACCACTCTGCTGAATCAGGCGACGGTGCAGCTCCAGCACCTCGGCCAGGTGCAGCCAACGCATCAAGCCAGGAGTCGGTAGAGCTCCTGGTTCTTCTCAAGCACCCGTTGCGCGGCAGCATCGAAATCGGCGGACTGGTGTGCCAGCAGATCCCGTACGGCTGCAGCAGCCAACTCGGCCTCTGGAACCTGGAGCCGTGCAGCAACTTCGCTCAGCGCCTGGGCCTGGTGGTCGCTGAGTTCGATCGCGATCGCCATGGAAAGGTCCACTTGCTTTCCAACGATGGCACCTTCCTCAGCTGATGGTGCCCCGCGAACGACCGGAAGGGCCATTGGGGTCTGAATCCCCCTGGGATGGGTCGCGCGGGATTCCTCATGGTCGCCCCACGGGCAAGGGCTGACGCAAGCGGCTCGGCGACAGGTGCCGTCGCCGCCCTTGCCTGCGCGGGGCACCACTCGGGCGTCCCGCGCTTTGCCGGCCATGGCCGCGTCCAAGTCCCGCTCACGCAAAACCTTCGATGGCCCCACGGCCGAGGAAAAGATCGTCGCTTCCTTGATCGAGCTGATGGAGGCCGGCTCCGCCCCCTGGCGGCGGCCCTGGGATGGCAGCGGCGGTGGGCACCACGTCAATCTGATCTCAGGCCATCGCTACCGCGGTGCCAATCCGATCCTGCTCACCCTCGGGATGCACATCCGGGCATCGGCCCTGCCGTTCTGGTGCGGCTTTGCCGAGGCCAAAAAGGTGGGCATCTTCCCCCGCAAGGGCAGCAAGGCGGTTCATATCCTGCGGCCCCAGCTCCACAGCCGAGAAGAGCCCGGCGAGGCCGGGGAAGTCACCCTGCGCAGCTGGGCCAGCTACCGGCCGGTGGCGGTCTTCAATGCCGCCGATCTCGAGGGCACGGCCCTCGCTGGCCTGATCGAAGCCCGGAAGGCGGCGGAAGGTGAGGAGGTAAAGCCGGAGCCGGAGCGCCTGGAGGCGGCCGAGGCCTTGTTGGGTGCCTGGCCGGTGCCGGTCAGCTTCGGGGGGGATCGCGCCTGCTATCTGCCCGCGATCGATCGCATCCAGCTGCCCGATCGCGCCAGCTTCCACTCACCGGCGGCGTTCTGCGCCACCTGGGCCCATGAGCAGATCCACTCCACCGGCCACGAATCACGGCTCAATGGCAATGGGTATCCCGACCTGAGCGGCGACTGGCGTCCAGATGTCTGTCTCGACGCCAGGCGTCTCGATGGAAACCACCAAGGCATATCGAGCTCCCTTATCGCTGCGATCACGCTTTGGCTGATCCTTCCACCAGCCACTCACCGGGTACACGGCGATGACCCCGCGCTCAGCGAGGTCGGCGGCATTGCAGGAGAGGAAGTCTGAGTGGAGCGAGCCGCGGTTGCGGGCCTGTGCCCCGAGGTACCACTCCGACGAGTCGCCGCCCTTAGCGGGCTTGGCCTCGTCTTCTTCTAGGGCTTGTTTGTTGAGGCGCTTGCGGAACTCCTCTGCCGATTCTGTCGGGCCCTTCACCTCGAAACGCAAACCGTGCGAGGCGTAGCGATGGCGGTGTTTCCAACCCCGCCGGCCCGGGTTTGGCTCGATGAAATACGAGAGCGTAATGCGCAGGCGAACCGGCGACGCTCCGAGTTCCGCGAGCACGTCGCGGGGCCAGGGCAGGTCGAAGAAGTTCAGCTCACCCATCTTGCCCTTGATGAACGGTCGGATCCTGCTCTGCGCAACAAGGGTGAGCGCATCGTTTGCACTCCGCAGGGCGCGTTCGGTGTTGGGCACACCGAAGCCGTAGCGCTGCACGAGTTTCGCCAGGGCACGCTTGCCGCTCGCCCCGCGCAGGTGGGTCTGCATCTGTGCCGACCATTCGGCCGAGTGCACCACAAGAGCGCGCAGCGTCTCGGGCCAGTAGCTCGGGTAGTCAGCCGAGATGAGCGCGGCAAGGCGCGCTGCCTGCGCCGTCGCCGCACTGGTCGCCCAACTCAGCACAAACGGCTTGGAGGCGGGCTTGAAGTGTGTCGAGAGCAACGAGAGATCGGGGCACCCATAGTCGGTTGCACCTACGGCGTTCTTCACGACGTTGCCGCCCTCGAAGACGACGTCTGGTTTGATCGGCCAAGCCTCCGCGAAGGTCACGCCAGTGGTGCTCCACGGCGACAGCTCACCTGGTCGCGCGACCGGCTGCCAGCTTGCCCAAGCCGGGTCGCTGATAACGGACTTCTCAGTCATGGCCCCGACCGTGAGGGCGTTCCACGCTTGCCCAGGGTCGTGGATGGGATCGATGTCGCTGCGATCGAGGTGGTCGACGGAGAGCGCGGTCTCGTCGATGTTGCCGGCGCAGAGCACGAAGAGGCGTTGCGCGGGGTTGTCACCGTCATCGTGGTAGTCGAGCCCCTGCGTGCTCGGATCGAACGAGCGGCCAGCGGCGAGTGCGTCAATTGCCGCAGACCAGGAGGTCGGCTGGCCTCGATCGCGCTCGTCGGTCGCAGCGATGGACATGGAGAACGTGCGACGACGCTCCGGGGCTTGAATCTCTGCGCGGCTTGCCGCTTCCGCCGTGACCGCACCGTAAAGGTCAGGCGGGTTCTCAGGCTGTCCATCGGGAGGCAGGATCTTCACCGACTCGAGACGGTGCCGAAGCACGACGTGCTCTGCACTTGCGAGGACTGGCACAAGGTCGCCGAAGAGCGCGAGGCCGGCCATCTCTGTGCCGTGTCCGTGGTGGTCATGCGTGCCCCATGCAGGCTCGCAGGTGTGGCAGTCGGCGGAGTCGAGGGAGGCCTCCAGCAGCGGGTGGCCGCGCGTAACCCCGGTGTCGAGCACGCAGACGGTTGGCGCATCTGCTGATGGCGGCGAGACGCGATCGCGTAGTTCTAGAGCCCACTCCCCCTGGTCCTCAGGACCCATGTCGACGAAGACCGTGGCGGTCTCCTTAGCCTTTCGGACCTCGGCCACGTCGTTGAGCACATCGATCGACGCTGCGAGCTGCACGGGGGTGCTGCGCACGAGGGTGACGATGCGATCGTCGAACATGAGACGACGTGCCGCGACGTCGATCTCTTGCGCAGCAGCGAACTCCATCAAGCGCTCGAGTTCGCTGCCATCCTGGCGACGGAGCCAGACCTCCCACCAGATCGTCTCGTTCTCCTCGGGGTAGGTCTCTGATGTGTCGGTCCACAGGCAACGCAGGGTCGCGAGCCGAAGCGTCGAGACCGGATCGATCATGTCCTGGTAGCGGCGCTCGCCTTTTTTCTTCCGCGTCGTCTTCGAGTAGCTCTCGAAGCGCTTGAGGAAGTGCTTCACCTTGCCGTCGGGCACGAACACCGTCGCGTGCTCGATGCGGCGTGGCTCGGCCTCCTCGGTCTTCGATTGGCTGACGGCGACGACCTCAATGCCTTGCCGCGAGTCTTCAAGCGACGTCACCTGGAGCGGCACGCCGGGCTGGCTCTCGAACTGCACATAGAGCCCAGGCATGGCGCCGTTGACCTCGATACCAGCTCTTTCACGGCGCTCATTAGCTTCAATGGCGGCCGCTTTGAGGGCGTGCTGCAACGCCGTGCCATGTTGCCTGCGATTTGTCGGCGGTTCGGGCTTGGTGACGTCGATCTTCCGGCCGTGCGGCTTGTACCTCTCTGCTTTTGGTGGCTCAGGGACAAGGATGTGCCTGCGATTGCGAGAAGCGCCCACTCGTTCGTTCCCGGCAGCCACCTATGCGTGCGTGCAGTGACGTTCCTTGAGCGCGGTCACGAGCCCGGAAGCTCGCACGGCCGTGGTGTGGTCGAGGATGGCGTTCTTCGCGGCTTGTTCGCAGGCCATCGAAATCTCGGCATGACTGAGGCCGTCTGCCGCCTTCGCCGCCGCAGGCCACTCGATGTTGCTCGTGTCGAGGAGCGCCAGCCGCCCGCGCATCACGTGGGTTGCGACCTCTTCGCTGGGAAGCGAGTACTCGAGCACGGCATCGAAGCGGCGAAAGAGGGCGCGGTCGAGCAGGCCTACGTGGTTCGTCGCTCCGAGAACGATGCTGTCCGAGTCGTCCTGCTCAAGGAACTGCAGGAATGAATTGAGCACGCGTCGAATCTCGCCGACGTCGTTCGTGGAGCTGCGCTCGACTCCGAGCGCGTCAAACTCATCGAACAGGTAGACCCCGCGCGTGGACTGGATCGCGTCGAATACGAGCCGGAGCTTGGCTGCGGTCTCGCCCATGTACTTCGTGATGAGCCCGTCGAGCTGGATGCTGAAGAGGGGAAGACCCAGCTCACCTGCAAGCGCTGACGCGGTCATCGTCTTTCCGGTTCCTGGGGGTCCCACCAGGAGGAGCTTCCGTATTGGCGAGAAACCGTGCTCGCGGAGTCGACCGCGTTCCCGCTGCTCTGTAAGCACCCTCTCAAGGCGAGAGCTGAGGAGATTCGGGAGGGCCATGTCGGCCAGGCGCGTCTTTGGGTAGCAGGCCGTGAGTAGCCCAGGCAGCTCGCCGCGGGGTTGAGCGAGCGGAACTGGCTTGGGACCACGCGCGGGCTCAAAGGCCTTGGCCCGTGCTTTCACCTGGTCAACCAGCTCGCGAAGTTCCTGGGAGAACTTTCCATGGCCGCTGCGAGCAGCTTGAGCTGCAACCTGGATGGCGACCGCATAAAAACGCGACTCATCACCATCGGCGTGGCTCCGGATCAGCGCTTTGACCTGGTCGGCAGTGGCCACAGAGAAGGGGTCGCGGTACGACCATGAGTGCACGCAGTGTGGCAAACGTTGGCGGCAGAAGCGATGCCTGAGATGACCAAGGCCTTTCACTCGTAACGCTGGTCGTCACCAGCAGCCCCCAGCCACCCCGAAGCGGTCAAGGACCTCACTGACCCGCTCTGATCAGATCTTCGCGCTCCCCCAGCAGGCAGTGGGGTCGGGCAGCTGCGAACGCGGTGGCATCGCACGGCGGCAGGAGCGGGCTCCAACACCAGGGCATGACAAACCAGCAGGGCTCATTGGGCCTGGTAAAGCTGGCAGGCCGGGTGGCGTGATCGCCAGCCCCTGGGCCCGCCCTCCACAACCGCCCTCAGCTCCCGAGCACTTCTGGCCCCTCTGGGCAGATCAGATCGGCGGCCATTCCGCCTGAGAGATCTCGTGCCAGCCGGGAGCTGTGGCCGGAGGAGTGGATCGCCTCATGGGCCCAGGTGGCATAGAGGGCCGACGCTGAATGAAAGGCAACGCGATCCGGCAGCTGGATGCGATCCGGCCCCGGCCAGAAGCTCAGGACGGCCTCAGCTGACGCCAGCCGCTCGGGCTCGAGCCGCTTGGATCCACACCAAGGAACGGGTGGTGGAACTGGAGGGCCTCTCGATCAAGGCGCTCTGGACACTCTGCAAAGCACGCGGCATCAAGGGCCTCAGCAAAGGCCCGGTGGAGAAGCAGGTGGACGCCCTGTTCAGCCATCCCGCTGGCCCGCCCTTGCGCAGCGCCCTCCCCGTCAAAGCCGCCAAGGGCGGCAGAGCCAGTGGCAAGTTGGCAGCCAGCGGCAGGAGTGACGGCAAGGCCAGCGACAAGGCCAGTGGCCCTGAGCTGCAGCATCTGGAACAACGCCCTGATCGCCTGGAGCAGTTGGTGGTGCTGATCGCCCACCAGGTGGGAGTCCCGCCCCAGGCGATCGCGCACCTGCTGACGGGATCTACCCTCCCGCCAACCTGAAGCTCAAGCTCTGCTCATGCCCTCGAACCTTGAGAAGCTGGGTCGCTTTCTGCTGCGTGGCCTCCGCATCGGTGCCATCACGATCTCGATCGTGGAGCTGCTGCGCAGCGACTGGACCGGCGGCATCA
>JABMPN010000111.1 GCA_013203655.1 Cyanobacteria bacterium bin.51
AGCCTTAGAAGGAAAAGCCTTGCCGCAACAGGCCGAAGCTCTGCCGTTGCCTTGGGCACTGTAACGGAATCTTGCGCTAAGTGTGGAAATGCATGCGAAAGGGCTCCCTTGCCCGACGCCTGAGCCACGTTTGCGCTGCCGTGGGATCCAGGTGTTCTGGTTAGCGTCAGCTCCTTCTCCTAGGGCCGATGACCCAGGCCGCATTGCTGCCAAGGCAGGCTTCCCAGCCCCAGCCGCCCCTGCCAGCAGAGGGGCGGGTGCTGCTGATCCGCCTGCCCTGCAACCCGATTTTTCCGATCGGGCCGATCTACCTGGCCGATCACCTGCATAAGTGTTTCCCTCAGCTCGAGCAGCGCATCCTTGACCTGGCCGCCCTTCCAATTCTGGATGTGGAGCGAACCTTGCTCGCCACAGTCAAGGCGTTCCGCCCCACCTTGCTGGTGTTTTCCTGGCGGGACATTCAGATCTATGCACCTGTCGATGGGCGTGGCGGCAACCCGCTTCAGAACTCCTTTGAGGTGTTTTATGCCGCGAATCCACTGCGCCGCCTGCGTGGCGCCCTCGGTGGCCTGCGGCTGATGGCGGCTTTCTATGGCGAGCTCTGGCGCAACCTTCGCCTGGTGCGCCGTGGACTTCGCCAGGCCCGCCGTTTCAGCCCCGAGGCACGGGTGGTGCTCGGTGGCGGAGCGGTGAGCGTGTTCTACGAACAGCTCGGCAAGAGTTTGCCCAAAGGCACCGTGGTCTCCGTTGGCGAAGGAGAGGTCCTGCTGGAGAAATTGATCCGCGGCCAATCGCTGGCCGGTGAGCGTTGTTTTGTTGTTGGCGAAGCCCCTCGGCTGGGGCTCATCCATGAACCACCTGCAGGTCTGGTCAAGATGGCTTGCGACTACTCCTACATCGCTTCGATCTGGCCTCAGCTGAATTGGTATTTCGAAGGCGGCGATTTCTACGTGGGCGTGCAGACCAAACGCGGCTGCCCCCATAACTGCTGCTACTGCGTCTACACCGTGGTGGAAGGCAAGCAAGTTCGCGTAAACCCTGTCGACGAGGTGGTCGCAGAAATGCGCCAGCTCTATGACAGAGGTGTGCGCGGTTTCTGGTTCACCGATGCCCAGTTCATCCCCGCCCGCCGCTATATCGACGATGCCAAGCAGTTGCTAAGGGCCATCGCGGTGGCAGGAATGGCTGACATCCACTGGGCGGCCTACATCCGCGCTGACAACCTCGATGCCGAGCTGGCCGAGCTGATGGTGGCCACCGGCATGAGCTACTTCGAAATCGGCATCACCTCCGGCAGCCAGGAACTGGTGCGGAAAATGCGCATGGGCTACAACCTTCGTATTGTTCTGGAAAATTGCCGGATTCTTGCCGCGGCCGGATTCCGGGAGCAGGTCTCGGTGAATTATTCGTTCAACGTGATTGATGAAAGGCCGGAGACGATCCGGCAGACCGTCGCCTATCACCGAGAACTGGAGAGGATCTTCGGGGCTGACAAGGTGGAGCCCGCCATCTTCTTCATTGGCCTGCAGCCCCACACGCACCTGGAGCAATATGGGTTTGAGCAGGGAATGCTCAAACCGGGCTACAACCCGATGAGCATGATGCCGTGGACGGCCAGAAAGTTGCTCTGGAACCCTGAGCCGATGGGCAGCACCTTTGGCCGCCTTTGCCTGGAGGCGTTTGAAACCAATCCCCAGGATTTTGGCCGCACGGTCATGGCTCTGCTGGAACGTGACTACGGCCTGGCTCCCCTCGAGGAAGCCCTCAGAGCTCCTGTTGAAGGCAAAGCGGCCCTGGCCACGGCGGTGCGTTAGCGGCCCATTGCGCGGCAGTCCTTTCGCTTCACTGGATGGCCCTCGTTGCTCAGCTGATGACGGCTGCATCGTCTGGGCTGCTGAGCCTCCGCGCCCCCCAGTAAGGCCGCCGCATCCAGATCAGCGCAGCCAGCCCCAGCCAACCAATGGCCCCTCCGATTGGATTGGGGTTGGGGGCACCCGGTCCGCTCAGCCAGGCGGGCGCGTTGGCAGAAAATTCGATCAGCCCCATCTGCAGCACGAACCAGCCGCCGACCAAGCCCCCATGCAGCCCGATCGCACCCCAGAGGGCGCCGGAGTCAGCACGACGTTGCAGGGCCAAGGCGATCCCGAGCAGGATCAAGCCCCCCAGCTGGCCGATGGCTCCAGCCCCCTCCGTGCGGTACCAGGGGTGGATCAGGGCGAAGATCACCGCCTGAAGCAGTAGGGCAGTGCTGGCCCTGAGTTGGAGTTCAAGTTCCCCCCAGAGCCAGCCTCGGAACAGCAGTTCTTCGGCGAAGCCCACGCCGGCCAGCAGCGCCAGTCCATTGAGCGCGATACCACTATCCAGGCGCCAGGATCCCCGTGCCGCCCCAGTGGCGATCAGAACGAAGGCCAGGAATCCCAGCAGGGCAACGGCCTTGAGCAGCCCGCGCAGCAGGGCCTTCAAGGCTGCCGTCAGCGGCATGACCAAGCCCAGACGCTGCCAGGGTTTGGACTCTCCCCAGGCCTGCTCCAGCCGCCTTGGCAAAGTCAGCAGCAGCAACACCAGGGCCAGAATCAAGCCCACCAAGTTGAGCTGATCAGCGCGAAGTTCGGGTGCCAGAAGGGCCAGCGGGCGGGAGATCAGCCAGCCGACGCCATAGAGCAGCGGGACGTACAGCAGGGTGCCCAGCCAGTGGGGGGAACCCCGGCTGGGGATCCGCGCTTGACCGCTGGGTACCACCTCAGTCCTCGGGCTCGATCGTGCTGGTGAGCCCCTTGCCCTTGAGCGTTTCGGAGTAGAACTCCGCCGGTTCGAGATCACACACGATCACCAGGCCGACGCCGGTCTTGTGGGCTTCCAGCATCACGGCAATGGCGTCCTGTTCGCTGAGGGAGGGCACCACCTCGCGCAGGCTGGTCACCACGTACTCCATTGAGTTGACCGGATCGTTGTGCAGCAGCACCCGATAGAGCGGCGAGGGCTTGCGCACCCTCTGCACCTCTTTATCGATCACCGCCGCTCCGCCGGGGGAGCGGGGAGCTGTTTCAACGGACAGGCGCACGGCAGCAGACGACAGAACGACGGCGGAAGGGGGGCGATTCACGCTCAGACAGCCATCTTATTGGAAACGGCCAGGGAGCTCCGGGCGATGCGTTCCATGGCTTCAGCCACGTTGGCGCGGCTGTTGAAAGCCGAGAGCCGGAAGTAGCCCTCTCCGGCGGCGCCGAAACCGCTGCCTGGGGTGCCCACCACGTGGGCCTCGCTCAGCAGCCGGTCGAAGAAGCTCCAGGAATCGACGCCATCGGGTGTCTGGATCCAGACGTAGGGGGCCTGTTCGCCACCGAAGACGCGCAGGCCGGCGCTGCTGAGGTCGCGGCGGAGGATCGCCGCGTTCTCCATGTAGAAGTTGACCAGTTCCTTCACCTGGCCCTGGCCTTCGGGGGAATACACCGCCTCGGCCCCCCGCTGCACGATGTAGCTCACCCCATTGAACTTGGTGCTTTGGCGCCGGTTCCAGAGGCTCCAGAGTTCCACCTCCTGCCCATCGGCGCTGACCCCCATCAAGCCCCGCGGCACCACCGTGAGCGCGCAGCGGGTGCCTGTGAAGCCGGCGTTCTTCGAAAAGGAGCGGAACTCGATGGCACATCGCTTGGCTCCCTCGATCTCGTAGATCGAATGGGGTAGTTCCGGATCCCGGATGAAGGCCTCGTAGGCGGCATCGAACAGGATCAGCGCCTGGTTGGCCAGGGCGTAGTCGACCCAGCGTTGGAGCTGCTCGCGGCTGGCCACCGCACCGGTTGGATTGTTGGGAAAACAGAGATAGATCAGATCCACCGGGCAATCCGGAAGGGGTGCGCAGAAGCCGTTGGCGGCGGTGATCGGCAGATAGGTCAGCCCGTCATAACGCCCGCTCTCGTCGGCCTCGCCGGTGCGGCCTGCCATCACATTGCTGTCGACATACACCGGATAGACCGGATCGGTCACGGCGATGCGGATGCCCTCGCCGAGGATGTCGAGGATGTTGCTGCTGTCGCATTTTGAGCCATCAGAGACGAAAATCTCTTCGGCACTGATGGCGCAGCCGCGAGCCTGGAAATCGTGGGAGGCAATCGCCTCACGCAACCAGAGGTAGCCCTGTTCAGGCCCGTAGCCATGAAAGCCCTCCCGGCTTCCCATCGCGTCGACGGCCTGCTTCATCGCTTCGCGGCAGGCGGCCGGAAGCGGCTCGGTCACATCGCCGATGCCGAGGCGTATCAGGGAGGCTTCGGGGTTGGCGGCCGAGAAGTCCTTCACCCGGCGAGCGATCTCGGGAAAGAGATAGCCCGCTTTGAGCTTCAGGTAATTGGAATTGATCTGAACCACAACCGCCCTGGCACCGCATTCCTGCCGGCCATCCTCCTACGCGAGGGGCCTGAGTGGTGGGGCCTAGGCGCTCTGACGGGTTACTCCTGCTTGCTGCCTGCTGCCGGGCCTCGTTTCAGGGCGGAGGGGTGCCAGGGAACGTTGTGCTAAATTCTCACGAAGACGGCAGTCCCGTTTGCAGTTTCTGAAGCTGTAAACGCCTCTCAGCGGGCATCGCCTCACGCGGCCCATCATCTTGTCGACACGGTTGCGTGCACTGGTCGATCTTCACCAGTTTCGCCAGCACCGACGTGATCCGGGCGATGAGCTTCTAGAGGTGCTTCCTCACCAGACTTTTTCTTCCGTCCCCCTTCCGCTTCAGCAGCAGTCGAGCGGCATTGCGGCACGCTCTGCGCAGCAGTCGGGTTTCTTCAGGGGTCTATCCCCATCCCTTGGCAGGGCTCCATCGAGCCAAACCCTATCCTCCATGCCCCAGCAGATCGTCATTGCGGAGCAACTGCGCATCGCCGCAGTGCTCAACGACGAACGTGTTGATGAACTTGTCGTCGCCCAGGGCCGTTACCAGATCGGTGATGTCTATCTCGGCAGGGTCGAAAACGTCTTGCCCGGTATCGATGCGGCCTTCGTCAACATCGGTGAAAGCGAAAAGAACGGCTTCATCCATGTCACCGACCTCGGCCCCCTGCGCCTGAGGAAGGGCGCAGCCGGCATCACCGAGCTGCTTGAGCCTCGCCAGAAGGTGCTGGTTCAGGTGATGAAGGAGCCCACCGGCACCAAAGGGCCCCGCCTCACCGGCAACCTCACGCTCCCCGGCCGCTATCTGGTCCTCCAGCCCCACGGCCAGGGGGTGAGTATTTCCCGGCGGATCAACGGCGAAAACGAACGCAACCGGCTACGGGCTCTCGGTGTGCTGATCAAGCCTCCCGGCGCAGGTCTGCTGGTGCGCACCGAAGCCGAGGGGATCAGCGAAGACCTGCTGATTGATGATCTCGAGACCCTGCTGCGCCAGTGGGAAGGCATTCAGGAAGCGGCCGAAATCGCCAGCCCTCCGGTGCTGCTCAACCGTGACGAAGACTTCATCCATCGGGTCCTGCGCGACCTCTACAGCCCGGAGGTTCTGCGGGTCGTGGTCGATACCCCAGCGGCCGTGGCCCGGGTCAACGCCTTTCTCGGTGCCGATCAGGCCAGCCTGCAGGTTGAGCACCACGCCGAAACCAGCGACATCCTTGAGCATTACCGGGTGAATGCGGCGATCCGCGATTCGCTCAAGCCCCGGGCTGATCTGCCCTCCGGCGGCTACGTGATCATCGAGCCCACCGAAGCGCTCACGGTGATCGACGTGAACTCAGGTTCGTTCACCCGTTCGGCCAATGCCCGGGAAACCGTGCTCTGGACCAATTGCGAAGCAGCCGCCGAGATCGCCCGTCAGCTCAAACTTCGCAACATCGGTGGCGTCGTGATCATCGACTTCATCGACATGGAGTCGAGGCGCGATCAGTTGATGCTGCTTGAGCATTTCACCCAGGCGGTCCGCGATGACACTGCCCGCCCCCAGATTGCCCAGCTCTCCGAGCTCGGCTTGGTTGAACTCACGCGCAAGCGCCAAGGCCAGAACATCTACGAGTTGTTCGGTCGTGCTTGCCCCAGTTGCGGGGGCCTTGGCCATGTGGCTGTACTTCCCGGTACCGATTCGCTCCAGCCCCTGGCCACGGTGAGTGGCCTGGTGCGCTCGGCGGCTTCGGCCCGGGCCGAAGTTGTCAGCCCGGCCACCACGGAATCCAATGGCCGCCGCCGCGGCGGCCGTGGCAGCCGCGGTGGCCGCTCCAGCGAACCCGTGGAGGCGCCGGTCAGTGCCCCGGTTCAGGCTACGGCGAGTTCCAGCGAGCCCAGTGAAGCTGCTGCGGGCTTTGTCAGTGAACCGGTCAGCCGCCGTCAGGAACCCGAATTGGTGGCCGTGCCGATGGAGGAAGAACAGGAGCTGGTCTACGGCTGGCTCGGTCTCAATCCCACCCTGTTGCTTGATCCCCAACCCAGTGGCGAACACCTGATGGTGCGCGTCGTCAGGCCCGGCGAGGATTCCGAGGCCGTGCTGGAAGCGGCTCGCCAACAACAATCGTCCACGGCTTCGCGCCGCCGGCGCCGCGGTGGACGGGGTAATGGCGACAACAGCAGCACCGATGGCAGCACTCGTGACAACGGGAGTGGCGATAACGGTGCCAGCGGCGGCGCCAGTAGCCAGGCCGGCTCTTCTGCCGGTTCCACCTTGGTACGGCGTGAGCCGGCCCCTGAAGTGCTGGTCGAAATCACCCCCCTCCCCCTGGAGTCCGAAGAGCCGATGGCCACCGTCGCAACGGTGATTGAGGCTCCTGTGGTTCAGGTGCCGCTCAGTCGCAAGATCACCCGTTCACGCCCCTCGGCGGTCGCTTCAGTGGCTCCTGAAACCTCCGCTCTGCCGGCCAACGGCAGTGCCAGTCAGGGGATTCCGCTGGCCGAAACCACAGCGGAAGCACCGGCCCAGCCTGCTTCCGATGAGCAGGACGCTGGCGAACCCCGTCGCCGTCGCCGTCGCTCCTCGGCCGCGGTCTGAACCGTTTGTCGGCCTTGGGGTCGCTGGGCTCACTGCCGCCACTGCTTTCCGGCATGGCCGCCAAAGACGGCCATGACCCGCAGATGTGTGCCGGGGTCGATGAAGTGGGTCGAGGTTGTCTGTTCGGACCCGTCTTCTCCGGGGCTGTTGTGTTGCCGGCTTCGGCCCTGGAGCCTCTAGCCAGCGCAGGTCTCACCGACAGCAAGGCGCTCTCGGCCCGCCATCGCGATCGGCTGGTTCCGTTGATCACATCCCTGGCCCAGGCCTGGGCGCTGGGCCAGGCCTCCGCCAGCGAGATCGACCGCCACGGCATTCGCTGGGCCACCGAAGCAGCCATGCTGCGGGCCCTGCAACGCCTGCCCCAACGTCCGGCCCTGGTGCTGGTCGACGGCGTTCTGCCCTTACGACCCTGGTCTGGCCAGCAGGTCACCCTGGTGCAGGGTGACCGCCGTTGCCTGGCCATTGCCGCAGCCAGCGTGCTCGCCAAACAGGCGCGTGATTTGCTGGTCCGGCGGCTGGCCTCTCGCTTTCCTGGCTACGGACTGGAGCGCCATGTCGGTTATGGCACAGCGATGCATCGACAGGCTTTACGACAGCTCGGGGCCACCCCGCTCCATCGCCAGTCCTTTCTATCCCGGGTGCTCAGTTCTCCTGGCACCAGGCGCTGAAGTCATCGAGCAGCTGCCGGCCGACCCGTTTCCGCATTGCAATCAGGATGCCAGCCAGCAGGGAACGGCCGGTGGCTTCGAGCACGCGGGGTGGCAGCAGGCCCAGAATGGCTGGCCGGCTGACCGTGACGGCAAGGTGGGCTTCCCCCTCCAGGCCGGTTTCGCTGACCACCAAATGGGAGTGGAGCTGGAGGGCGAAGTCGTCGACCGCATCGAGACCCTCCAGTTGGCAATCGAGGGCCTCAATCTCGAGGCGGCCTGGCTGTCGTGTGGCCTGCAGCTGAACGATCGGCTGGACCTGGAGCTGGAAGACGTTCAGTTGCTGGACGGCGTAGCGATAGCGGCCATCGCCGAGCCGCTGGAGTTGGTCGGCAGCCAGCAGGGTGCTCACGATCCGATCGTCGTTTTCGAGGTAGGGGGTCAGCCGCTCGCTCTGGCTGGAAACCGGAATCCTGAGTTGCTGGCGGGCGCCGAAAGCCAGAGGCATCGCCAGGGTGGGGGAGTCGGCGGGAGATGATCCTATCGATCAGCGTTCGCCGCTCCGTTGCTCCCCTGTCATGCGTCTTGCCTTTCTTGGTCCCGCTGGAACCTATGGCGAGCAGGCCGCCAGAACCCTGGCTGACCTTGAAGGATTGGGCGATGCGGAACTAATCCCCCAGAGCGGGCACCGGGCTGTGATCCGGGCCCTCGCTGACGGCCACTGTGATGCAGCCGTGGTGCCTGTCGAGAACTCGGTCGAGGGGGGGGTGACGGCCAGTCTCGATGCCCTCTGGGAGCATGAGGAATTGAGAATCCGGCGAGCTCTGGTCCTGCCGGTTCGCCATGCCCTGCTCGGCAGCGGTCCGATCGGCGGCATCAGTGAGGTGCTCTCCCATCCCCAGGCCTTGGCCCAGTGCAGCCAATGGCTGGCCGAACATCTTCCCGATGCCTTGCAACTGCCCACCAGCTCCACGGCGGAGGCTTCGCGCCTGGTGGGAGGCAGCCACTTCCGCGCTGCCGTGGCCTCGCTCCAGGCGGCCAGCCAGCATGGCCTGGAGGTGCTGGCCTATCCGATCAATGACGTCGCCGGAAACTGCACCCGTTTCCTCCTGCTGCAGCGTGCGCCTGCCATCCCTGCGGACCGCACCAAAGCCACCCACTGCAGCCTCGCCTTTTCGCTGAGGGCCAACAACCCCGGCGCCCTGCTCGAAGCCCTGCGTTGCTTCGCCCATCGGCAGTTGAACATGAGCCGGATCGAGTCACGCCCGTCCAAGCGGGAAATGGGCGAGTACCTGTTCTTCGTGGATCTGGAGCTACCAGCTGATTCCGACTTGCTTGAGCAGGCTGTCGCGGAATTGGCAGATCACTGTGAGCATCTGGTGCTGTTCGGGACCTACCCGATCAGCATCGTCGAAGAAAACGGCGGCTAGGTCGTTGGTTTACGGCAGCGGAACACGCCGAACTGCATCAGGCCGTTGCGGAAAGCCCAGTCCATCAACAGCAGGGTCGGAGTTTCGCGGAGTCCCTGCAGCACGGCCATCGGCCCCAGGCCCAGCACCGCCCAGGGGTGGCGGATGCCTTCCATGATCGAGTCGATCCAGGAGGGCAAGGTGGCCTTGGTCCAGTCGCCTGTGGTCACGCTGGCTCCATTGGCGAAGGAGCTGCACGCCAGGTTCCGCCTGAAAGAGAGGATGCTGGCGAACTCGGGGTGAGCCCATTGATCGAGCAACTGACGCATCACCCAGGCTTCGCGGCTCGTGAGCGCGCCGTCGCTGGGATCGCGCCGGTTCCAGTCGGCCACGGCCAGCAGGCCGCCCGGCGCGAGCACGCGCAACAGCTCATCGGCGAAGCGCTGCTTGTCGGCCATGTGCGGTCCGGCCTCCACACTCCAGACCGCATCGAACTGACCATCGGCGAGATCGAGTTCCAGGGCGTCCATCACCGCGAAACGGCAGGGCAGGCCGGCAGGCGTGAGCTGGCTTGCCCGGGCGATCTGGGCTTGGCTGATGCTGATCCCCAGCACCTCGAAGCCGTAATCCCGGCTGAGGATCCTGGCACTGCCGCCGATGCCACAGCCCACATCCAGCACGCGCGCGCCACTGGGTAATTGATCGAGGCCACTCCAGCGCACCAATTCATGCACGAAAGCTGCTTTGGCCGCGCGGAAATCGGCGCGCTGCGGCGGCTCTCCGTAGTGACCGAGGTGGACGTGCTCCCCCCAGAGGCGCTCGAGCAATTGGTCATCGGTCCAGCGGTCATAGGCCGCCGCGACCGTTTCTGTGCTCTGATAACGGCGGCTTCGCCGTTGCCAGAGCTGGGTGGCGTACCACCCCAAGCCAGCGGCACCCCCACCAAGAAGCAGGGCCCCAGGCCAGAGATTGAGCGCCATCAGCTTGGACCCTGGCCGTCCTCACCCATCCCTTTGAAGGTGTCCTTGAGAACGGTTCGAGCCGCCAGTTGACGGCGGGTCTGGTCAAGGAGGGAATACTCCAGGCGCAACCGCTCAGTAGTGTCAGTCAGCTCAAGCAGGGCCTGCTGATGGTCAGCCACGGGCCCACCCAGATGGGAGCCGATCCAGAACGACAGTTCCCGGGGCAGGTCGGGAAGGTCGTTGGGCAGGCTGGTTGGCTTGCCGATCAGCTTGCCGGTCAGATCGACCACATCACGCAGAGCCTGGGTCACTTCGCCGGCGAGCTGCTCGAGTGAGTTGTCGCTGTCGCTGGCCTGGTCTTCGATCCAGCTCACCATTCCGACACGGAACGGTGCCTCACGCACCACTTCGAGCACGCGGAAGCGCTGCTGGCCCATGGTGACGATGTTGCTGCGATCGTCGTCCTGCGTCTGGCACTGCAGGATCTCGGCGCAACAGCCGACGCTGGCCATTTTCTTTTCCTGGGGGTCCCAGCGCACCACCCCGAAACGCCGATCGGTTTCCAGAACCGTGCTCAGCATCATCCGGTAGCGGGGCTCGAAAATGTGCAGAGGAAGCACCTCCTGCGGGAACAACACCACATCCGGCAGGGGGAAGAGGGGGAGTTCCCGGACGGCCAAATCGGTCACAAAGGTCCTGCGTGGTTGCAAAAGAGTGATGCTCCTGACGATCTTAGGGATCTCGGCGCGGCCATGAACGTGAAAACCCGCCTTGATGGCGGGGGATCCACAACCCATCGGCCCTGCTCCTGGGCCATGAGGGTGGGTGGGTTGGCCTGCACGGTTGGCTCAGGCCGCTCGACGCCAGGCGCTGCTTTCAGAGCTTCAGTTTCAGAGCTTCACTTCAATGTCAACGCCGCTGGGCAGGTCCAGCTTCATCAGGGCGTCAATCGTCTTGGCGGTGGGGCTGTAGATATCGATGATGCGACGGTGGGTGCGCGTCTCGAAGTGTTCACGGGAATCCTTGTCCACGTGGGGCGAGCGCAGCACGCAATAAATCTTGCGCTTGGTGGGCAGGGGGATCGGCCCGATCGCCGTGGCGGCGGTGTGATCGGCGGTTTCGATGATCTTGTCGCAGGAAAGATCCAGCATGCGGCGGTCAAATGCCTTGAGGCGAATGCGGATCTTCTGCTGAGCGATGGCGGTGGACATGGGAGGGATAGGAAAGCCCGTTGAAGGCACGCGAGGGGCTCAACGGGAAGGAACGGATGGACCCTGGGATCCATCGATTGTCAAGGAGCGGGCCGGCCCCCGGAAAGGGCTGGTTTTGGCGGGGGGTGAGCGTTTGGTGCCACCCCCACACCGATCAGATCGGGCTCAAGCCACGATCTTGGAGACGACACCGGCACCGATGGTGCGGCCGCCTTCGCGGATGGCAAAACGCATGCCCTGCTCGATCGCCACTGGGCAGATCAGCTCGGCGCTCATCTTGATGCGGTCACCAGGCATCACCATCTCGACGTTGGTGCCGTCATCGGCGGTGAAGGCCGTGATCTGGCCGGTCACGTCGGTGGTGCGGATGTAGAACTGCGGGCGGTACCCGGCAAAGAAGGGGGTGTGGCGGCCGCCTTCCTCCTTCTTGAGCACGTACACCTCACCCTCGAACTTGGTGTGGGGCTTGATGGAGTTGGGCTTCACCAGCACCATGCCGCGCTCGATGTCCTCCTTTTGAATACCCCGCAGCAGCAGGCCGGCATTGTCACCGGCCATGCCTTCCTCAAGCTGCTTGCGGAACATCTCCACACCGGTGACGGTGGTTTCGCGGGTGTCCTTGATGCCGACGATCTGGACGGTCTCACCGACCTTGACCTTGCCACGCTCGATTCGGCCGGTGGCCACGGTGCCGCGACCGGTGATCGAGAAGACGTCTTCGACGGCCATCAGGAAGGGCTTGTCGATCTCGCGTTCGGGCTCGGGGATCGAGGCATCCACGGCCTCCATCAAGTCAAGGATCTTGTCGACCCACTCGTTCTCGCCGCGCAGACCTTTACCGCCTCCTTGAATGTGCTCAAGGGCCTTGAGGGCGGAACCGGTGATCACGGGGATGTCATCACCGGGGAAGTCGTAGCTGTCGAGCAGCTCGCGCATCTCCAGTTCGACAAGTTCGAGGATCTCCTCGTCGTCGACCATGTCGGTCTTGTTGAGGAACACCACCAGGGCCGGAACGCCGACCTGCTTGGCCAGCAGGATGTGTTCTTTGGTCTGGGCCATCGGGCCGTCGGTGGAGGCCACCACCAAAATGCCGCCGTCCATCTGGGCGGCGCCGGTGATCATGTTCTTCACGTAGTCGGCGTGACCCGGGCAATCCACGTGGGCGTAGTGACGGCCCTCGGTTTCGTACTCGACGTGGGCGGTATTGATGGTGATGCCCCGCTCTTTCTCCTCAGGAGCGCCGTCAATGTCGTCATAGGCCTGGGCTTTCGCCTGGCCGATGGATGCCAGCACGTTGGTGATGGCGGCAGTAAGGGTGGTCTTGCCGTGGTCAACGTGGCCGATGGTGCCGATGTTGACGTGAGGTTTGGTCCTCTGGAACTTCTCGCGGGCCATTGAAGGAAAGAATCGGGGGGTTGGTTGGGGTTGTAAAGATCAGGAATTGCCCTGATTCTTGGAGATGATGGCCTCAGCCACATTGCGAGGAACTTCCTCGTAATGGCTGAACTCCATCGAGAAAACACCCCGACCCTGGGTCATGGATCGGAGCTGAGTGGCGTAGCCGAACATCTCGGCCAGAGGCACCTTGGTCTGGACTTTAGATTGTCCGTTGTCGATGGACTGGCCTTCGACTTGACCGCGCCGGGAGGAGAGGTCGCCGATCACCGATCCGAGGAAATCCTCGGGGATCTCGACTTCCACCTTCATCATCGGCTCAAGCAGCACAGGATTGCACTTCTTGACGCCGTCCTTGAAGGCCAGGGAGCCTGCGATCTTGAAGGCCATCTCGGAGGAGTCGACGTCGTGGTAGGAGCCATCGACCATGCTGACTTTGATATCAATCATCGGGAAACCAGCAATCACGCCGGACTGGCAGGTTTCCTTCATGCCGTTTTCGGCAGGTCCGATGTACTCCTTCGGCACGATGCCGCCGACGATCTTGTTGACGAACTCGAAGCCTGTTCCCGGCTCTCCAGGCTCCATCTCGATGACCACGTGACCGTATTGGCCCTTGCCACCGGTCTGTCTGGCGAACTTTCCTTCGCCTTTGGCGCTGCCACGAATGGTTTCGCGGTAGGAGACCTGAGGAGCGCCGATATTGGCTTCGACATTGAACTCCCGGAGCATGCGATCGACGAGGATCTCAAGGTGAAGCTCGCCCATGCCTGCGATCACGGTCTGGTTGGTTTCCGGGTCAGTGGAAACGCGGAAGGTTGGATCTTCTTCGGAGAGGGATTGCAGAGCCTTGGAGAGTTTCTCCATGTCCCCCTTGGTCTTGGGCTCCACGGCAACCGAAATGACCGGTTCGGGAATGAAGAGCGACTCCAGAATGATCGGATCGGTTTCAACACAGAGGGTGTCGCCCGTTGTGGTGTTCTTGAGACCAAGAACAGCGCCAAGATCACCGGCGCGCAGTTCATCGACCTCTTCCCGGTCGTCGGCCTTGAGCAGGATCAGCCGGGAGATGCGTTCCTTTTTGTCCTTGGTGCTGTTCAGCACATAACTGCCTTTCTTCAGCGTGCCGCTGTACATCCTCACGAAGGTGAGTTTGCCGTAGGGATCGGCCATCACCTTGAAGGCCAAGGCACTGAACGGGGCATTGTCGTCACAGGGCCGGCTGGCTTCTTCGCCATCGGGCAAGAGGCCATGGATCGGCGGGATATCGATCGGAGCGGGCAGGTAATCCACAACCGCATCCAGCATCAGCTGAACACCTTTGTTCTTGAAGGCAGAACCACAGAGAATCGGCACTAAACCATGCTTGACCACGCTGATCCGAATGCCTTTCACCAATTGTTCATCGGTGAGAGAACCGTTTTCCAGGTAGTAATCAGTCAGCTCATCATCGGTTTCGGCCACCGTTTCCATCAACTTGCCGCGCCAGAGTGCGGCTTCTTCAAGCATCTCGGCGGGGATATCCCCCTCGACGATGTCAGTGCCGAGGTCGTTGGTGTAAATGATCGCCTTCTGACGCACCAGATCGATGATTCCCTTGAGGTCGCCTTCAGCGCCTATCGGAAGCTGAATTGGTGCTGCCTTTGCTTTCAGGCGATCTTTGATTTGGTCATAGACCTTGAGAAAATTAGCGCCGGTTCGGTCCATCTTGTTGACGAACACAAGGCGTGGCACTTTGTAGCGATCGGCTTGCCTCCAAACCGTTTCCGATTGGGGTTGGACTCCGCCGACAGCACAGAAGACGGCAACAACGCCATCCAGTACACGCATGGAGCGCTCAACTTCGATCGTGAAGTCGACGTGGCCAGGCGTGTCGATGATATTGATCCGGTGCTCTTTCCAGCTGGTGGAAATAGCCGCTGCTGTGATCGTGATCCCACGCTCACGCTCCTGGGCCATCCAGTCGGTGACGGCAGCCCCATCGTGGACCTCGCCCATCTTATGGACCACACCGGAATAAAAAAGAATGCGCTCGGTGGTGGTGGTTTTACCCGCGTCAATGTGGGCGGCAATGCCGATATTTCTGACGCGATCTAGGGGGAAGGCGCGGGCCACGGGGTAAGGTCTCCGAAGGTAAATCGACGAGAAAAATGCGGGTAAACTTTAATTGGTAATGGCGCTAGTTGCTGGGCCCGCGACCCAGTTGGTAGCACCCGCTCAGTAGCGGTAGTGGGCGAAGGCTTTGTTCGCTTCAGCCATCTTGTGGGTTTCTTCCCGTTTGCGGACCGCGTTGCCGGCTTCGTTGGCGGCATCCATCAGTTCGCCCGCCAGTTTCTGGGACATGCTGCGGCCGTTGCGAGCCCGTGAAAAGTTCACCAGCCAACGCAGGGCCATTGCTGTTCCGCGCTCCTGGCGCACTTCCATCGGCACCTGATAGGTGGCGCCACCGACACGCCTTGCCCGCACTTCCACAAGGGGAGTGGCGTTGCGCACGGCTGTCTCGAACACCTCCAGTGGATCGGTGCCGGTTCGGTCGTTGATCAGGCCAAAGGCATCCGAGAGGATGCGCTGGGCGGTGGACTTTTTGCCGTGCTTCATGAGCCGCGCCACCACCATCGAGGCCAGACGGCTGTTGAACTGGGGATCGGGATGAACCGGGCGCTTCTCAGCAGCATTGCGGCGGGACATAAACCTGAAGGAAGGAAAGCGAGGGGGGAAAAGAAAACGGGGCGGGCTTGATCAGCCCTTGGGTGCCTTTGTGCCGTACTTGGAGCGGCTCTGGCGCCGGTCCTTGACACCGGAGGTGTCGAGGGTGCCACGGATGATGTGGTAACGGACACCGGGCAGATCCTTGACGCGGCCGCCTCGGATCAAGACCACGGAGTGCTCCTGCAGGTTGTGACCGATTCCGGGGATGTAGGCCGTGACCTCAAAGCCCGAGGTGAGCCGGACGCGGGCCACCTTGCGCAGCGCGGAGTTCGGTTTCTTGGGGGTGGAGGTGTACACACGTGTGCACACGCCTCGTCGCTCCGGGCAGGCCCGCAGCGCAGGGGATTTGGTCTTGCGGGTGAGGTGCTGCCGCTCGGTGCGGATCAGCTGCTGAATCGTGGGCATCGAGGGCCGAAGAGAGAAGCCGGACGTCCGACCGTTTCACAATGGATCACCCTACGTCGTCGGCGGCCCGTCATGGCTCTGCCGACTGAAGGCGGCCCCGCAGGCGCAGCACTGCAGCCCGTCGGCGGCCCTGATCAGGAACCCGCCGCCACTGAGATCCCCTCGGTAGTCCAGGTTGAGGCCCGCCAGCAGAGCGCACTGGTTCTCGGGGGCGTGCAGGGTGATGCCGTCAGCCCTGGCAACCGCTATTCCGGCCAGGTCGCCGGGACGGATCCTCAGCACCCAGCGCTCACAGCCTCCTTCCACCAGATCGAGATGCATCAGCCCCGGTGTGCCTGCCACGGCGGCCTGGCGGCCCAGCTCAGCAGCGGCAGCGGCGCTCAGGTGAACGGTCAGGCCTTTCGGCATGGCGGCTTCGCTCAGGGGGGAGGGGATGAAGAGTCTGCGACGGCATCCCGTGGCACCAGACCGAGACCATTGTGAATCGAAGCGGAGACTCCACGGCCCAACACGGTCATCGCCCCACCGACCATCAGGCCAGTGGAGCCGCCGCCATCGAGATTGAGGGCATCTCGCAGCCCCATCTGTCTGAGCAGTCCGGCCGTTTCCTGCAGGGTTGGACCAGCGTTGCCCTCCCCTTGAACGGTGAGCAGCCAGAGCTGACGCCCGTCGCTGCCGACCACTGTGCGCGGCGCCCCCTGCTGTTGAAACGCGGCGCCGAATCCTTCCGCTGTCCCATTGAGCACCACCCTGGCGTCCTGCAGCAGCAACGGGCCGCCGCCTAGTATGAAGGGTTTCATCCCGACCGCATCGAGCGGGCGGCTGTTCAAGGTCAGGCGGCTGCCCACGGGCCAGGGAGTCACCGCACCGGCCCTGGCCACCACCAAGGTGTCACCTGCGCGGAGCCCAACTCCCTGGGCGAGTTCCGCGCGGCTCCACTGCCTTTGAACGATGCCGCCCCTGATCAACACAGCCGTCTCGGCGCCGCTCAGGGGCTGATAGCCGCTCCCCCAGTCTGCCGTGTAACGGGCCAGGCCGCGCTGCACATATCCACTGTTCACCGTGGTCAGCGGCCAGCGCCTGCCGGTCTCGTCGGTCAGCCATTCCTCCAGCCGCAGCCGGCCGAACTGGGGTAGCTCACCGGGCCGCCAGCCGACGGCGCCACGGTTCAGGATCGGTCCGGAGAGCCAGCGATCCTGTTCTCTGAGAGCACCCAGGGGCATCCGCCTGATCCGGTTGAAGAAACCGCCGTTGATCGCCACCAGGGCCTGATCGCGCACTGCCAGTGCCGGCAGGGAACTGAGGCCCTGCATGCCGTCGGGCCTGGTGAGCAGGCGTAGTTCGAGGGGATTGCGCCGTGGATCCAGCCGCACGCTGTTGATCAGCATCCGCCGATTGCCGACGGCACGGACCTGCCGCTCGACGCTGACGCTGCTGCTCAGCAGTGCCTGGAGGCGTGGATCCAGCCTGGGCGACGGCGTCGCGACCGCACCGGCGCCAGGGGAGCCAGCCAGCCCGACCCCGGCCAGATCGAGCACCACCCGGGCCGGCCCTCCCAGGGTCAGAACCTTGGGAACCACTCTGGGGCGATTGAGGGTCAATCCCTGATCGTTCTGGCGCGCCGAGAAGCCAAGCCCCTCGAGTTCAGCCCGCTGCGCGGCGGTGCTGCGTAGCCCCAGCAGCAGCTGGCCGCTCTCCTGGCGCACCAGGGCGATGCCATCGAGATCCAGCACCACGCGGCGGCCGCCCATGGCGGCGGTGCCCCCTGCTGAGGAGACCCTGATTCCGACCAGGGTCGCCGGCGGAATCTCAATCTTCAGGGTCTCGGCCGTGGCTTCAAGCCGGACTCCGGCGGCAGCGAAGGTAGGCCCCACATCCAGGCCGACTTCGTCATCGAGGCTGCGCAGTTGAGCCGGGGCCACCTTGAGGGTCTGACCGAACCACTCCAGCTCAAGGCCGCCATCAGGCCGGCTTTCGCTGCTGAAGCCGAGCTGGCCCTGTAGCACCTCCAAGGGCAGCCACAACTGCGACGGGGCGGCTCCATCGCTCTGGAGCCATTGCCAGCGGGCCTGTTGGGCCAGGCCGTTGATCACCAGTCGGCTGCCTTCCTGCTCTCTGGCCTGCGGTCTTGCAGGTGTTCTCGCCGGAGGCGGAACACCCGGCTGGCGTCCCGGTCGCCAGCCGGACTGAGCGGAAGCTCCCGGCGCAGTGGCGATCGGAAGCAGAGTCAGAACTGTCAAGCAGAGCCAGCGGCCATTGCGCGCTTGCGGGATCGGCCACGCCATCAGCCTTTTCCGTTGCTGGTGAACGCTAAGCCCAGGCACCTGTCCCTAGAGTTGTGGTCCACTCACAGGGGTGGCCACCTGCGTCAATCAGGGCTGCCACTTGTTTCTGCAGGTTGTTCCGGTCCATGCCGCATTCCTCCCGTCCCCTCTGGCCCCATTGCGACAGCCCTGCACCGGCGGCTGTCGCCGGGGAAAAGGACGCCTGCGGAGTGGGTTTTCTGGCCCAGCTGGATGGCCATGCCTCCCATGGCCTGCTGCTGCAAGCCCTGGAGGCGCTCAGCTGCATGGAGCACCGCGGTGGCTGTGGCGGTGACAGCGACTCCGGCGATGGAGCCGGCATTCTCTCTGGCATCCCCTGGAGTTTTCTCCAAGCGGTCTGGCCGGAATCGCGCGCAACGGTGCCCGACCGGCGGGGGCTGGCCATGCTGTTCCTGCCGGCCGATCCGGAGCGGCTCCAGCAGGCCCGCCAATTTTGTGAGCAGGCCGCCCAGAGCCTCGGCTTGCGCAGTTTGGGTTGGCGCCCGGTGCCGGTGGATCCCAGCGTGCTTGGCCCCCTGGCCCGCCAGACCGCCCCGGTGATCGAACAGTGGCTGGTGGAGTCAGGTGCCAGCGGTGATGCTCTCGAGGCGCTGCTGTTCCGCTGCCGTCGCCGGGTGGGTGACTTGGTCAGGGAAACCTGGGGACCTGAAGCTCGAGACCTTTATTTCGCTTCTTTCAGCGGCCGCACCCTGGTTTACAAGGGGATGGTGCGTTCAGAAGTGCTGCCAGCCTTTTACAACGACCTGCGTGACGAGCGCTTTGCCGTGAGCTTCGCGGTGTATCACCGCCGCTTCAGCACCAACACCCTGCCCCGCTGGCCCCTCGCCCAGCCGATGCGGTTGCTCGGCCACAACGGTGAAATCAATACCCTGCTGGGCAATCTCAACTGGGCCCAGGCCGCCGAATCCCACCTCGATGCCGCCTGGGGCGCCGCCGCCGCCGACCTCAAGCCCGTGGTCAACGCGGCCTTCAGCGATTCGGCCAACCTCGACGCCATGCTCGAGCTGATGGTGCGCAGCGGCCGGCCGATCACCGACTGCCTCCTGACCCTGGTTCCCGAGGCCTTTCGCGAGCAGCCGGAACTCGATTCCCGCCTCGATGTGCGGGCGTTTTACGAGTACTCCGCCTGTCTCCAGGAACCATGGGATGGTCCGGCATTGCTGGTGTTCAGCGACGGCCGCAGTGTCGGCGCTTCGCTGGATCGCAACGGACTGCGACCGGCCCGCTACTGCATCACCCGCGATGGACTGGTGGTGATGGGGTCGGAAACCGGTGTGGTGCCCATCGAGGAGAGCCGGATCATTGAGAAGGGCCGGCTCGGCCCGGGTCAGATGCTGGCTGTGGACCTGGAGAACGGCCGCTTGCTCAAGAACTGGCAGGTCAAGGAAGAGGTGGCTGCCCGCCATCCCTATGGCACCTGGCTCCAGGAGCAACGCCGCAGCCTTCAGGCCCAACCCTGGCAGGACGCCAAGTCCATGGGCGAACTCGATCTGCTCCAGCACCAGACCGCCTTCGGGCTCACGGCCGAAGATCTCGACCTGGTGATCGAGGACATGGCCGGTCAGGGCAAGGAGCCCACCTACTGCATGGGCGATGACATCCCCCTGGCGGTGCTCTCCACCAAGCCCCACCTCCTCTACGACTACTTCAAGCAGCGTTTTGCCCAGGTCACCAATCCGCCGATCGATCCGCTCCGCGAAGAGCTGGTGATGAGCCTGGAGATGCATCTGGGCCGCCGCGGCTCAGCCCTGAGGCCTGAGCCCGCCTCCGCCTCGGTGCTGCACCTCGATAGCCCGGTGCTCAACGAGCGCGAACTTGCCGCCCTTGCCGATCAGGGCCTGTCCACCGCCAGCTTGTCGACCCTCTTCTCCGTCGCCGCGGGGCCAGGCGGACTGGAGTTGGCGGTGCAACAGCTCTGCGCCGACTCGGAAACCGCCGTCAGGGACGGCCGCCAGATTCTGGTGCTCTCCGACCGCTGTGCCCCCGACCGTTCCGAATCCGGTCTGACGGCCACCACCACCTACATTCCGCCGCTGCTTGCCGTTGGAGCGGTTCACCAGCACCTCCTGCGCCTGGGGCTGCGTCTGCAGGTCTCCCTGGTAGCCGACACCGGCCAGTGCTGGAGCACCCATCACCTGGCCTGTCTGATCGGCTTCGGTGCCAGCGCCGTCTGCCCCTGGCTCACCTGGGAGACCACCCGCCACTGGCTCGACCATCCCAAGACCCAGTCCCTGATGGAGCGCGGCAAGCTGGCCCGCCTCGATGCCGCCGCCGCCCAGGCCAACGTGCGCCAGGCCCTGGAGGCCGGTTTGCGCAAGATCCTCTCCAAGATCGGCATTTCCCTGCTGGCCAGCTACCACGGCGCCCAGATCTTCGAGGCCATCGGCATCGGTGCCGATCTGATCGATCTCGCCTTCCGGGGCACCACCAGCCGGGTCGCCGGCCTGAGCCTGGCCGATCTGGCCAGTGAGACCCTGGCCTTCCATGCCAAGGCCTATCCGGAGCTGAACCGCAGCAAGCTGGAGTTCATGGGCTTCGTCCAATACCGCACCGGCGGCGAATTCCATCTCAACAGCCCGGAGATGGCCAAGGCCCTGCATGCGGCCGTGGCCGCAGGCCCCGGCTACGACCATTTCACGACCTACCGCACCCTCCTGGCGCACCGGCCGGTCACCGCCCTGCGCGACCTGCTGGAGCTGAAGCTCGCCCCCACCCCGCTGCCGCTCGACCAGGTGGAGAGCGTCGAGAGCATCTGCAGCCGCTTCTGCACCGGTGGCATGAGCCTGGGTGCTCTCTCCCGGGAAGCCAATGAGGTGCTGGCCGTCGCCATGAACCGGATCGGCGGCAAGAGCAACAGCGGCGAGTGCGGGGAGGATTCCGCCCGCTTCCACAGCCT
>JABMPN010000112.1 GCA_013203655.1 Cyanobacteria bacterium bin.51
CCGATGATGCCGGGCATGGTGCCCTCCTGCGCCGAAGGCGGGGTGGTCGGTGTTCTGCCCGGCATCATCGGCATGATCCAGGCGACGGAAACGGTGAAGATCATCACCGGCATCGGTACCACCCTGAGCGGTCGCCTGCTGCTCTTTGATGCCCTGAAGATGGCCTTCCGGGAACTGAAGTTGAGGCCGAGTCCGGATCGTCCGGTGATCGATCGCCTGATCGATTATCAGGAATTCTGTGGTGTGGGGGGTAGTGAGCCCGGCATGGAGGAGGCTGGGGCGATGGACACGATTTCAGTCACCGACCTCAAGGCCTTGCTGGATGCCCAGCCCGACGATCTGCTGCTGGTGGATGTGCGCAACCCACCGGAAGCCGAGATTGCGGTGATCCCCGGTGCCGTGCTGATTCCACTCGATCGCATCGAGAGCGGTGAGGCTGTGGAGGAACTGCGCCAGCTCGCCGCAGGCAAGCGGCTTTACATGCACTGCAAGATGGGAGGCCGCTCAGCCAAGGCCTTGATCGCCCTTCAGCGCCATGGCATCGAAGGGGTCAACGTGGCAGGCGGGATCAATGCCTGGAGCCGGGAGGTTGACGAGGCCGTGGCGCTTTACTGAGCCAGCTTTTGAGCGTGGGGCTCAACGGGGCATGACTCAGTAGTCGACGCCCCGTTTGAGATCCACACCCCGCTCGGCGTAGTGCTTGTGGCAGACCATCTCCGAATGGATGCTGGCCAGATCGAAGTAGGTGGGAGCATTTTTGCAGCGACCCGTGATGATTACCTCGGTTTCGGCGGGTTTGCGCAGCAGGGTCTGCACGATCGGCTCCACCGGCAGGAGCTCGAGATCCACGGTGGGATTGAGCTCATCGAGGATGACAGTTTTATACAGACCACTGGCGATGGCCGCCCGGGCGATTTCCCAGGCGCGCTCCGCTTCGACATAGTCGATTGTTTGCTGCTGGCCGCGCCAGACGATTGCATCGCGGCCGGAGCGCAGGTGATCAACCAAATGGGGGAAACTCTCGCGTAGGGCGGCAATGGCCGCATCCTCGGTATAGCCGCTGCCTCCCTTCAGCCACTGCAGGATCAGGACCCGATGGCTCTTGTCCTGGCTGATGCCCCGGCCGATCGCCTGAAGGGCCTTGCCCAGGGCGCTGGTGGATTTGCCCTTGCCGTCCCCCGTGTAGATCTCGATTCCCGAGAGGCCTGAGATTCCGGCCTGGGGATGGTGGTGGGCCCGCATTTCCGAATGCAGATCAGCCTGCTGGATCAGCTGCTGGGGAGCACCACGGCCGGTCACGATCACTTCCATGCCCGGCGGTCTGGCGGCCAGGGTGTTCACCACGTCGGCGGTGTCGAGCAGGCCGAGGTCAAGGACGGGGTTGAGTTCATCGAGAACCACCACCGAATACAGGGCGCTGGCAATGGCTCCCTTGGCGATGTCCCAGCCCCGCTGGGCTTCCTGTTTGTCGAAGCGGTTGGCCTCTGTTGCGGTGAAGAAATCACCACGGCCAGTGCGCACCTGATCAATCAGGTGGGGAAATCCCTGCTGCAGCGCTTCGATCGCGGCGTCTTCGTCGTAAGCGCGGCCGGGCCCCTTCAAGAAGCGCAGCAGCAACACGCGCGTCCGCTTCTGCTCACAGATCCCCAGGCCGATCGTGCGCAGCACCACCCCGAGGGCCGCCTGGCTCTTGCCTTTGCCCTCTCCGTCATAGAGGTGCAACTGGCCGTGAAGACGTTCGCTGCTGTCGGCGGCCGTGCGGATGCCAATACCTTGGCCCGTCGCCCTTGAAGTCGCTGTCATCACCAGCCTTCTACCGTTGGATTCTAACGAGTTGGACCTGGGACCATGCCATCAAAGGGACAGCATCCTCTCGTTGAATCCCTGAGCGAGGAGCTCTTGCCGCAACTCCAGGGACTGCGGGATGTCCTGGCCCGATCTGGCTCTGTCGTGGTCGCCTATTCCGGCGGGGTCGACAGCGCCCTGGTGGCGGCCATCGCCGCCGAGCAACTTGGCGATGGGGCTTTGGCCGTCACCGGTGTCTCGCCGGCCCTGGCGCCCCACCTGCTGGAGGAGGCCCGCCGTCAGGCGGCCTGGATCGGGCTGAGCCATCAGGAGATCGCCACGGCGGAACTCGATGACCCGGCCTATGTCGCCAACCCCAGCGAGCGTTGCTATGCCTGCAAGCGTGAGTTGCACGGTCTGCTCGCCCAGGTGGCCGCTGCCGCCGGCGGGACCCAGGTGGTGGATGGGGTGAATCTCGACGATCTCGGTGACCATAGGCCAGGAATCCGCGCGGCCAGGGAGCGTGGCGTCGGTTCGCCGCTGGCCGAACTGGGTATCGGCAAGGCGGCGGTGCGCCAGATCTCCCGCGCCCTGGGCTTCCCCTGGTGGGACAAACCGGCCCAACCCTGCCTGGCTTCCCGGTTTCCCTACGGCGAGCCCATCAGTGCCTCGCTGCTCTCGCGGGTCTCAGCGGCCGAAGATTGGTTGCGCCAGCGGGGCCTGCGCGAGATGCGGGTGCGAAGCCAGGGCGAAACCGCCCGGATTGAAGTGCCCGTCGATCAGCTTGGCTTGCTCGTTGAGGAAGGCGCGCGCGAAGACCTGGTTACGGCCTTCCGGCAGCTTGGTTTCACGGCCGTGAGCCTGGATCTTGAGGGGCTGGTGAGTGGCAAGTTGAATCGACTTCCCGAAAACCAACCCACCAACCCCGGGAGCCACCAGATCCCAGGAAACGGTGCTGACTGAATCACGGCCCGCCGCTTGGGCTTCAGGCCGCCAGCACGATCGGCAGGCGGAGCTCGCTGCCCAGGGCCGCCGGGGTTTCCCGCCGGAAGCTCTTGAGTTTGTGGTGGCCTGCTGTGAGTTCCTGGCAGAGCACCTGACAGGCCCGCTCCGGCATGGTGTGATCGCCGCAGGTGAACACATCCACCGCCGCATAGCCCGATTCCGGCCAGGTGTGGATGGAGATGTGAGATTCAGCCAGCAGGGCCAGCCCGGTCACTCCCTGCGGTTCAAAGCGGTGGGTGATCAGATTCAGAAGGGTGGCGCCAGCCCGTTTCGCTGCGTTGGTGATGGCGCTTCTAAGAAAAGCTTCGTCGTCGAGCTTGCTTTTGTCGCAGTTGTAGAGCTCGAGGATGCAGTGTTTACCCACCATCTCGGTGGCACTGGGAGTGGGCTGCTGAAGGCTCTCGTTGCTTTGGGCTCCACTCCATCCCGGATTGGGGTGAAGGCAGGGCAGGCTCTGGCTCATTGAAACGGATCAACCAACACCCGATCCTAGTCACCAATCAAGCGGTGCTGGTGACCATTCCTGCCTGGATCTCGATGCGCTGTGACTGCGCGGACCAGTTGGCATTGAAGGCCTCGACGTGGGTGGCGCTGATCAGGCACTGATGGCCGTCCCCGACGGCCTCCAGCAGCAGGTGCTGGCGCTGCGCATCGAGCTCGGCCAGCACGTCATCGAGCAGGGCCGCGTCCCTTTGCGTGGGGTAAAACCCGAGGCCCGAATGCCCTAGTCAGAGGGTGAACAG
>JABMPN010000011.1 GCA_013203655.1 Cyanobacteria bacterium bin.51
ACCGGACAAGGGGCTTGACGCGAGTCAGCTGGCGGTGCGGCTGGAGCATCGGACGTCTGCTTGAGCGCAGAGCAGCGACTCCTATCCAGAAGGGCGCCTGGGCCAGGTTTGGTTTTGGGCGGCCCGTCAGGCCATTGCCCCTACTGGGATCCCTTCTGGCTGTGCCGCCCCAGTCCCCTTCATCCTCAGGACCAATGGGCATCCTCAACGCATGCCTACGGCCATCAGCCCAGAAGGCCTTCCACCTGTTCGATCAATGCCTCGGCTCTCTCGCACCAGGCCGTGCGATCCAGGCTGAGTTCTTCGGGTTCGTCGTCGTAGCGGTACTGCACCGCGAAGGAGGTGAAGGCCTGCAGTGGCAGAAGGTCCTTGACCTCAACTCCGGCCTCCTGCAACAGCAACAGCAGTCGGGAGATGTCGTGCGTCGACGGTGGCGTGCTGCCGAGGTGGTGCAACCAGGCTTTGAGGGTCTTCTCCAGACACTGCTGCGCTGCCCAGCCCCAGCTGGCTTCCTCCACCTCTGGATCCAGCAGACAGCGGGCCATCCTGAGGTCGCGGCGGGCGATGCGCAGCAGCCGCAGCGCTTCAGGCCTGGCCATTGAGCAGAACGCCCTCTCGTAGGGCCTCATACACCAGGGAGCCTGGGTCCTTGGCTCGGCGGGCCACTTCGCTGCTCGAGTGGAGCACCAGGTCGACCGACAGATCCGGCTGGGCCACGGCACCCCACAGGTCAGCGAGCAGCGCAAAGCGGTCGCGTTGCGCCAGCCAGGCATCAGGCACGGTGATCAGCAGGTCCACATCGGAGTCGGCCCGGCCATCACCACGGGCCCTGGATCCGAACAGACGCACATCAGCAGCAGGGATCAGCTGGCGAATGCCGGCAACCATGCCCGCCAGCCTCGGCTCGATCGGTTTGGAGGCTGTCGTGGAAGTCATTGTTCCATTCTGACGACGACTGGCTTCGCCCGGTAGCAGGCACACCATCGCTGCGGTTTGGATGAACGCGCGCAGGCGCCCGTAGGTGGCGGGGGCATAGGCATCCTCGCTGGGGTGAGACGGGGGGTGGCACTGGTGGAGGGGAAGCCTTGCGGGACGCCTCCTCACCGTGTCCGTGCGTCGGTTGTACTAACATCGGCTGGTTGCTCAAGTAGGTGAGGGTTCGCCATGGCTGCCATCGGAGCTTCGTCTCCTGCGCGCTCAGCCCGGCTCGGCCTGCGCGCCACGCCGGAACAGGAAGCCGTGCTGCGCCGTGCCGCCGAGGCGACCCACAAGTCGCTCACCGACTTCATCCTCGACAGCGCCTGTCTCGCTGCCGAGCAGACGCTCCTTGATCAGCGCCTGTTCATGGTCTCGGGCTCCCAGGCCCAGGCCCTGATGGATCTGCTGGACCGCCCCGAACAGGCCAACGAGGGTCTCCGTGACCTGTTCACCCGACAGGCACCCTGGGACGCCCAGTGACCTGGCGGCCGCCGGAGCCGCTGGCCGTCCAGCACCAGCTGGAAGGCTTTGACTGCGGCAGGCCCACACTGAATCACTGGCTACTGCACCATGCCCGCCAGGCGCAGACCAGTGGCTCGGCCAGAACGTTCGTCGTCGCAGGCGACGAGAACCGCGTCGCCGGCTACTTCAGCCTCACCGTGGGCCAGGTCGACACGTTGGAGGCCCCAGAGCGCATCCGTCAGGGCATGGGGCGATTTCCGCTGCCCGTGGTCATCCTGGCCAGGCTCGCCGTGTCAAGGGAGAACCATGGACGTGGCCTCGGTGTCGGGATGCTTCAGGACGCGATCCGTCGGACGCTGGTGATCGCCGAGCAGGCCGGAATTCGGGCGATCCTGACCCATCCCATCGACGAAGACGCGGCACGCTTTTACACCCGGTTCGGATTCACCCCATCGCCTCTGCGCCAGCAGCAACTGCTTCTGCTCCTCAAGGACGCGAGGAAGATCCTCCGGTGAGCATCCTCCACCGCCTGCTGCAGCGCCCCGGGCCCTGGAGCCGTAGCCGCAGGCTTCTCCGCAGGAGTACAGACGCACCTTCGAGCCTGGGATCACGCCATGGATCACAGCCGCCATCTCCTCCAGGCGGCTGTCGATCGGTAGCGCAACCGGGGTGTTCATGCCCTGCATTCTGCTTCCACTCGCTCGGCGTCGCTCAGCTCATCGCCGCCGATCAGCCTGTAGGCGCCATTGCCGTAGGCGGTGATGCCATTGCCGGTGAGCACCTTGCCCACCATCCGCTGGCCAGAATCCGCCGGGCCACGTCCTGCGCTGGGGCGGGGGCATGGGGGCATCCTGGCTGGGGTGTGACGGGGGTGGCACCTGTCAGGAGGACAACAGCCCTCTGGACTTCTGGCCTGCTTCGTTTTGCTGACTGCATTGGCTCTAAAATCCATGCCATGCCCCTTTGGAGGCCTCGGCTGGTGGCGGCGAATCTTCCCCTGGGCCAGATGAGTCTGGAAGACAAACTTGAGGCGATGGAAGTCCTATGGGCGGATCTCTCCGCCACGCCCGATCAGGTCCTATCGCCTGCCTGGCATCGCGATGAATTACGGCGGCGCCGCAACCAGCTGGAGCAGGGTTCCGCCCGGTTTCAGTCTTGGAACGACGCCATGAGTGACCTCAAGGCCGAGCTTCGTGGATATCAGGCTCCTTGATGCGGCCACCGATGATCTACGGAACGGTTGGTTGTTCTACGAACTTCAGGCACCGGGGCTGGGCAATCGCTTTCTGGATGCCGTCGAAGCTGATGTTCAATCACTGACTGTCTATGGCGGCATTCATCTTCAGGTCGATGGGTTTCATCGCATGTTGATCAGGCGGTTTCCCTTTGCGCTTTACTACGTGATGGAGGCGACGAGCATCGACATCTACGCCATCCTCGATTGTCGACGCGATCCGATCTGGATTCGCGCTCGCCTTGGGGCGACTCGGCCTTCTCCATGAGGCCGAAGAACAGGGCATGCAGCATGCCAATGGCCTCGGAATGCGTCGAGACGTTCCCGGCAGAGCTCAAGCAGCTCGTCGCGTCGTGGCCATCGCCATCGGCGGTGATGCCGTTGAAGGTGAACCCGGCCCACCATGCGCTTCCCAGGATTCGCTTGGCCACGTCCTGCTCCGGGGCCGGGCTGCGGCGACCGAGCAGTTCCATCAGCATCAGGGGCTGATCGATGTGGTTCATGCGCATGCACTTGGCGATGGTCTGCCGCAGGCGAAGGAAGGCGGCAGAGGGGCTGTTGGCCATGGAGTGATGCTGGCGGCTGCCGGGCGACCGGGCCAGGTTTGGCTTTGGGCGGCCCGTCAGGCAGGCGCCCCTGCTGGGATCCCTTCTGGCGTGGGCGCGTGGCGGCTGCAGCCAACCCGGCGCCGGGTGTGGGGGCTCGCCCTAGTCCCCGACTCGAGCTCTCAAACGCCGTGTGGGGCAGGGCCCGTCGTTGTGAGGATGGACGGCAGGCAGAAGGCAGAGAACCGGGATCCAGCAGCCTGACCCGAGGGCGAGGGCTTTCGGATTCGGAGATGCCCCAGAGAGCCGAAAAGGTATAGAATCAGCATCGTATGGAGTTCGCGTTCGATCCGGCCAAGAGTGACTCGAACCTTGCCAAGCACGGCATCGACTTCCTTGCTGCCCAGCAGCTCTGGAACGATTCGGAGCTCCTGGAGCTTCCGGCCCGCACCACCGGGGAGCCAAGATTCCTGGTGATCGGCAGGATTGGCCTCAAGCACTGGTCGGCCGTGATCACCTATCGCGACCGGTGCATCCGATTGATTTCCGTTCGGCGGTCCAGAGCAGAAGAGGTGGAGCTCTATGAACAGTTCTGATTTCGATCAACGTTTCGATGACGGCGAGTCCGTGCTCGAGGCCCTCGACCTCGGCGGTGCCCGCCGCACTCGGCTGGAGCAGAAACGCGTCAATGTTGATTTCCCCGTGTGGATGATCGACCAGCTCGATCGTGAGGCCAGTCGTCTCGGTGTCACCCGTCAGTCGATCATCAAGGTTCTTGATTACCCATAAGCCTCCGCAACCC
>JABMPN010000113.1 GCA_013203655.1 Cyanobacteria bacterium bin.51
CTAGAAATCTTGGCTCCCCGGTGGTGCGGGCCGGAAGCTCCAGGAGCTCCGAATCGTTCCAGAGCTGCTGAGCAGCAAGGAAGTCGATGCCGTGCTTGGCAAGGTTGGAGTCACTCTTAACCGGATCGAACGCGAACTCCATAGGGTGCTTATTCTATACCTTTTCGGCTCTCAGGGTCCTTTCCGAGTCAGAAAGTCCTGGCCTTCGGGTCAGGCTGCTGGATCCCGGTTCTCTCCTTTCTGCCTGCCGTCCACCCTCGTAACAACGGGCCCTTGTCCACGCGACGGTCGAGAGCACGGGTCGGGGACTGGGGCGCCAAAGCCACACCCGGAACCAGGTTGGCTGCAGCCGCCAGCATCACTCCATGGCCTCCAGCCCCTCTGCTGCCTTCCTTCGCCTGCGGCAGACCATCGCCCGGCGGATCCTGGCAAGCGCATGGTGGGCCGGTTTCAGCTTCAACGGCATCACCGCCACTGGCGATGGCCACGACAGCCTGATCGGCGGCTAAGTGAAAGACCGGGTTCACCGATGGGCACGGGGCCGCTGCGAGTGCTGCGGCGCGGGCTGTTGCTCAGCAAACTCCGCACCAAAGGGCCCTGGAGGTGGACCACATCGTGCCCAGGAACCAGGGCGGCACAGGCGACCTCAGCAACCTGTAGGCGCTCTGCATCGCCGATGCCCATTCAGGTGCGCTGTTTCCAGCGCCGGGGATCCTGGCGACCGCGCAGAGCGATCACGAGGATTTCAGTGCCCTGCTCGCGGAAATAAACGGCATAGGGAAATCGACTCAGCACCACCCTGCGGATCTGACCGTGGATCAAGGGAAACGATTGAGGAGTGACGCGAATGCGTTCAATCGCGGCCGAGTTGGCTGCGCACTTCATCCCAGGGCACTGCTGCGCCAGGGTTGGCGAGATGGGCCGTCCAGCGCCGATCCAGCTGAGCGCAGAGGGCAGAATCGATCGGCAGCGCCCCATCTCGGGCCTCGTCATCGAGGCTGTCCCAGAGGGCGATCGCCAGAGCAAGCCGTTCGTTCTGGGGCAGCTGAAGAAGGTCAGACATGGGTGCCATCGCCACCAGGAACGGCTGAAAACCCAGCGTAGGCACTCTCCATGGCGGTCAAGGGGATGGGAGGGATCAAGACAACGGCAGCAAGGCTTCTCCCTAGAAGTGCCACCCCCGTCACACCCAGCCAGGATGCCCGCATGCCCCCGCCCCCCTCCGCCACCTACGAGCGCATGCGCATGAGCCCCATCGACCAACCGCTGATGCTGATGGAGCTGCTCGGCCGCCACACGCAGGACGTAGCCCGCCGGATCCTGGCAAGCGCATGGTGGGCCGGTTTCACCTTCAACGGCATCACCCGCTGCGAGTAGGGCACCGTCGCCCTGGTGGGCGGTGAGGAGCTGAGCGACGCCGAGCTCGACCAGCTGCTGGCACTGAACCGCAAGCCCTCCTCACGCCATTGACTGGATTGGCTCGATCGTCGGCAGCACGCTTTCCAGGGCCTGCTTCGCCAGCTTCAGATCGTGGCTCCCTTGCATCCTCAGCCAGAAGCCCTCGCTCAGGCCGAAGAAACGGCACAGGCGCAGATCGGTGTCGGCAGTGATGGCCCGTTTGCCCTTCACGATCGCGTTGATGCGGCTCTCCGGCACACCGATCGCCAGCGCCAACCGGTACTGGCTGATCCCCATGGGCCTCAGAAACTCCTCCAGCAGCACCTCGCCAGGTGGCACGAGCATCACGTCAGTGGTAGTCAACGATCTCGACCTCCTCTGGCCCTGCTTCCGTCCAGACAAAGCAGAGCCGGAACTGGTCGTTGATGCACTGTTTTCAGAGACAGGCCCTGTGCTGGCCATGGCGGTTCCCCCTGAGCGGCTCCAGGCGATTGCCCGGCGGGATCTTCAGATCGTTGAGGCATCCGGCGGCGTCGAGGATGGCGAGCTTGCGGAACGCCACACGAGCGAAGCCTCCGAAGCGGCGCCCTGGCTTCCCTTCAAAGAGGGCCTGGGTGTCGCGGCAACGAAACGACCTGATCACGCCGTTACCTTACCCCCGCCGGACGTAGGCACGCCAGGCAGTGGTGCCGGGCGAAGGCGGTCACGCGCTGACATGGCGGCCTGGATTGCCTGTGTTCCTCCTCTTGCAAGTGCCACCCCCGTCTCACCCCCGCCAGGATCCCCCCATGCCCCCGCCCCAGCGCAGGACGTGGCCCGGCGGATCCTGGGAAGCCCATGGTGGGCCGGGTTCACCTTCAACGGCATCACCGCCTATGGCGATGGCCACGACAGCCTGATCGGCGGCGACCGGGTGCTGCTGGCAAGGCGCTGGAGCTGCGACGGCGGCGCATGTGAAGGCCCCGCTACCGTGTGATGAAGTGGTCTCTCCGGCCCTGCCGGCACGGCGCGTGGTGAATGACCTGCTGACCCTGCCCCTGGCGCAACGTCTGGAATTGGTCCAGACCTTGTGGGACTCGATCGCCGCCGAGCAGATCGGACCGGAACTCACAGAAACTGATCGCCAGGTGATCGATCAGCGGTTGGAGCAGTTCCTGGCAAGCGGGGATCCCGGCCTGGATGCCGACGCCGTGCTGGACGCTCTGGAGCAGTCACTCTGATCATGGTGCTGAGGCTCCGTCCCGAAGCCCGGCTCGATCTCGAAGCTGCAGCCCGTTGGTACGAAGCCCAGGAGCCGGGCCTGGGGCGGAGGTTTTTGCAAGAGGTGCGTCAGGCCTTCCACCGCATCCGAAGCAACCCAGAGGCCTATGCCGAGGGCTATCGAAACACCCGCCGTGCACTGATCCGGCGCTTCATCGTTGTGCTGGCGGTTCTGCATTGCGGCCGCGACCCAAAACTCTGGCGGCAGCGCTCCAGCACGTGAGCCCCCATGCCCCCGCCCCCCTCCGCTATCTACGAGCGCCTGCGCGAGTACATCGCCGAGCGCATGCGCATGAGCCACATCTACCAGCCACTGATGCTGATGGAACTGCTCGGCCGCCGCAGCCCGGCCCCAGCGCATGACGTGGCCCGGCGGATCCTGGGAAACGCATGGTGGGCAAGGTGCTCACCGGCAATGGCATCACCGCCTACGGCAACGGCGCCTAC
>JABMPN010000114.1 GCA_013203655.1 Cyanobacteria bacterium bin.51
GTGGCGCTGGTGATCGCCGCGCTGGCCCTGGGGTTCTGGCTCGGGCTGCGGGTCTGGCGCCAACGCCAGAACACTCACAACCACTGACGCGCTGCTGCTTCTCCCTGCTGCTGACCCGTTGCTTCAGAACGGAACTTCCTGGTCGCTCGGCTCACCCTGGTAGCTGGATCCTCCACTGGGACCGCCATCGCCGTAGCCGCCCTGCTCGGCATCGCGTTTGGAGCCGAGCAGCTCGAGCCGGTCCACCCGCACCACCGGCTTGGAGCGTTCCTCGCCACTGGTGCGGTCGGTCCAGCGGTCGAGCTTGAAGCTGCCGATGATCCCCAGCAGGGAACCCTTGCGGACATAGTCAGCGGCCACCTGGGCCTGTTTGCCCCAGATCTCGAGGTTGAACCAGTCGGGTTCGTCGTCACGGCTGCGGCGGTTCACGGCCAGCGTGAGGTTGGCCACCACCGTGCCGGATTCGAAGTAGCGCACTTCAGGGTCGCGGCCGGCACGGCCGACGAGGGTTATGGAATTGACACCCATGGGGTTCTCCTTGGACGGGGGGATAGAGGTTGGTTGGATCAATGATGCGCCATTGGTTCAAGGCGCTTCACTCCTCAGGTTCCACCCCTTGACCCGGATGTATCAGCCAGGGGTTTCTGGCGGGGGTTCGGGCTCCATCGCCATGGCACGGCGGGCCTGAACAGCCGGCGCTGACCTGGGCAAACCGCTCCATCCTTCACTCCTATGATTCGCGCCGCAGTGCGGCACATCCGTGTTTTTCAGACGGTTCCACCTCTCCCGTGACATCGGCATCGATCTGGGAACGGCGAACACATTGATGTATGTGTCCGGCAAGGGGATCGTGCTGCAGGAGCCCTCGGTTGTGGCCCTGGATCTGGAGCGCGGCATCCCCCTGGCGGTGGGCGATGAGGCCAAGTTGATGCTCGGCCGCACCCCTGGCAACATCCGGGCGGTGCGGCCGCTGCGCGATGGCGTCATCGCCGACTTCGACGCCGCCGAGATGATGATCAAGACCTTCATCCGCAAGGGCAACGAGGGTCGCGGCATCGTGGCGCCCCGGCTGGTGATCGGCATCCCCAGCGGCGTCACCGGGGTGGAACGGCGGGCCGTGCGCGAGGCCGGCTTAGCCGGAGCCAGGGAGGTGCACCTGATCGACGAACCGGTGGCAGCCGCGATCGGCGCTGGCCTTCCCGTGACCGAACCGGTCGGCACCTTGATCGTGGACATCGGCGGCGGCACCACCGAGGTGGCCGTGTTGAGCCTCGGCGGCACGGTGGTCAGCGAGTCGGTGCGGGTGGCAGGCGATGAAATCAGTGACGCCATCGGCGTCTATCTCAAGAAAGTACACAACCTGGTGGTCGGCGAACGCACCGCCGAGGAGATCAAGATTCGGATCGGCTCGGCCTTCCCCGACGACGCCCATGACAACGGCTCGATGGATGTGCGCGGCCTGCATCTGCTCTCGGGCCTGCCCCGCACGATCAATATCCGCGCCGGCGACATTCGCGAGGCCATGGCCGAGCCACTCAATGTGATCGTGGAGGCGGTGAAGCGCACCCTGGAGCGCACGCCGCCCGAGCTCGCCGCCGACATCGTCGATCGCGGCATCATGCTCGCCGGAGGTGGCGCGCTGGTGCGCGGCATCGGTGATCTGATCAGCCACGAGACCGGCATCCTCACCCACGTGGCCCAGGAGCCCCTGCTCTGCGTCGTCAATGGCTGCGGCCAGGTGCTTGAGGATTACAAGCGACTGGAGCGGGTGCTCGACACCCCTAGCTTCAGCCGGCTCTCCAGCTGATCGCCATGCCCATCGGGCGTCTGCCACGCCTCGAGCCCCTGCGGCAGCTGCTCCGCTCCTGGCCCTGGGGGCTGCTGGTGCTGGCCTTGGTTGCGGTGCGGCTGAGCAAGGGGGCCGTGCTCAGCGATGCCTATGCCCTGTTGAGCCGCCCCTTCTGGCCAGGCAGCGCCCAGCGCGAGTGGCTGCAGTCGGCCACGGGGCTGGAGCAACTGACCCGCCAGGCCCATCTGGAGCAGGACAACCGCCGGCTGCGCAGGCTGCTTGACCTGCAACGGGCCAATCCCGACAAACTCACCGCCGCTGTGATCTCGCGGGAACCTGAGGGCTGGTGGCAGCAGCTGGTGCTCGGCTCCGGCCAGGCCCAGGGAATCGGCCCCGGCGACGCCGTTGTCGGTCCGGGCGGATTGATCGGCCGGGTGGCCAGCGTCACCCCAACCACGGCCCGGGTGACCCTGCTCACTGATCGCACCAGCCGGGTGGGGGTCTGGGTGGGACGCACCCAGCGCCATGGATTGCTCACCGGCCTGGGGACCAGCCGGCCGCAGCTCGTCTTCCTGGAAAAAGACCCCCAGGTGCGACCTGGGGATCTGGTGGTCACCTCTCCGGCCAGCACCCTGGTGCCGCCGGGGCTGAGCGTGGGGGTCCTCCAGTCGGTGGATGACAAGGCGGTGCCGGCCCCCACGGCGGTGGTGCAACTGAGCGCACCGGTGGGTGCGATCGACTGGGTGCAGGTGCTGGTGACGTCACCCGCCGCCAGGCAGGCACCCTGAGCGATGGGGGTCCTGCATCGCCTTCGGTGGGCCGTGGCCAGCGCTGGCACTGTGCCCCTGCTCACCCTGGCCTCCCCGTCCTTTCTGAAAGTGGCTGGGGTGTCGCCCAGCTGGGCCGTGCTCTGGCTGTTGCCCTGGTCCCTGGCCGATGGCCCACTCTCCGGCGCCCTGGCCGGGGTGGGGCTGGGGCTGCTCGTTGATTCCCTGCAGGTGGGCCCGGAAACCCAGATCCCCGCCCTGGCCCTGCTGGGTTGGTGGTGGGGGCGGCTGGCCCGCAAGGGGCCGCCGATCGAGCGCAGCTTGAGCCTGGGGCTGCTGGCCCTGCTCGGCACCCTCTTCCTTGGCCTGAGCCTGCTGCTGCAGCGCCATGGCATCAGCCTGCCGGAACCGCTCCTCCGGCAGGCTGGCCTGCACACCCTGCTGGCCCAGACCCTGGTCACCGCGCTGCTGGCACCGATGATCTGTTCACTGTTGCTGCTGCTCTGGCGACGGCAGGGCGCGATCTCGAAGAGCTGATCTGATGAAGCTGATCTGATGAACCTGATCCGATGCCAGGCAGGCCAGGTGCCGATTGTGAGCGGACGGAAACGATGAGCGGCGGGATTCGCTGGAGCCGGCGCGCCGTGCTGGGGTCGGCCTTGCTGCTGGCGGCTGGCTGCGCGCCGCGCCGCCGCCCGGGAAGGGAGCTGGAGTTCTGGAGCCTCGAACTCTCACCGAAGTTCGACACCTACATCACCTCGGTGATCGCCGCCTGGGAAGCGCTCCATCCCGGCATCAAGGTGCGCTGGACCGACCTGCCCTGGGGATCGGTGGAGCGCAAGCTGCTGGCGGCGGTGTTTGCGCGAACGGCACCGGATGTGGTCAACCTCAACCCCCTGTTCGCCGCCAACCTGGCCAGCAAAGGGGGTCTGCTGGCGCTTGATCCACTCTTGCCGCCTGGCGCCAGCGACACCTTTCTGCCAAGGATCTGGCAGGCCGGCCGCATCGAAGGCGAGCAGATCGGTATCCCCTGGTACCTCACCGCCCGCATCACCCTGGCCAACAATGACCTGCTGCGGCGCGCCGGTTATGGCGCTCCGCCCCGGCGCTGGCAGGAGGTTCCCGCCTTCGCTGAAGCGGTCAAACGCCGCACCGGGCGCTACGCCCTGTTCGTCACCGCGGTGCCCGACGATTCCGCCGAGTTGCTGGAGTCGCTGGTTCAGATGGGGGTGACCCTGCAGGACCAGCGTCGCCGCGCCGCCTTCAACAGCCCTGCCGGCCGCCGCGCCTTCACCTTCTGGACCGATCTCTACCGCCGCGGCCTGCTGCCCCGGGAGGTGGTCAGCCAGGGCTACCGCCGCGCCGTCGAGCTTTACCAGAGCGGAGAGCTGGCCACCCTGGCCAGCGGCGCCGAGTTCCTGCGCAGCATCCAGACCAATGCACCCCAGATCGCCGCGGAGACCCAACCGCACCCACCGCTGACCGGGCCAAAGGACAGAGCGAATGTGGCGATGATGAACCTGGCGGTCCCACGCCAGAGTGCGTTGCCGGAGGAAGCGCTGAGTTTTGCCCTCTTCCTCACCAATGCCGCCAACCAGGCCCGTTTCGCCGAGGAAGCCAGGGTGCTGCCCTCCGCCAGCGGCGCCCTCGCTGCGATTGAACAGGGCCTGCGTCAGCCAGCCCTGGGTGATGCGCAGGAGGAGCTGGTGCGTCGAGCCCGGCTGCAGTCCCTTGAGACGCTCGCGATGGCCGAGGTGCTGGTGCCCGCCAGTCCGGGGGTGAAACGGCTGCAAGCCATCCTCTACCGACAGTTGCAACGGGCGATGCTGGGCCAGTCGAGCAGCGATGAAGCGCTGGCTGCCGCCGAACGGGAGTGGAACAGTTATGTGGTGGGCCGCTGGCCCTGATCGGGTCACTCACCAGTGGCGGTCTGCTCTCAGCTGCGACTTCCTCAGTTGTAGGGTTGCGTTTCTTAATGCCTCGGGTGCTATGTCCCTGGAAGCACAACCCAGGCCTGCTCAGGGTGAAGCCTCCAGGGAACCAGTCGGTCCACCGCTCGCCACCGTGCTGGTGGTCGACGATGAGGCCACGGTGCGACGGGTGCTGCAGATGCGCCTGGAACTCGCCGGCTATCGCGTGCTCTGCGCCGTCGATGGCGAAGAGGCCCTGACCCTGTTCCACAGGGAGCAGCCCGATCTGGTCGTTCTCGATGTGATGTTGCCGAAGCTTGATGGCTTCGCCGTCTGCCGGCGCCTGCGGGCTGAATCCTGCGTGCCGATCATTTTTCTCTCGGCGCTTGATGCGATCACCGAACGGGTGTCTGGTCTCGATCTCGGAGCCGACGACTACCTCCCCAAACCCTTCAGCCCCAAGGAGCTCGAAGCGCGGATTTCAACGATCCTGCGCCGGGTCGGACGGGGGTCGGCCACGGTCGAGCCCCGGGACGTTCCGGTTGGCCAGGGCATCCTGCGGGTCGGTGACCTGATGGTGGACACCAACCGCCGCCAGGTGACCCGGGCCGGCGAGCGCATCGGGCTCACCTACACCGAATTCAGCCTGCTGGAAATGCTGTTCCGCGAGCCCGGCCGGGTGGTACCCCGCGCTGAGATCCTCGAGCAGCTCTGGGGCTACCCGCCGCGTCGCGCCGCCGACCTGCGCGTTGTTGATGTCTATGTGGCCCGCTTGCGGGGCAAGCTCGAACCGGACCCGCGCAACCCCGAGCTGATCCTCACCGTGCGCGGCACCGGCTATTCCTCCCAACGGATGGGCGAACCGGTTGCCAGCGCCACCACCTAGATCCGGCGGGCCCTGCCTTGAACCGGCCCCGTCCACCTTCTTGCCCGTTCCTGCAGGATGGGGCGCTGCAACCGATCGTTCTTCCCTTGCCTGAGCCGCGTCCGAACCGCCTGGAGCAGGCCCGCCTGGACAAGGGCCAGGCCTTGGCGGCCATCGGCCAGGGGCCTTACGCCCTGCGCTTCGATCCAACGCACCGCAACGCCGAGCTGCAGCAGGCCCATGGCGATCTGGCCAATGGCCAGGACCGCGACTTCGCCGTGGCGGTGGCCGGGCGGGTGATGACCCGGCGGGTGATGGGCAAGCTCGCCTTTTTCACCCTGGTGGATGAGAGCGGCCCCATCCAGCTGTTCATCGAAAAGGCCACCCTCGCCGCCGCGCTGCCGGACCAGCCCGACAGCTTCGCCCAGCTCACCTCCCTGGTGGATGCCGGTGACCTGATCGGGGTGCATGGCAGCCTGCGTCGCACCGACAAGGGCGAACTGTCGGTGAAGGTGAAGCGCTGGGAGATGCTCTGCAAGGCCCTCCAGCCCCTGCCCGACAAATGGCATGGCCTGGCCGATGTCGAGAAGCGCTACCGGCAGCGCCATCTCGATCTGATCGTCTCTCCCCAGACCCGCGACACCTTCCGCCGCCGCGCCAAACTCGTCAGCTGCATCCGCCGCTGGCTCGATGAGCGCCGGTTTCTGGAGATCGAAACCCCTGTGCTCAACGCCGAAGCCGGCGGCGCCGACGCCCGGCCGTTCACCACCCACCACAACACCCTCGATCTGCCGCTGTTCCTGCGGATCGCCACCGAGCTCCACCTCAAGCGACTGGTGGTCGGCGGCTTTGAGCGGGTCTACGAACTCGGCCGGGTCTTCCGCAACGAGGGCATCAGCACCCGCCACAACCCCGAGTTCACCTCGGTGGAGGTGTATCAGGCCTACGCCGACTACACCGACATGATGGCGCTCACCGAAGCGTTGATCGCCGAAGCCGCTCAGCAGGTTTGCGGCAGCACTCAGATTGTGTACCAGGGCACCGCGATCGACCTGACGCCCCCCTGGCGCCGGGCCACCATGCATGAGCTGGTGGAGCAGGCCACCGGCCTCGATTTCAACAGCTTCGGGCAGCGGCAGACGGCGGCGGCCGCGATGACCGCCGCGGGCCTGGAGGTGCCGGCGGCGGCCGACAGTGTCGGTCGGCTGCTCAATGAGGCCTTTGAGCAGACGGTGGAAGCGACCCTGATTCAGCCCACCTTCGTGCTGGATTATCCGGTGGAGATCTCGCCACTGGCCCGGGCCCACCGCAGCAAGCCGGGGTTGGTGGAGCGCTTTGAGCTGTTCATCGTCGGGCGCGAAACGGCCAACGCCTTCAGCGAGCTGATTGATCCCCTCGACCAGCGCCGGCGGCTGGAGGCCCAGCAGGAGCGCCGGCTCGCCGGCGACCTGGAAGCCCAGGGCGTTGACGAAGACTTCCTCGCAGCACTTGAGGTGGGCCTGCCTCCCACCGGCGGTCTGGGTATCGGCATCGACCGGCTGGCCATGTTGCTCACCGACAGCCCCAGCATCCGTGATGTGATCGCCTTTCCGCTGATGAGGCCGGAGGCCGGTGCGGTTGCTGAGGCGGCTCCGGTTGGAGGCGCAGACGGCCACAGTGGATAATTGGGAGACGTTGGCATCCATCCCAGCCCATGAGTGGTGAGCGCGTCGGGTTTCGCTTCAAACACGCCGATGCGGTGGTCAAGCGGAATCCCCAGGGCCGGTCCCGGCGGGGTTGGGTGATGGAGCCGGTGGAGCAGACCACCAGCCGAGGCACCAAGATGCCGGCCTACCGCATTCGCTGGCGCGACAGCGAGCGCCCCGAGATCGTGTTGCAGCACATGCTGATCGCCGATCCCGATCCCACCCCGCCGCCGGAAGGGGTGAGCCTGGTGCCACCGGCCCCCAAGAAGTAATGGACCCAAGCCCGTTCAGCTGATCAGTCAGCTCAACTCCATCCCCGCCAGCGATAGGCCAGCAGGCCGATCCGTTCTTTGACCACCAATGAGGTGAGCTGAAGCGCGTTGGCATCGGGCAGCAGGGACATCAGCAGCGATCCAGGCGTTGCTGTGCCGAACTGGTTACGGCTCGGCAGGATGTAATCGCAGCTCACCGGGATCACCGTGAGGCCGGTACGGCGCTGAAAACTGGCCAGGGCGCGGGGCATGTGCAGCGCGCTGGTGACCAGCAGCACCGAGCTCCAGCCCCGTTCCCTGGCGATTCGATCCACCGCGGCGGCCTCCTCGGCGGTCGTGCGCGCCGTGTCGCTGATGGCGATGCGAGCTGCAGGAACATCCAGCTCCAGGGCCAGAGTGCGGGCTGTGACCGCTTCAGCCGGCGCGGGGTCGTTGCGGCGGAAGCTGACTTTGCCGCCACTGAGCAACAGCAGGGGGGCCCTCTCGGCCCGCATCAGCCGCACACCGGTGAGTAGCCGGTCGCCGGCAGCTGTCACCTCCACGGCAGCGCGGGGCGGCAGCCGGGCCTGCAGGCCGCCGCCCAGCACCACGACGGCATCGGCGCGGGGCAACACCACCGGGGTAAGGGCGGCGCTGGGTTCCTCCAGCCCCCAGACCAGCTGCCGTGCGGTCAGCGGCATGGCACTGATCCAGAGCAGGGCGAGACCACTGCTGCCCAGCCAACCGGACCAGCGGCGGCGGCGGCCCCAGTGGGCGCTCAGCAGCAGCACCAGGCTGAGACCGAGGGGATAGGCGAGCAGCGGCAGCAACTTGGAGAGCAGGAATCCCATCGCCGTTGCTTGCTCAGGCCCCCGGGGAGCGGCGCTGGCGGCGCAGATCCTCCAGGGCCTGCTCCTTCTCGAAGCTGGCCCAGGCCTGCTCCAGGTCAGGTGGCTCGGAGCGATCACCCGAGGCCTTGGGGCGGCCGCCCGACGGGGTGGCCGGACCGCCAGACGCCTCAAGCTCCGCCAGCTGCTCCTCCACCTGGCGGAACGTGAGGCCCAGGTCGTTGAGGACCTGCCAACGGTCACGGCCCTGTCCCATCAGCTGGCGCACGTGGGCATCCGCCTGATCGGCCAGCGCCTCGGCACCTGCCTTGCGGGCCCGCTCGACCCGCTGTTGCCACTGGGTGATCTCGGCCGCCAGGTCCAGCAGCGACTGTCGCGCTCTCTCGGCCTGACCCTGAATCTGCAGCCGCTGGCGGTTCAGGCGCCGCTGCCGCTCCTGGCGCTCCTCCAGCTCAAGCAGCACCTGCTGCTCCGGGTGAGATCCCAGAAAGGCCTCCAGCTGACGATCCAGCTGGGCCTCCAGCTGATCGAACCAGCTGCTGCTCATCGAAGACAACCCATCAGGAGTGGTTCATTCCGGGGCCCGCGTGATCAGCGGAGCCTCGATCTCGTCCTGCAGCGGCGTGATCGCCGCTTCGCGCGAGCGCAACAACAGCTGCGTGAGCCGGGCAATGGCCCCTTCGCCCAGATCCTGGGCGCCGATGCTGTCGAAGGCCTGGCGGTAGAGCGCTTCGAGCTGGTCGATCAACCCCTCCCGCACTTGGCGCATCGCCTGGCGTTGGTCATCGCGGCTCATGGCTGGGGCTCCAGAAGATGCAGAGAGAACGTACCGGCCGGATCACTCCAGCGCTGGCGCAGCCGCCAGCCTGCCGAGCCGGCAAGGGCCGCGAAGGCCTCCGGCGTGTACTTGTAGCTGTACTCGGTGATCAGGGCTTCAGCGGGAGCAAAGGTCCAGTCCTGTGAGGCGAGCCGCACCACCTGTTGCCGCTGGCTGACTAGAGCCATCTCGATGCGGCTCTGATCAGGCTGCCAGCGGGCCCGATAGGTGAAGGCCTCGGGGTCGAAGCTGCCGCCGAGGTCGCGGTTGAGCCGCACCAACAGGTTGCTGGCAAAGGCCGCGGAATAGCCGGCTCGGTCGTTGTAGGCCGCCTCAAGGCTGGCCACCGCCCGGGGCTGATCGATGCCGATCAGCAGGCAGCCATCGGGGCCGAGCAGCCGCGCGAACTGGGCCAGCAGCGCCTTGGCCTGGGGAGGCTCGAAGTTGCCCAGGGAGCTGCCGGGATAGAAGCCGATCCGGCGCTGGCCTTCGAGCAGGGGATGGGCCGGCAGGTGCTGCAACTGGCTGTAATCACAGCAGATGCCGAGCACCGCGGTGGCCGGATGGCGGGCCTGGAGAGCGCCGCAGGCCGCCGCCAGGTGGCTGGAGCTGATATCCAGCGCCACATAGGCCGCAGGGGCAAGGGCCTCCAGCAGGGGCGACACCTTGCGGGCACTGCCGGCTCCGAACTCAACAGGAAGGCCGGGGCCGATCGCCGCCGCCATCGCCACCGCTTCCTGCTCGAGCAGGGCGGTTTCGGTGGCGGTGAGGCGGTACTCGGGTTGCCGGCAGATCGCATCGAACAACCTGGAGCCCTCGGCGTCGTAGAGGAACCAGGCTGGCAGCTGCTTGGTCACGCGGCTGAGGCCCTCCACCGCCAGCCGCTCCAGATCGGCGGGAACCGGGTGGAGATCGATCAGGGCGACCGCCTGTCGGTCCAGGAAAGACTGTCGCTCCAGGTACTGGGTGTTCATGAGGCGTCCCTGGCCAGGCGAAGACCGCTGGCCATCCAGCGGCTGCCTGGCGGAAAGAAGTTGCGGTAGGTGGAGCGTGCATGCTGCCCCGGCGTCAGGAAACTGCCGCCGCGCAGCACCATCTGAGAGCTCATGAACTTGCCGTTGTATTCGCCCACGGCACCGGCAGCTGGCTGGAAACCCGGGTAAGGGCGGTAGGGGCTGGCCGTCCACTGCCAGAGCAGCCCATCCACTTCTGCGATGCGCTCGCCACAGCCGTCGGCCCCTGCCTGGAGCGCTTCGGCGCCGACAACGGCCTCCCACTCGGCCTCGCTGGGCAGCCGGGCGCCGGCCCAGCGGGCATAGGCGTCGGCTTCGAACCAGCTGAGATGGCGAACGGGAGCCTCGGGATGCAGGGGGCGCCGGCCGGCGAGGCTGAATTCCCACTCCCAGCCGGAGGCAGGACCGCTGCCACGCCAGTAGCGGGGGGCCTGCCAGCCCTCAGCCAGCGCGGCCGCCCAGCCTTCGCTCAGCCACAGTTCCGGGCGCTGGTAGCCGCCATCGGCCATGAAGGCGGCGTAGTCGCCGTTGCGCACCAGTCGGTTGGCGATGGCATAGGGCTCCAGCCAGACGCGGTGACGGGGAGCCTCGTTGTCGAAGTGAAAGCCGCCGCCGTTGGCTGGATGGCCGATCTCCACCAGTCCGGCGGGACCATCCAGCCAGCGCAGGGGGCCAGCCATCTGGCTGGGGCCATAACCGGCTTCGGGGCCCTGCCCGCCAGCCCAGGCCGCCGGCTCAAGCGGATTGCGACTGAATCCGTCGAGCAGGTCCATGAGCAGGAGCTCCTGGTGCTGCTGCTCGTGCTGCAGCCCCAGTTCCAGCAGTTCCAGCAAGGGTTCGGCCTCAGGACCAGGGGTGCAACCCAGCCGCTCCAGCAGGGCCGTCAGGCCGGCATCCACCTGCCGCCTCCAGGCGATCACCTCAGCGATCACCGGGCGGCTGAGCAGGCCCCGTTCCGGACGGGGATGGCGAGCGCCGATGGCGTCGTAATAGGAATTGAACAGGTAGCCCCAGCGGCTGTCGGCCGGGGTATAGCCGGGCAGATGGGGCCGCAGCAGGAAGGTTTCGAAAAACCAGGTGGTGTGGCCGAGGTGCCACTTGGGCGGACTGGCGTCGGCCATCCCCTGCAGACCGAGGTCTTCGGGTTCAAGCCCTCCCACCAGCTCTTCGCTTCGCCGCCGTGTTGACCTCAGGCGTTCCAACAAGGCCTCGGTCGAGGCGGCGGTGGCCATGGCCTAACTGTTGCTGGTTCCGATCGTAGGGGGAGCAGGCGGGGGAGCAGGCGACCTTACGATCGGCAAAGTTCGTTCACTTCTGCAGGGCCGGCGTGATGGGCAGCAGCCAGCCAACGGTGAACCAGGGCACGAACCGGCCAGGCACGATCTGCCAGGGTTTCGTGGGGGCGGTGGGCAACACTCCGCTGATTCGCCTGCACCAGCTCAGTGCGCTCACCGGTTGCGAGATTCTCGGCAAAGCCGAATTCATGAATCCCGGCGGCTCCGTCAAGGATCGGGCCGCCCTGGGAATCCTGCTGGAGGCGGAGGAAGGTGGCCAGCTGCAGCCAGGGGGCACGGTCGTGGAAGGGACCGCCGGGAACACCGGCATCGGCCTCACCCACCTCTGCAATGCCCGCGGCTACCGCAGCTTGATCGTCATCCCCGACACCCAGTCAGCCGAGAAGATCGAGCTGCTGCGCTCGCTCGGGGCCGATGTGCGCACCGTGCCGGCGGTCCCTTACCGCGACCCCAACAACTATGTGAAGCTCTCCGGCCGTCTCGCCGCCGAAACCACCGGAGCCATCTGGGCCAACCAGTTTGACAATCTCGCCAACCGGCGCGCCCACTACCGCACCACCGGTCCGGAGATCTGGGAGCAGACCGGCGGGCAGGTGGATGCCTGGGTGTCGGCCACCGGTACCGGCGGCACCTATGCCGGGGTGGCGCTGTATCTCAAGGAGCGTTCGCCCGCTGTGCGCTGCGTGCTTGCCGATCCCCATGGCAGCGCCCTCTACGGCTGGGCGACGGCTGGCGAGCTGAAGGCCGAGGGAAGCTCGATCACCGAGGGGATCGGCAACAGCCGCATCACGGCCAACCTGGAAGGCGCTCCGGTGGATGACGCGGTTCGGATCGACGATCAGAGCGCCCTTGACACGATCTACGCCCTGCTCTGGCGCGAAGGGCTGTTCCTGGGGGGATCCGTTGGCATCAACGTGGCCGCAGCAGTCGAGACCGCCCGCCGGCTCGGGCCTGGCCACACGATCGTGACGGTGCTCTGCGACAGCGGCGACCGCTACCGCTCCCGCCTCTATGACAACGATTGGCTGGCCGCCAAGGGGCTCAGCCAGCCCCGGCGAGCGCCTTGATGGACACGGCAATCTGATGGACAGCATGGCCAGCGCGGCACCTGGAGTGGTGATCGCCGAGCGCTACCGACTGGAGGCGGTACTGGGCAACGGAACCCAGGGCAAGCTCTGGCGCGCCAGCGACCAGCTGGCGGCTGAGGCGCCGATCGTGCTGCGTCAACTGGGGCCCGATCAGGACCAGCCCCGGCTGCAGGCGCTTTGGGCCCAGTTGCGGGGAGTGCTTCACCCCCAGGTGCCCCGCTTCGGAGAGGTGATCAGCCGCGACGGTGATCTCTGGCTGGTGCGCGAGTGGCAGGGGGGGCGCACCTACCGGGAGCTGATCGAGGCGCGACGTGAACGCCAGCTGGTCTTCGGCAGTGGGGAGGTGATGCTGTTGCTGCGCCAGCTGCTGCCGGTGCTGGCGGTGCTGCATGGCCAGGAGCTGGTGCATGGCGATCTCTGCCCCGCCAACCTGCTGCGCCGCGACCGCGATGGTTTGCCTGTTCTGCTCGATTTTGGTCTGACGACTGGCCTCGGCAACGACAACCCTGGCGAAATCAGCCCTGGAAACCAGGGTGCTACGGGCGCAACGCCTGGGTATGCCCCACCGGAGCTGGGCCGCGGCGCGCCGGCAGCGGCCTGGATGGATCTCTACAGCCTGGGGGTGGTGGCCCTGGTGTTGCTCAGTGGCGAGGAGCCCGCAGGGCTGCTGGATCCAGCCAGCCTCTCTTGGCGCTGGCCGAGTGGATTGACACTCGATCCCCCATTTCAATCCGCCATCGAACGCCTGATCAGCGCCGATCCCGCCCGGCGGTTCAGCTCGGCAGGCAACGCCCTGGAAACGTTTCAACAGCTGCCGATGCCCGAGAGCACCGGGCCGGTGCCCAGGGCCGACCGCACCGTGGTTCTGGTGCCACCACCGGCGGCGGCCAGCCCGGCGCAACAGATCCAGCTTCCCCAGACCCAGCCAGCAGCGGCTGAGCCGCTGCCGCCCGTGCTGGCGCGATCGCGCCAGCAGACCAAGGAGGAGGCTGTCGAAGGACGCCTCTGGCCCTTGGTGGTGACCTTGGTGCTCTCCGCCGTGGTGGGCATCAGCCTGGGCTGGTGGCTTCTGGGCCGCTCCAAGGCCCCCGGCAACACCCAGGTCGAGGCACCGCTGCAGCAGCTCCCCTCCAGCCTGCCGCCCGCCGAGGTGGATCAACGCCAGCAGCTGCTCAATCGCCTGAGGGCGCTGCAGGTCAACCGGGGTTGGTTCCTCAAGCTGGTGGATTCCAGCCTGCTGGCCCAGTTCCCCGAGCGGGGAGGGCGCCTCCCGGGCGATGGTCTCGAGGATGCGCCCCTGCGCAGGGTCTGGAATGAGCTGGCTGAAGACTGGCTGGTGCGGGTGGAGACGTTGCCCCTGGCGCTGCGCAGCAGACTCGGAGGCTTCAGTGCCGGCGACTGGGAAGCCCAGCAACAACGGTTGGCCGGCCAGGGACTGAGTCCGACGGTGCTCCGGCAGCTGGTGTCAGGCAATGCCCAGAGCCTGCTGCCAGGCCGCGCCGGCAAGGACATCCCGCCCGAACCCCAGCGGCAGCTCTGGTATGCCGCTGCTCAACAAACCCTGGAAAACCTGAGAATCGAATCGATCGAGGTCGCTCCCGAACAGGCGCGAAATGTCTCGGCCCGCATTCAGGCCGGCGGGGCGCGGGTCTTCCCGATCCGGGTGCCCGATGGCTACCGACTCTCCTTGGGGGTGAACGGGTCCCCGCTGATGCAGATGAGCGTCTACGACAGCGATGGCACCCAGCTCGAACCAAAAGGTCCCCTGCGCAGGATCACCGTTGAACGGGTCGCAGGCTCCCAGGTGCAGCTGCTGGTCAGCAATGACGGCGTTGCCGCAGCCTCGATCTCGCTCACGTTGCAGGTTGAGGCACCGCCACCGGAGCCAGTGCCAGAACCAAGACCCGAACCGGCCCTGACGGAACCGGACGCCCCTGGTCTCCCCCTGGTGCCCCGGCCGTCCCCGGCCCCGAACCAACCGAACCAGCCAAGTGGCGAACCGGATCAGCAGCCCTCCCGACCAGCCAATCCGCCCCCGGCACCGCCAAGACCAATCGCTCCACCAGCACCACCGCCGCCGTGACAGCAGCAGCCGTGACAACCCGAACCACTGTTGCCCTGCTCTCCGGCGGCCTGGATTCGGCCACGGCCGCAGCCCTGGCGATCGAAGCAGGCGATCGGGTGATCGGCCTTTCGTTCGACTACGGCCAGCGCCATCGCCAGGAACTCGTTGCCGCAGCCAGCCTGGCCCGGACCCTGGGCCTGCAGGAGCACCTCACCGTGGCAGTGAATCTGGCGGTCTGGGGTGGCTCGGCCCTCACCGATCCCGCCATCGCCTTGCCGGAGGGAGGCGTGGTGGAGGGCACGATCCCACCCACCTACGTGCCCTGCCGCAACACGGTGTTCATCGCCCTGGGCCTGAGCCTGGCTGAAGCCCGCGGCGCCCAGCGGCTGGTGCTCGGAGTGAACGCCATCGATTATTCCGGTTACCCCGACTGCCGGCCCGACTACCTGGCCGCCTTTCAGCAGCTGGCCGATCTGGCCAGCAAGAGCGGCCGCGAGGGCCACGGCACCAGGCTCTGGGCCCCCCTGCTGGAGTGGGACAAAGCACGGATCGTTCGCGAGGCGCTCCGGCTTGGAGTGCCGATTGAAGCCACCTGGAGCTGCTATGGCGGCGGCGCTGAACCCTGCGGCCGCTGCGATAGTTGCCGCATCCGCGACACGGCCCTCAGCGAGGCCGGCCGCCCAGATCTGGCCAGCCCCTGGCGGCGGGCCAGATCTGGCAACACGTAGGAGAAGTATGGCGGCAGTTCAGCGGCGAGAGCTTCCCTGGCGGGAACCCTGGGCCGTTGCCAAGGCCCTGGCCTCCCGCTTCGGGATCGATGGGCTCGCCTGGCTCGATGGCGATGGCAGTCCGCTCGGCGCCACCGCGGTGCTGGGAGCTGATCCCCGTGAGCTGGTGGTCTGTCGCGGGCTACCGGGCAGCAACGGTTCCAGGGATCCCTTCGAGGCCTTGGCCCAGCTGGTGGGCGCAGGCGGCGCCTGGCTGGGCTGGCTGGCGTACGAGGCCGGTGCCTGGGTGGAGCCCGCCGATCATTGGCGGTCCCCCGCCATGCCCACCCTTGTGGCCGGCCGCTACGACCCGTTGCTGCAGTTCGATCTGAGCGGTCGGAGGCTCTGGCTGGAGGGCGAGGAGCCTCTCCGGCTCAGGATCTGGGCCGAGCTGGTGGCCGGGGTCAGCCCTGGAGAGGTGCCGGCTGACCCGCCTGGTCAGCCGATCGATCCCGGTCTCTGGCACTGGCACACCGGCGAGGTTGATTTCGCCGCCCAGGTGAGGCAGCTGCGCGAAAGGATCGCCGCCGGCGATCTTTTCCAGGCCAATCTCTCGGCCTGCTGCGAGGTCGAGCTGGAGCAACGCCCTGATCCGCTGGCGCTTTATCAACGCCTGCGCCAGCACTGTCCCGCGCCGTTCGCCGGACTACTCATCTGCGGAAAGGACGCGGTGCTGTCGGCTTCACCGGAACGCTTCCTGCAGGTGAGCGCCAGCGGCCAGGTGGAAACCCGGCCGATCAAAGGCACCCGCCCCCGCCATGCCGATGCCGATGCCGACGCCGCTGCGGCCGCCGCCCTGGTGAGCAGCCCCAAAGACCGCGCCGAGAATGTGATGGTTGTCGATCTGCTGCGCAATGACCTGGGCAGGGTCTGCGAGCCGGGCTCGATCCAGGTGCCGCAACTGGTGGGGCTGGAGAGCTACCGCCAGGTGCACCATCTCACCTCGGTGGTGGAGGGCCAGCTCCGCTCCGGCGCAGGCCTGGTCGATCTCCTTCGGGCCTGCTGGCCGGGGGGCTCGATCAGCGGCGCCCCGAAACTGCGGGCCTGCCAACGCCTCGGCGAACTCGAACCTGTGGCCCGGGGCCCCTACTGCGGCTCCCTGTTCCGGCTGGGGGCCGATGGCAGCTTCGACAGCAACATCCTGATCCGCAGCCTGATGCTGCAAGACCGGTGCCTGCGGGCCCACGCCGGCTGCGGCATCGTCGCCGACTCCGACCCGGCGGCCGAAGCCGAAGAGCTGGGCTGGAAACTCAGGCCCCTGCTCGAGGCCCTGGCATGACGGCGATCGCCTGGATCGCAGCGGCCGAGCGGACCCCTCGCAGCCCCGCTCCGGGCCAGCCCCGGGCGGGGGAGTGGGGATCACCCGAGAGCCTGAACCTGCCCCTGGGCGATCGCGCCCTGCAACTGGCCGATGGACTGTTCGAAACCATCTGCGTCGAAGACGGCCAGCCCCATCTGCTGGGCGAGCACCTGGAGCGCTGGCACAGCAGCGCCGGCTTGTTGGGAATGGAACAACCGCCCAAACGCCAGGAGGTGGAACTGTTACTGGCAGAGGCGATCCGGCGCAGCGGCATCCGCGATGGCGCCCTGCGGCTCAACTGGGGGCGCGGCCAGGGGCCAGGCCATGGCCGCGGCATCAACCTGCCCGCCACCGATGAGCCAGCGCCACCCCATCGTTTCTGGCTGCAACTCAACGCCGCAGCACCCTGCTTCGAGCCGGTCCGCGTCCTCGTCAGCGGCAGTGAGCAGCGCAACGCCAACAGCCTGCAGAGCCGCTGCAAGACCTTCGCCTACGGCGCTTCAATTCAGGCACGCCGCGAGGCACGCGCTGCCGGCGCCGACGACGCTCTGCTGCTCAGCACAGCCGGTGGGCTCTGTTGCAGCAGCACCGCCAATCTGCTGGTGCACCAGGGCGGACGCTGGCAGACGCCGGAGGCGGCCAGCGGCTGCCTGCCCGGGGTGATGCGGGGCCGGGCCCTGGGCCTGGGGCTGGCCGAGGAAGCCTGGATCAATCCCGCCGTCCTGGACCGGGACCTGCCGACAGGCCAGGGGCTTGAGGGAGCCGCGGTGCTGATCAACAGCCTCGGCTGCCGGGCGATCGTGAATCTCAACGGGTTCGCCAGACCGCAGTGGCTGGACGTGGAGCCGCTGTGGCGATCACTGCTTTCCACACCAGGGCCTTTGCCATAGGGTGCCGGCATTCACCATTTCAACATCATGCTGAGAGTTGCCATCCACAGACAGTCGTGGCGCAACTCCCTGATCTGCGGCCTTGCCTTGATCGGCCTAGTTGGTTGTGGTCAACAGAAGGAAGTGGCGATTCAGAATGCCAAGGCAGGTGATGTTCTAGTCAACACCGAGGACACCCAGGTGTCGTTGGTCAAACAATTCAAAGCGGGAACTCCCAACGGGCTGTACAACGGAGCCGTCACTGTCAAAGATGCGGCTGAGAAGGGGCCAGAAGTGCTGTATCAGGTCAGCGCAGTGTGCAGCATGGAAGATCTGCCAGGGTGGCCTAAGTACGACAATCTCTATGGCCATCCATTAACCGATATCGAGAAGATTGGCGAGTTCTCCTCAGCCTCTCGATGGCAGATTCTCTATCACTATGATGGTCGTGTTGAAAGCAAAAGCGATCTCACGGACAAGGCCTGGACTATGCGCCTGAAAGACAATCTCTGCAGGCGAGGTGACTTCAACGACAGCACGGCCAAGCCGAAACAGGCAGGCATCCAGTAGCCGATGACACCACTCCAGATGGTGCCTTCGTCTTAGATGCATCGTTAGCGAGTGCTGCCAACATCCATGCCCAAGACACTTTTCAAGGTTGATCTGACCAAATCGATGGATCAGCAGGAGATGCCCGGTCATAACCGCTGGCATCCCGACATTCCTGCCGTCGTTTCAGTGGATCCCGGTGAAGTATTCAGGATTGAGTGCAAAGACTGGACGGATGGCCAGATCAAAGACAATGACGATCCCAAGGACATTGCCGATGTGAACCTTGAAGTGGTTCACGTTCTCAGTGGTCCGATCTGGGTGAATGGCGCCCAGCCTGGAGACATCCTGGTGGTGGATATTCTTGACGTCGGCGCCTTGCAAGGCGATGAATGGGGTTTTACCGGGATCTTTGCCAAAGAAAATGGTGGCGGTTTTCTGACCGATCACTATCCCAAGGCAGCCAAGGCCATCTGGGATTTTGAAGGGATTTACACGCGTTCACGCCATATCCCTGGCGTTCGTTTTGCAGGGATCACCCATCCAGGCCTGATTGGCTGTGCCCCTTCGCATGAGCTGCTGCGGGAATGGAACCGCCGCGAAACCGAATTGGTCAACACGGCCCCCGACCGTCGAACCTATGGCGCTGGACTATCCGGCAGTGAGCCGGTGCTGGCAGCCTTGCCCAATCCCAACAGCGCCATTCTGGGAACCCTGCCAGGTTCAGAGTTCGAGCGTGTGGCCAATGAAGCCGCTCGTACCGTTCCACCTCGGGAACATGGCGGCAACTGTGACATCAAAAACCTCACGCGCGGCACCAAAATCTACTTCCCTGTCTATGTTGAAGGCGCCAAGCTTTCGATGGGAGACATCCACTTCTCGCAAGGAGATGGTGAGATCTCCTTTTGTGGGGCCATTGAAATGTCTGGCTTTCTTGATCTTCATGTGGAGATCATCAAAGGCGGCGTTGAAAAGTATGGGATGGTCAATCCCATGTTCAAAACCAGCCCAGTGGAACCCCACTTCACTGACTACCTGGTATTTGAGGGGATTTCCGTTGACGAGTTCAGCGGCAAACAGTATTACATGGATGTGCACATTGCCTATCGCAGGGCATGCCTCAATGCCATTGAATATCTCAAGAAGTTTGGCTACACGGGCGAACAAGCCTACCTACTGTTGAGTTGTGCACCGGTGGAGGGTCGCATCAGCGGAATCGTTGACATTCCCAATGCCTGCTGCACCCTGGCCTTGCCAACATCAATTTTTGATCAGGATATATTGCCGCACTAGTTCTGAAGCCTACCCCAGCCAGCCCCTGCTCCTTTCAATTCGTTGAAGGGAGCATTGCTCATTTAACATTCCTCAAAACTTTACTTCCATGCCCGTCTACGAGTTCAGCTGTACACGTGGTTGCGAGAATTATGACGTCTGGCGCAGCATCGAAGAGCGCCAAACCAATACACAATGCCCATCCTGTGGTGAAGATGGGGTCAGATTTTTTACGCCACCGATGACACTGTCTGGATCTTTCAGGCTCAAGGTCGAGACAAAAGAGCCAAAGCTGGTTCGCAAACAGAGCCAGGAACTTTCAAAATCACCCAGACTGCGCGAAAACACCAGCCGTCCATGGATGCTCAACCGAGGTTGCTGAAGTGGCCAGGGCTCACACCGTGAGGAACTCTTGAATCACATCATCAGAGAGATTCTCCGTAGGCCCACAGGACACGATTCCACCCCGCTGCATCGCGTAGTAGTAGTTTGACTGCCTTACAAAATGAAGGTGTTGCTCAACAAGTAAAACGCTGATTCCCGTTTCTTTCATAATGCGTTGGACGGCAACTTCAATGTCTTGGATAATTGAAGGCTGGATACCTTCGGTTGGCTCATCAAGCAAAAGAAGTTTGGGCTTGCCAAGAAGTGCTCTGGCAATGGCCAATTGCTGTTGCTGGCCGCCACTGAGGTCACCACCTTTGCGGCCCAGAAATTTCTCCAGAATAGGGAAGAGGTCAAAGACAATCGGATCAATGTGGCGATTTTTACCTAAACCCCCCGGCAATGCTTCCATACCCAGCAACAGATTTTCTTTGACTGTTACCTGAGGAATGATATCCCGTCCCTGGGAGACATATCCAATCCCTGATCTGGCGCGGCGGTAGGGCGGTTGATCCGTAAGCGTTTGATCGCCATAGAGGATAGAACCGGAACGCTGTTTCAGAAGCCCGATAATCGTTTTGAGAAATGTTGTTTTACCAACGCCATTGCGTCCGATCAAGCAAACCATCTGGGCTTCTGGAATCGAAAGATCTACATTTCGCAAAATATGGCTTTGGCCATAGTAAACATTGAGATCATTGACCTTAAGAATGTTGGACGTTGTCATGACTGGTGAGTTGACGGTCAGTAGGGGTGGAGCCAGATCAGTCTTCAGTTGTACCAAGATAAACTTCGATCACCCTGGGATCTTTCTTGACTTCGTCCAGGGGGCCTTCCGTGAGAAGTTGGCCTTGATGAAGGACCGTCACATCAAAGTCAAGATCTCTGATGAACTCCATGTCATGCTCAATCACCACAACAGTATGATCACCGGCCAGTGATTTGATCAGTTCAGCCGTGCGCAGCGTCTCCTCATCGGTGAGGCCAGCCACTGGCTCATCCAGCAGAAGCACCTCAGGAGCCTGGGCCACAAGGCTGGCAATGGCAAGCCATTGTTTCTGACCATGGGAGAGCGAACCGGCCTGGGTGCTGGCAAAGGGAGCCAGGCCCACGTAACTCATCAGCCGGTGAACCTCATCCTTGGCTGCCATTGGCAAGGGATCAAGCATCAGGCTGAAGGCATTCTTCCGCGGTGACACAGCCAATTCAAGATTTCGAAGTACGGTCAGATTGTCAAAAACCCTTGGTGTTTGAAACTTTCTGCCAATGCCGTTTCTGGAAATCTGCTGCTCCGACATGCCAACCAATGATTTTCCCCTGTAGGTCACCGTTCCTTTGCTCGGACGGACCTTGCCAGTGATCACATCAAGAAACGTCGTCTTGCCAGCACCATTGGGCCCAATGATCGACTTGACCTCTCCTTTGACCAGCTTGAGAGAAAGATCGGTCAGGGCATAAAAGCCATCAAAACTGACACTGACATCATTCAATTCAAGAAGCGTTTCAGGCATGGAATTTAGCGTTGCGAGAACGTTGTGGAGGTGGAGAGAACCTGAATTGGTAGAAGGAGGGACATCGGTTGGTCAGCAAGGTGCTATGGCAAAAAAGTAGCCCTAAGCAGAAGAATCTGTTGGAGATGTGCTGACAACCTCCTGCAGGATTTCGGTCTGCTCATCGATTTTGGGATAGGTTCGGGATTTCTGAGCAATCCCGAAAGCAGCGAGTAAACTGCGCAACCCACCGCCAGTGAGCCATCCATAGATGCCATCAGGCATCAAGACGACCACGAAGATAAACAAACCACCTTGAACAAAGAGCCAGAGCTCAGGCAAGGCTTCGCTCACCAAGCTCTGCAGGTAATTGACGACAACGGCACCAATGATCGGTCCCACGAGGGACCCCCTGCCGCCAACCGCCACCCAGATCACCATTTCAATTGAAAACGAAATCGACATGAACTGAGGCGAAACGATGCCTGTCTGGACGGTGTAGAGGGCACCGGAAACACCACAGAGGCCACCAGCAACAAGGAAGACAATCGTCTTGAAAGGTACAGGATTAAAACCAGCAAATCTAAATCTTTGTTCATCATCTCTGATCGCTATCAAAGCATCGCCAAAACGTCCTGTCGTGAAATACCGACAGACCAAGAATGCAATTGGGAGCATCAATACCGTTAATCGGTAGAGCCAGAGCTTCATGTCACTGGATCCAACCAGCAACCCAAATAATTCGGTGGTGTTTGTAGTAAGCCCATTCGAGCCATTGATTAGTTTCTGCTGGCCGTTAAAGAAGTGGAAAAATACCATCAATGCCGCTTGGGTAATGATGGAGAAATAAACGCCTTTAATCCTATTTCTGAAGATCAGATATCCCACAACTCCGGCAACCAGTGCAGGGATCAGAGAAATGCAAATCAGCGTGAGCAGAGGGGAGCTAAATGGTTGCCAGAAGAATGGCAGTTGATTAACGCCAAAATTCTCAAAGAACTTGGGAAGCCCATTAGAGCCAAGCTGGCCAGGGGTGTTCAACGTGAGATACATTGCCGCGGCATACCCACCCAAAGCAAAGAAGATGCCCTGGCCAAGGCTGAGAAGGCCTGTGTAGCCCCAGATCAGGTCAATCGCCAAGGCGGTGATCGCCAAAGCAAAATAGCGACCAAAAAGATTAAGCCTAAAATCACTA
>JABMPN010000115.1 GCA_013203655.1 Cyanobacteria bacterium bin.51
CGTTCTCCAGCAGCACCCGGCCGCTGCCCTCCAGCGCGCAGAACACACAGCCTGCTTCGCGGTGGCCGTAGCTGGCCTGCACGCCGCGGAAGCAGAGCGCCTGCAGGTTGGTGATGGCGTCGGAGCCGCCCTGGTTCCACCGCTGCGCGGAAGGCATCGAGGTGCTGGCGGCAGAGCTCCATCAGCTCGTCGTGCTCGGCGTCGCTCAGCTCGTCGCCGCCGATCAGGCTGTATCGGCAATCGCCAAAGGCGGTGATGCCGTTGCCGGTGAGAACCTTGCCCACCATCCGCTGCTCAGGATTCGCAGGGCCACGTCCTGCGCTGGGGCCGGGCTGCGGCGGCCCAGCAGTTCCATGAGCATCAGCGGTTGGTAGATGTGGCTCATGCGCATCCGCTTGGCGATGTACTCGCGCAGGCGCTGGTAGGTGCTGGAGGGGGGCGGGGGCATGGCAGATACCGTCACCCCTCAGCTTCGGAACCCGGAATGAACAGCGCCTGCACCCGGACGATCAGTTCCTTCGCCTCTCGGTTGAAGGCCTCCCGATCCAGCCCCAGGGGAGCGGGATCGGCGTCATAGCGGAACTGCACGGCGTAGACGGTGAGTTGAGCGAGCGCCTCCAGGTCGGCCGTGGCTACTCCCTCGGCCTCCAGCAGCAACAGCAGTCGGCGCAGGTCATGGGTGAGCGGCGGGTCTCCACCGAGCTGCAAGTACCAGGCCTTGAGCGCCTTCTCCACCGCCTGCTGCAACCAGAAGCCCCAGGCCCCCTCCCTGAACACAGCTGGATCGCTGGAGGCCTCTGCGGTCTCCAGATCGGCGATGGCGATCTTCAGCAGTCCTTCCGGCTCAGAGAACACCATCCAGCAATCGCCCCTCCCGGAACGCCCTGCCGATCACGTGGCTGCGCCACAGCCGGCGTTCCTCGCACTCCCTCTCGGAATACAGCAGCAGATCCAGCGATACATCCGCTCGCGCCAGCAGCCCCCATAGCTGATTGAGCACCTCGAAGCGGTTGCGTCCCTCCAGCCAGGCATCCGGGGCCGTGATCAGCAGATCGATGTCCGACTCAGGGCCAGCGGTTCCCCTGGCCCTGGAGCCGAACAGACGAACCTCCGAGCCTGGGATCACGCCATGGATCACGACCACCATCTCCTGCAGGAGGCTGTCGATCGGTAGTGCAACCGGGGTGTTCATGCCCTGCATTCTGATTCCCCGCGCTCGGCGTCGCTCAGCTCGTCGCTGCCGATCAGGCTGTAGGCGCCGTTGCCGTAGGCGGTGATGCCGTTGAAGGTGAACCTTGCCCACCATCGGCTGCCCAGGATCCGACGGGCCACGTCCTGCGCTGGGGCGGGGCTGCTCCTCCCCTGCAGCTCCAACCGCTGCGCGGAAGCCTTCGGCTAGAGCATCAGCGGTTGGTCGATGGGCTCATGCGCATGCGCTTGGCGATGGTCTTGCGTAGGCGCTTGTAGGTGGCGGAGGGGGGCCGGGGCATGGGGGCATCCTGGCGGGGGTGAGACGGGGGGTGGCACTTGCCTTTCGAGGTTCCCTCCGCTCTTTCACCATGCCCACCCAGCTCGCGGATTCAGTCAGCGGCTCCACCCCAGCCACGCAGGGCGGTGATCCGCTTTGATCCCCTCAAGCGGCTGCGGACTCTGGAGCAGCGAGGCCTGGATTTTCTCGATGCTGAACGCGTCTTTGCCGGGCCGACGCTGGAGTTTGAAGACCGCCGGCGCGACTATGGTGAGGTTCGGACTGTCTGCCTGGGTCTGCTGGATGGTCGCATGGTCGTGATCATCTATACCCAGCGTTCCTTTTTCCGTCAGATCATTTCGATGCGTAAGGCCAATGCAAGAGAGCAACTTCGTTTTCGCCACCACTTCTCCTGATGACCCGATCCGCTCGGATCTACAGCGTGTTGATGCGCATGTGATCCAGCCTGAAGAGTATGCCGAGATTCCGGAGATCACGGATGACGATCTGGTACGTGCTGTGATCAAGGGGCCGCGCAAGCTCGATCAACATCAGTAACGCTGGTTCCCCTCGATCACCCCTGAGCCCCACTCTCGGCCGCTCACGTTCCCCCTGTCGCTCAACTCGTCGCCGCCGATCCGGCTGTTGTGGCCATCGCCATAGGCGGTGATGCCGTTGAAGGTGAACCCGGCCCACCATTCGCTTCGCAGGATCCGGCGGGCCAACTCCTGCGCGGGGGCGGGGCTGCGGCGGCCGAGCAGTTCCAACCGCTCCGCGGAAGCCTTCGGCTAGAGCATGAGGGGTTGGTCGATGGGGCTCATGCTCATCCGCTCGGAGATGTACGCGCGCAGGCGAAGGAAGGCAGCAGAGGGGCTGTTGGCCATGGAGCGATGCTGGCGGCTGCCGGGCGACCGGGCCAGGTTTGGTTTTGGGCGGCCCGTCAGGAA
>JABMPN010000116.1 GCA_013203655.1 Cyanobacteria bacterium bin.51
AGCGCAACGCTCACAACTTCCCCCTCGACCTGGCCTCTGCAGAAGCCACCCCGGTGGCCCTGATCACCCCGTCCATCGGCTGATCGCAGCGGAGCCAATCCTGTTGGCTCCAGGCTTGCCTTTCATCCCAGGCCCCCCTCATTGAGAGGGGGGCTTTTTTGTATGCTCCTGCCAGGGCACCCACGCAAGAATCAGCACCGCTTGGAGCTCGGCTGGAGATTGGCAGCAACACACAGAAAAACGCTGCTTACTTGCAGCACTGGGTTGCCGTGCTGAGGGAAATCACCTCGGGGACGACTGGAGGTTCTCTCAGAAGCCCGCAAAGCCACGGCGTTAGATTGAGCCTGAGGGTTCAGCTGTAAAAGCCTGATGAATGGCCTGAGTGACTGGGCTGGGCGGACCCCTTCAGGGAGCATGGCAACGTTCAAGGGGGTTCCCAAGCTGGCTGGATAGCCAACCTTTATCGGGTCACGCCTTAATCGGCGACAAGCCACCCACCTTGGACCTGTTCTCAACTGTTGCCTAAGCTGGCCGATTTGCATTGCTGCCATGCCCCTGGTTGTTGCCACCGTTCGTCCGTACGTCCGCCTGGCCCTGGGACTGGTCGGGTTGGCGGTGGCCTCGGCCGGCTTTTGCATCAGGGTGCAAGCGCAGACGCTGCGGGTGGGTGTGTCCGGCTCAGCCCCCTTCGTGATCCGCGAGGGAGACGCCACCCAGGGAATCAGCATTGACGTCTGGAGGGATTTCGCTTCTGCAGAGGGTTTGTCCTACAGACTGATTCAACAGACGTCCACGGCGGCCAGTATCACCAACGTGGCCAGCGGTGAGCTGGATGTGGCGATCGGGCCGATCAGCATCACCTCGGATCGGTTGATGATCGATGGCATCGAATTCACCCAGCCCTATTACATCAGCCATGTGGGCTTGCTGGTTTCGGAACGATCGCCGGGGCTGTGGAGGCGGCTGCGCCCATTTTTCGGCTGGGCGGCACTGTCTTCAGCGGGTGTGCTGTTGATCTGCTTGTTCGTGGTGGGGAATCTGATCTGGCTGACTGAACATCGAAAAAATCCAGAACATTTTCCGCGCCATTACGTCCGTGGTATCGGCAACGGCATGTGGTTTGCCCTCGTCACACTGACCACCGTCGGCTACGGCGACCGTGCTCCGGTGACCGGCGTTGGTCGTTGGATTTCGGGTGTGTGGATGGTTGTGTCGTTGATCGCCGTTTCTTCGATCACAGCTGGCTTGGCCTCGGCCTTCACGATTTCCTTGGCCCAGTTGGGTGGCGAGCGCCTCTCCAAGCCCGCCGACCTGCGTGGTGTGCCGATCGCTGCGGTGCGTGGCACCACAAGCGTTAAATGGGGCAACCATTACCGAGCAAGGCTCACCCAGACGGACTCGCTGGAGGATGCCATTGCCCTGCTGGAGGCGGAAGGGGTGGAGGGCGTGATCTTCGATCGCCCGGCGTTGAAATATCACCTGCTTCAGAATCCTGGAGCTCGGCAGAAACTGGCCCCCTTCAGCCTGGCGACAGAGCCCTACGGGATCGTGATTCCCAGCGGCAGCCCCCTGGAGCGTCCGCTTGATGTGGCTCTGGTGCGAATGCAGCGCCAAGGCCTGACCGCGGAGATCGCCGATCGTTGGATCGAATCAGTACCCAGCCAGAGTCAGCCTATTGAGGGGTCTTGATCACGGGCCTTTAAGCCGTGGGCCTTGACCCTGCCTTCACACCTTCCGCGCTCCCTGTGCTCGGCTTCGCCTTTCCGGTGATCGTGCTGAACCTCTGGGTGTTCAGTGGGCTTTACCGCGGCTTCTCGGCAAGCTCACCGGACTCAATCCGATCGTGATTCTGTTCTCGGTAATGGTGGGGGCGACGCTGGCTGATTTCTATGGCGTGATCACGGCTGTGCCGATTGCGGCCACCATCAAGGCGTTGTTTCTGGTTCCAACTCCGCTTGCTTCCACTGGGTCTGCTGCTACTCCAGTTATCTCAGCCGATGGCATGGAGATTGGTGCCGGCAGCTAGGGGAGCATGGTGACTTGATTCGTATGTGAAAGGTCTCCGCTCATTCCCTCACCTGGTATCGGGTGGCACGAAGAGAATACTTGCCGAAACCATTGGGAAGCTCTCAAGAAATACGCGTTTAGAAGTTCTGTTAGCTGAACTGAACCAGCCCTGGACCGCAGTCTCAGGGCTGGAAGAATTAAATTGCTATGGATTTCGGCTGAAACTTAGAACTGCAGCGTGAACTCCAATAGTAAGCTTCAACCTTAGAATTCAACCTAAAAATGAGCCTCGGGACTGGATCTCAGAGCGCGTAGCGCAAGATCGCCGCTAGGTTGGCCTCGCCGGGGATGTCGCTTTTACGCACACCCATGACCTTGGCGCCCGTGACAAGCGCACGGCTGGCAATCTCATCGACAAGTCCGTAGCTCTTGGCACTGGGGCCATCGGCAAAGGTCACCGTTCCATCGTCGTCGACGGTGCCGGGGGTTACATCGTCGATGTCAATCAGCAGCAATTGAATGGCGCCGTAGGTGGCCGCGCGGGCCGCCTGGGCAAGATCGGATGTGGTCAGACCCTGGCTGGCGCGCAGCGCATAGAGGGACTGGATCTCAGCAAGCTCATCCCGGAACAGTTCATCGAGGATGGAGCGTGCGCTTGATGCCAATTCGGCATCACTTTGCGTTTCGGGATTCTGCTGGATTGCCGTGAGAGCCAGGTGCGGATACGACTGCAGTTGGCGGTAGATCGATTGCATCGGCTCTGCCGCTGCCAGAATCAACGGGGTTTCCTTGCCCACCAGCAGCACTCTCAGCGCTTGATCGATCTTGCGGGCATAGTGAACTTGGTGCACTTTCATGCCCTCGGAGCCCTGAAGGCGGCCGCTGGGTGATCGGTCTTTGATCGACGTCTTTCGGGATGAGCTGGCCACATCCTTCGGCATGCCGTTCAAGTTCAGCTCAACGGCCGGTAGGTCGGAGGAGACTCCGACCAGGCGCACACTGTTCTGAGCCAGAGCAAGCACATAGGCCGACTGTGGCACGGTGACCGTGCGCAGCAGAGGCTGAACGTGAAAGCGATCACTGACCTCCACGGTGGGCTTGAGGTGGTTGGGCAAGCGGAAGCTGCGCAGGCCTTCTGGCGACACGAAGACGGCAAGGCTGTTGGCCTGAACCTCCCAGAAGTCATCGTCATCGATCAGATCGTGGAGCAGTTCCTCAATGGCGAGCACGTCGCGCTTGTCGTGGCCCGCGAGCTGCCCAACGGCCTGTTCAGTCAGGTTTTTCAAGACGATTCGGTCGCCCTGGGCCGCCTGGGTCAGCGGTGTGGTCGGCAGGACCAGGCTGACCCGTGCAGGGCCGTGATTGAGCATCAGTGCTTCGATTTCGGCCCGAGTTGGAATGTCAACATGCAACATGAAGAAAAGCGCCAGAAGGAAGGTTGTTGAACAAATCTACAGGGCGGCAATTGTTAAAAGAAACAGAAGATTGAAGAGTATGTGGCTCAACGAATTCGAAAGGCAATCGGATTCGTTGCTCTATTCCTTATCCCCAGCCACTTCCTCAAGGTGGCTGGTTGTAGTACTACGCAGTGCTCTCCTTTCTGTCAGCCAGATTGCTTGGTCCTTACGACAGTGCGAGCCTCACACCATCGCCAGTTCATGGCTGAGGGCCTGGGACAGGCGCAACCGCTCGCTACCTCCCCCAGTCTCCACGGCCACGCCGATCGTGCTGCCTTCGGGGAAGCGGCCGGCCAGGATCGCTTTGGCAATCGGTGTTTCCAGCTCCCGCTGAATCGCTCGCTTCAAGGGGCGTGCCCCATACACCGGGTCGTATCCGGCGGCAGCGATCCAGTCGAGCGCCTCGGTGCTGAGCTCAAGGCCCAGCTTTCGCCCTTCGAGGCGCTGACGCAGACGTTCGATCTGCAGTACAACGATCTCGCGCAGTTCCTCGGCGCGCAGGCTGTGGAAGATGATCGATTCATCCAGGCGGTTGAGGAACTCGGGGCGGAAGTGAGCGCGCAGGGCCTCGTTCACCCGCTTCTCCATCTCACCGTGGCGGGCCGGATCACCGGCCAGATCCAGAATCGAGGCACTGCCGATGTTGCTGGTGAGGATCAGCACCGTGTTGGTGAAATCCACCGTGCGCCCCTGGCCGTCGGTGACGCGGCCATCATCCAGCACCTGGAGCAGCACGTTGAACACATCGGGATGGGCCTTCTCCACCTCATCGAACAGGATCACCGCATAGGGCCGACGACGCACCGCTTCGGTGAGCTGGCCGCCCTCCTCGTAGCCCACATAACCGGGGGGGGCCCCCAGCAACCGGGCCACCGCATTGCGCTCCATGAATTCGCTCATGTCGAGGCGCACCAGGGCCTCCTCCTCATCGAACAGGGCCGCCGCCAGGGCCTTGGCGAGTTCGGTTTTGCCGACGCCGGTGGGGCCGAGGAAGAGGAAGGAACCCACCGGCCGGCGCGGATCCTGCATGCCGGCCCGGGCCCGGCGGATCGCCGCCGCCACCGCCGCCACCGCCTCGGGCTGGCCGATCACCCGCTCCGCCAGCCGGTTTTCGAGCTCCAGCAGCTTCTGGCGCTCACCGGCCAGCAGCCGCTGCATCGGGATGCCCGTCCAGCGGGCCACGACATCGGCGATGTCGCCTTCCTCCACCTGCTCACGCAGCAGGGCTTCGCCGGCCTGCTGGGCGGCCTGCAGCTCGTCTTCGAGTGCGTGGCGACGTTGTTGCACGCCATGCAGCTGGTCGTACTGCAGCCGGGCGGCCTCCTCAAGATCCCCATCTCGCTCGGCTTCGGTGATCGCGTGGCGCAGGTCCTCGTCTTGCTGGAGAAGGTCGCGCAGCTCGGCCAGGCGCTCCCGTTCGGCCTGCCAGCGCTGTTGCAGCTCCTGCAGCCGGCTCAGGGCGAGGCGGCGCTGCTCCTGGCGCTGCACCCGCTCGGTCATCGGTGCGGCCTCCGCCGCCAGCAGGGCCAGTTCAACGCGGCGCAACTCGGCTTCGGCCTCCTCGACCACCTGGGGTTTGGAGGTGACCTCCATGCGCAGCTGGGCGGCGGCCTCATCGATCAGGTCGATCGCCTTGTCGGGCAGGCAGCGGTCGGCGATGTAGCGATCGGCCAGCCGAATCGCCGCCACCAGCGCCCCGTCGGTGATGGTGACGCCGTGGTGCAGTTCATACCGTTCTTTCAGTCCGCGCAGGATCTCCACACTCACCTCCCGACTCGGCTCGCGGATCACCACCTGCTGGAAGCGGCGGTTGAGGGCAGGGTCCTTTTCGACCGTGCGGCGGAAGTCTTCCGGGGTGGTGGCCCCGATGCAGCGCAGCTCGCCGCGGGCCAGCACCGGCTTGAGGATGCTGCCGGCATCGGCGCTGGAGCGATCGCTGCTCACCACCGTGTGCAGTTCATCGATGAACAGAACCACGCCGGCGCCGTTGCCGGCGGCATCGCTCTCGCTCACTTCGGTGAGCACGCTGCGCAGCCGTTCCTCGAACTGACCGCGGAACTTGGCGCCGGCGATCAGGGCGCCCAGATCAAGACCGATCAGGCGGATCCCCTTGAGTGAATCGGGCACTTCGCCGGCCACGATTCGCTGGGCGAGCAATTCGGCGATGGCGGTTTTGCCCACACCGGGCTCGCCGATCAGCACCGGGTTGTTTTTGCTGCGCCGCGAGAGCACCTGGATCAGGCGGCGGATTTCGGTGTCACGGCCGATCACCGGGTCGAGCAGCCCGGCCCTGGCGGCGGCGGTGAGATCGCGGCCGTACTGCTCCAGGGCGGCCGGTTCGGCCTCCAGGCTGAGGCCACCGCCCCTATCGCTGCCACTGCCGCTGTCACTCGGGCCGGCCGGGTTTGCGGCCTGGGGGTTGCCCGTGGCGGCAAAGGCAGTGGCGGAGGCGGCTGGGGCGGAGGCGGCAGTGGCGGACGAACCGACAGAAGTTGTGCGCAAGGGACGGTCGTCGATTGGAGGAGAGGGGACGTCGATGGGGGCGTCGATCCAGTTGTCGGCTCCGGCGGGCGCGGCGGGTGGCGCCGAGACAGGTGCGGCGCTGGGCGCAGGGGCCGGCGTGGAGGCGGGCCGCAGTTCGCGCAGCAGGCGCTCCTCACTGAGGCCCTGGCTGGCCAGCAGGTGCGCGCCGACCCTCGGCTCATCGCGCAGGGCCAGCAGCAGGTGGGGGATGTCGAGCAGCCGCGAACCCCAGCTGGCGCGACGCCGGTCGGCGGCCTCGAGTAGGTCTTCCAGGGCGTCACCGATGAACAGCTCCTCTCCGCTGGCTGAGGGTTGTTCGGCGCAGAAGCCCTCCAGCCGATCCAGCAAGCGATCGCCGTCCAGGGGCAGGGTGTCCACCCAGCTGGCGTAACGGGGATCCTGGAACAGCACCTGGAGCAGGTGTTCCACATCGAGCTGGGCATGGCGCCAGCGGCGGGCCTGGTCCTGGCCGGAGAGCAGCAGGTCCCAGGCCGCCTCGCTGAAGCGATCGGGGTCGCTGGTCAGGCTGCCCTGGGCACTCGGAGCGGCCACCGGGCTGCCGGAATCGAAGCGCTCAGGCCGCTGCATCCTGCTCCGGGCTCCGCTGAATCAGTTCCACCTTGTAGCCGTCGGGGTCTTCGATGAAGGCAATCACGGTGCTGCCGTGCTTCATCGGGCCGGGCGGCCGCACCACTTTCCCGCCCTTGGTGGCAATGGCCGCGCAGGTGGCGGTGATGTCTTCAACACCGATGGCGATGTGGCCATAGCCGTCACCGAGGGCGTAGCTGGGCGTATCCCAGTTGAAGGTGAGCTCCAGCACGGAGTTCTCGCTCTCGTCTCCGTAGCCCACGAAGGCCAGGGTGAAGCGACCCTCGGGATAGTCGCGGCGGCGCAGCAGCGTCATGCCCAGAACGCCGGTGTAGAAGCCAAGGGAGCGATCAAGATCGCCCACTCGGAGCATCGTGTGGAGCAGTCGCATCGGGGCGCTTTACCGGATCATCAGCCCATTCTGACCGCCCCTTGATCGGCCCGAAGCTGTCAGGTCGTGGCAACGGGCACAGAGGCAGGCCCGGGGATGCCCCATAAGATCCGTCCCATTGAGCCCTTGATGCCTCCGTGATCGACTCCTTGGACCTGGTGATTGATTCGATCGTGGCCAGGGAAGTGCTCGATTCCCGCGGCATGCCCACCGTGGAGGCGGAAGTGCGCCTGGAGGGCGGTGCCACCGGCCACGCGATCGTGCCCAGCGGTGCCAGTACAGGCGCCCATGAGGCCCATGAGTTGCGCGATGGCGGCAGCCGCTACTTCGGCAAAGGGGTGCAAAAGGCGGTGGCGAACATCGAGGAGAAGATCGCCCCAGCCCTGTGCGGCTACAGCGCCCTGGAGCAGGGCCAGGTGGATGCGGCGATGGCCGAACTCGATGGCAGCGATAACAAGTCGTCGCTGGGGGCCAATGCGATTCTGGCGGTGAGCATGGCCGTCGCCCGCGGTGCCGCTGCCGGTGTTGGCTTGCCTCTGTATCGCTATCTGGGCGGGCCGATGGCCACCCTGCTGCCGGTGCCGCTGATGAATGTGATCAATGGCGGTGCCCATGCCGCCAACAACATGGATTTCCAGGAATTCATGCTGGTGCCCCAAGGCGCGCCCACGTTCCGTGAGGCGTTGCGCATGGGCGCCGAGGTGTTCCAGACCCTCAAGGGCCTGCTGCACGCCAGGGGACTCTCCACCTCAGTGGGGGATGAGGGCGGTTTCGCGCCCGATCTGGAGAGCAACGATGCCGCCGGTGCGTTGCTGGTGGAGGCGATCGAGAAGGCCGGCTATAAAGCCGGCGAGCAGATTTCCCTGGCCCTGGATGTGGCCAGCACGGAGTTCTACAGCGAGGGCCGCTATGCCTTCGGCGGCGGCAGTTACACGGCCTCTGAGATGGTCGACCAACTCGAAGCGCTGGTGAGCCGCTACCCGATCGTCTCGATCGAAGACGGCCTCGCCGAGGACGACTGGGAGGGCTGGGCCCTGCTCAGCCAACGGCTGGGCAGCCGTGTCCAGCTGGTGGGCGACGACCTGTTCGTGACCAACACCACGCGCTTGCAGCGGGGCATTGAGGAGGGGATCGCCAATTCGATCCTGATCAAGGTGAACCAGATCGGCTCGCTCACCGAAACCCTCCAGGCGATTGACCTGGCGGGCCGGGCGGGCTACACCAGCGTGATCAGCCACCGCAGCGGCGAAACCGAGGACACCACGATCGCCGACCTGGCGGTGGCCACCAGGGCCGGGCAGATCAAGACGGGTTCCCTCAGCCGCAGCGAGCGGGTGGCCAAATACAACCGGCTGCTGCGCATCGAAGACGAGCTGGGCAGCCAGGCGCTCTACGCCGGCGCCGAAGAGCGCGGACCCCGGGGGAAGGGCTGAGCCGGGGAACGGCACCGAATCGATCGACACACGTCCACTCCGCGAATGCTGACCTTGTCTGCCCCCCCCGATCGTTCAAGAGGTTGGACGCCGCCACTTCTGGCCCTGGTTGTGGGTCTGATGCTGGAGCCGATGGGATGGCTTCTGGCCGCTCCGATGGCATGGGCCGACGAACCGGATGTCGGCGAGACCGCCAGGGTTGAAACCGCCGAACTGGGTTCCGCTCAACCGGAACCTTCCGAAGCGAGCAACAGCGAAATTCAGCCAGACACCAAGCCCGAGGCGTCACCCTGGGCCGCCACCGTGGAGCTCTATGGGTTCATCCCCTGGGTTGACAGCACCACCACGGTGCGGGGCTTTGAAGCCACCACCAATCTGGATCCCGGCCAGGTGCTCAACAACCTGCAATCCACTTTCTCTGCACGGGGCAGTGTGGAGTACAACCGCCTTGGGCTGCTCACCGATATTTTCTACAGCCAGCTTGGATCAGCCGATTCCCGCACAGGGCCAGATCGTTTGTTCACCGGATCCGCTGGGGTGACCTCCATCACCGGCCTCTACGACGTTGCCCTGCGCTATCGCTTCGGGGAGCGGGAAGCGGCGATCGGCAAGCCCGGCCAGTACACCCTGATCCCCTATGCCGGCCTGCGCGTGGTCAATGCGCAGCTGGGCGTCAGCGCCCAGCTGCGCAGCAACGACCCAGGGATGCCGGCCAACGTCGTGCGGCAGGGGAGCCTCGATCGCACCTGGGTGCAGCCCCTGATCGGCACCCAGGCCAGCCTGTTCCTTTCCCCGCGGCTGAGAATTTTCGCCCGGGGTGATGTGGGCGGCTTTGGACTCAGCGGTCAGCAGGACCTCTCGGGCAACGCCCAGGTGGGGCTGGGTTATGCGCTGGGTAACAACACCGATCTGAATGTCTCCTGGCGCTACCTGGGCCTGGCCTACAACAACGGATCCAACCCGGACACCGGTTTTTCCACCAACATGAACGGGGTGGAAGTGGGCCTCAAGCTGTTTTTCTGAAAAGATCTTCTCGGCCGCAGGCTGATGTGTTGTAGAAAGATCAAGCAATCTTGAGTGCTTCCAGGCATTCACGATTTCCTGATGCTGAAGATCAGCGATCTATTGAGCAGGCCGGAGTGGCCTGATTTCACCTTTTCGGGAGCCACAATCTGCCCATGTGGCCGATTCTTTCCCTCGATGGGCACACTAATCCTCCGATCACGTACTGCATAGCAACCAATGGCGGGCCATGAACAGGTTCGAGAGGGCTGCCAGCACTTCACTTTGCAGCGGTTCTAGTGGCTCAGCCACGCTCGGCCTGCGGCCTCGGTGAGAGCATTCGCCGCAGCCGGGTCTTCTGAAAGCCGAACCGCTGTTTGATCACCCGAAACGGATGCTCTCCTTTGGCGCGGATATGCGCTTTGGCAGTTTCGACCAGATCATCCAGTCGGCCCTCCGGCGTATCCGACAGCACTCGGCGCTTTCCGGGTCGCATGGCGAGGCGGAAGCCGATCCCACGGCCTTTCATCTTGTCTCGCTTCTCGATTCCCTGGTAGCCGGCATCTGCGTAGACCAGGGTCTCCTCCTCGCCGTGCAGGAGATCAGAGGCTGGGGACAATCGCCATGCCGTTGGCCTTGAGGTGGGCTTTGACCACCTCAAAGATCTGTTTGCCGAGATCGTTCTTCTCCAGCAAGTGCCGGAACGCGAGAATCGTGGTCTCATCAGGAATGCGGTCACTGATCATGTCGATCCCTGCAAAACGGCGCATCGTTGGCACCTCGATCAGCGCATCCACCTGCTCCATTTCGGCCAAAAAATGCTCGCGCCTCGTGCGCTTCTTGGCCGTGGTCTGCGCGTAATCGCCGAATCCGAGCTGCTTGCTGCCCATGAACCCAGTCCGCGCCTGCGGTTACAGGGATAGTTTCGCGCGGATGGCTCGGGTTTTCCAGAGTCTCCTGAGCTGCCAGCATGGGGGCCCCTTCCGGCCTGGTACCTGCTGCTGGGCGAGCTCGACCTGGAGGGGGTGCTGATCCAGGCGGATGCCCTCCACATGCAGCGCCCGTTGACGGGCAGCTCACCAAGCAGGAGGCCGACTTCAGACCCTGCATCGCCAGATCAGGACCCAGTTCCAGGGGAAACGCCACATCCCTGTTGAGGCCAGTGTTTGCGAGCAGGGTCATGGTCGTGCCATCACCTGGACGCTGCGCGCCAAACAGGCACCGGAGCACATCCGTGAGGCCTGAAGCGCCCCCTGCCGCTGATCGGCCATGACTGCAAATTAAGGTTCCAACGTCACAGTCGCGGCAACCCTCTGGAGCGCTTCACCGTCCTTTTTCCCGTCTGGACCCTGCTGGCCGTGCTGCTGGCCCTGCCGTTCCCGGGGCTGTTCACCTGGCTTCAGGGTGGCTGGATCGTGGCAGCCCTGGCCCTGATCATGCTGGGCATGGGCCTCGATCTGCAGCCCGCTGATTTCCGTCGAGTGCTGCTCCGGCCGCTGCCGGCCCTGATCGGCGTGGCCGCCCAGTTCCTGGTGATGCCCTTGCTGGCCGCCCTGGTGGCCTGGTGGTTGCAACTCCAGCCCGCCCTCGCGGTGGGATTGATCCTGGTGGGTTGCTGCCCGGGCGGCACGGCCAGCAATGTGGTGGCCCTGATCGCCCGGGCCGACGTGGCCCTCTCGGTGGTGATGACCACGGTCAGCACCCTGCTCGCTGTGGTGCTCACGCCGCTGCTCACCAGCGGATTGGCCGGCCGCTATGTGCCGGTGGACGGCTGGAAGCTGTTGCTCGATGTGCTTCAGGTGGTGCTGCTGCCGGTGGGCCTGGGCGTGTTGCTCAAGCGGCTCAGCCCCCAGCTGGCCAGGCGGATCGCCCCGGTCATGCCGCCCCTGGCGGTGCTGGCGATCGTGCTGATCGTGGCCAGCATCGTGGGCAGCCAGCGCGAGGCCCTGCTGGAGCAGGGACGCCTGCTGCTGCTGGCCACGCTCCTGCTCCATGCCGGGGGTTTCCTGCTGGGCTGGTTGATCCCGGCGTTGCTACGGCAGCCGCAGGGGGTGAGGCGCACGGTCAGCCTCGAGGTGGGAATGCAGAACTCTGGATTGGCTGTAGTTCTGGCACGCTCCGGCTTCGCCATCTCACCGCTCACGGCCCTGCCCGGTGCGATTTCAGCCGTGGTCCATGCGGTGCTGGGCAGTGTGCTGGCAGTGATCTGGCGCAAGACGCGCTTCAGGGAAGGCACTCGTGCCGATTGATGATCAGCCCATCACAGCGCAGATCAAGGAAGGCACTGCAATCCCCTGGCGCAAGTCCATGCCATTGGTGCAACTGATTGACAGTCAACGGGATAACAATCAAGCCATTGACAAACAAGTGGATGTTGTCGTGGCCCTGGCAAAGCAGTGAGGAGTGTTCCTTTTATTGGACATCCTGGGCCCCTCCCCTGTCATCGTTAACACCGGGCGCGAGGGCGTGCTCAGGGGTACTGGTACGTTTCCTGAAACCGGGGGGCGTGGCCTGGCTTGTAAAATATTCAAATCCATCGACTCTTGGCTGAGGCTGAGAGTTGGCGCAATCAGGAGTATCATCAGAATGGGCTTCAGCATCCATGTTGCGTCAAAGTCGAATGATTCATCTACACGCATGCCCGCCCAGCCTGGGATCAGTGCGAAGTTCCTCGTAACGCACAACTATTGGATCTATTTCTGCCATCGCAGTGATTAGCCTGTCCATAGTTGCTTCGCTGCTTGCACTCTTGTCAACTCATGCGCGCGCAGAAATGGCTGGAGGATTTAACAAGATTTCTTCGAATAAGATTTGCTATCGCAATGACATCCCTGTGCGCTGCGACGTTTATTCTTCTCCGAAGAACGTGACATGGCGATTGCGTTGGAAGACTGCTGAGCTCGTAGCCTACTATCTAAGAAGGGGTGATAACTGGTTTGCGATTAGAAATTCATCTGGGGATAGCGTGGGGGCAGCCGAGTTAATACCTGACAGGCAGGTGCTTTGGCTTATGCGCGAGGGCGGCGGAACAATCGGAACAATTAAAATATCTGACTGAGAATAACAAAATCGCAGTTAAAGTGGGTTCCTGTAATCTGGCGATTGCTTTTGATTGGTAATATGTCCTGCATCAAGTCCCGCTCTTGACGATGTCTGAGACGTTGAAGAAAGCGTGCTCTGCATAGATTGCGTCATAGTCTGTCTAAAGCTCAAGATCAGCGGCAGGAAGTAGCCCAATACATCCATCAGGCATCTTTGGACCCGGCCGCTGAATCTTGATGTTGGACAGCCCTTGGGTTTGTCATTGAAGATCTTGCAAACTGGCCCTTGTGAGCTTGACATCACGAAGAATGCTTGCCAAGAGGCCAGGCCCCAAAGTTTCATTCGAGTGAACGGGAACAACTGTTGTTCTTCCGTCCGAATGCTTTAGAAAGTGGTGGCTACCTTTGACTCTTATTTCATCAAATCCAATTCGCCTCAAGGCTGCGATGAGGGTCTTCCCTGAAATTGCAGAATACCTCGTCACACTTCTACTGTAACTCGCTGTACTCCTACAAAATCAAGTGTCTCACACTCAGTGCTTGCAACCTCAAGGCAAAGCTCAATAGCTTCCTTGATACGTTCCATCAATTGATCCAGTGATTTGGCTTGCGTATGGCAACCAGGGAGAGCAGGGACCGTCGCCACGAAGAACCCTTCTGAATCCCTTTCGACTACTACATCAAACTGCCTAGACATTGAAGACACCTCCTCAAATTACTTTAGCTGCTTGGCCGCGGACTGGCACGGGGGTCTCGCTTACCGGTCGGTCCAACGCTTGCCATCACCTGGCCGCAAGGATTCCATGCGACGAAAAGGAGTTATTTGACGGCGGCACAGGTGTATGGAATTGTTAGACAGCCGTCTCCGCCTCAACAACAGGACTGGCATGCAGTTGAAGTCCGAGTGCAGAGATAACCTTCAAGACGGTTGCCAGTTCAGGATTGCCGCTTGACGAGAGAGACTTATAGAGGCTTTCCCGACCCAGTCCAGCTTCACGTGCAATCTGAGACATGCCCTTGGCACGAGCAATATCACCCAAGGCAGCAGCCACCAGCCTTGGATCTCCATCCTCCAAAGCGACTTCAAGATAGGCGGCCATGTCTTGACTGTTTGCGAGATGATTAACTGGATCCCAGACAGTTGTTTCGGTTTTGGTCATTTCTTTCTCTCTAAAGGTTACGGGCAAGATCCTTGGCTTGCTGTATGTCTTGCGCTTGAGAGCGCTTGTCGCCACCAGCGAGAAGAACAATAATCATGTTGCCTTGGCTTATGAAATAGATCCGGTATCCAGGCCCATAATGAATCCGAAGCTCAGCGACACCTTCCCCGACTGGACGGACATCACCTGGATTTCCCAGGGATAGAAGCCTAATCCGAATGTCGATACGGGCTTTTGCCGCTCGATCACGCAGCCCCGTGAACCATGCGGCATAGGCGGGGGTCTCCCGAATCTCCAGCATGCCACCATTGTATCTCAAGGGATACGGTGTCGTGGCCGGCCTTCGGTCTGTCTAACGCTCCAGATCAGAAGCGGGCAAAATTCTGTGGTTGCAAGCAGCATCCCGCATCCCGGCCGCTGGATCTTGATGTTAGACGCCAGTCTCAGGAATCTCCATCGTTGGCCCTACAACAACATCGTAGTCTCCGGTCTTGTGATTGAAAACAGCACTCATCGATGCAGGGTCGTTTGTACCCACCTCTTCAAAAAGGACGATCAGTTGATCAATTCTAATTTCATAGAGGTATTTTTTCGGGTATGGTCGGAGTTGAACAGAATCGATACCAGCCCGCCTCCTTCATTGCACATAGCCATAAATACGAAGCTATGTACCAACTTATTGGCAATCCAGGCAAGCGACTGCTGCAATGACACGGGACTTTCAAGATCGTAGTTCCGGTCTATCATGTCCCAGTTCATGTATGTCACATCTCTTCCAGACCACGGATAACCTCGAAGAGGTACTGGACGATCTCGAAGCTCGTCTGAGATCTTGTGAGCCTCGATGAGCTTTCTGATCGAATAGAACCCGATCATTACATCCTTCTCTAAACCTGCGTGTGATCGCTCAACCCACTTTCGCTGAGTCTGTCGCCTCTTGAGACGATTAGCGTTGCGGAAGAGTTCCTCCTTCCAGTAGGCAGAGTCCCAGATCACTTGCAGTTTCTCAGTTCTGTGTGACTAACGCTGCCCATGAGTAACAAGCAAGAAGCGTTGAGCGGAAGCATAAGGACTGGAGGTGGCCTGCGCTCTCGAGGGGCGAGTTAGACCGCACCTCGTGGAGTGAAGTCGTCTTTTGTGGCTACGCCACTCCTGATCCTTTGCCTCCGCGCAAGATCTGCTTCAACGCCTTCTCGAAGGGCGTATAAGAGGGATTTTGCACCCCCGTTAGAATCAGATAAATCAAAGATAGTAGTTCTGCCTCGATACTGCAAGTCGAGATAGTTCATTAGTTCGCCTAGTGCTGCAACTGCTTCCCGAACATGCTCACGGCTAGCGGGAGCAAGTGGCTCGGCAGCACTTCCCAATGCAACTTGAAGATCATAATGCGATAGACGTCGGTTTCGCCAGTCTCGAGCGAACTCTGAGCGGACTACTGCCGTTTGAACCAGCTCTTCAGCTCTTGGTGCCTTGTCGCGGTCCACGAGATCGGGAAGGCAGCGAATACTGAGGTTCGCCTTACCAATAGTCTTTGCGGGATCAGTGAGACGGCAGATATGTAGAAGGGTGTCTCTCCATAGCGCGGTTTGAATAATATAAAAGAATGATCCGGCAGCCTTGTTGAGAATGTCGACACGTTCCGGTGTCGATCCAAACAACTCTACATACTCGGACCAATTCCAATACAATGAGATGGTTTGATTACGGAGTTCGTAAAATATGCCTCCGAGCTCATGCCCCATCGCTTCTTTGTAGCTCGCTGCGACTTCTTCAGCCGTCATTGTGATTGCCATTGCTTGTGCGGTCTAACGAGAAGTCATTCAGCAGCCCCACCAAACATACACCGTTCCCCGAAGGGGAACCTCTTAGACCGGTGTGGGATCTGCTGCAATTACCAGTTAGGATGCTGTGACTGGATATGAGCCTATCCTAGGCAGTCTGCTGAATGATCTCAGAGTATCGGCCAAGCAAGAATTGGAGTCGGTCGAGATGGGTGGGCGATCGCTTTCGGAAGTTCATGTAGTTGTCCATGACTTTATCGATCTTCTTGTGGGCTGCAACCACGTCTGCTGGGACGCAGTTGCTCTCATAGAGATCTGCTAGCGACTGACCCTTGTGCCCTCGGCGAACTGCTTCCAGGTTCTTCCCCGCACCTGACAGGAGGCCCAGGGCACCGTCATCTGGATCTCCCAGGGGGAAGGCATTGTACACCGACTTCCCCATTCGGGGATCTGATTTGATCTTCCCGCCGACACCCCTCAGCCAACTCATGAACATCTCGGATGACAGCACTGCCAGGAGATACCCCTTGGAATCTGGAGCCCAGTAGAGGGTGTTGGACGGCACTGTTCGGCCGTCGAGATAAGTGGCGGTGTACCAGCGCCTACTGTCTCCGACCTGAGCAGGGAGCGCCACATAACGCCCCGACGGAGCGGACGGGTGGAAGAAGCGATAGGGTTCATCAGCCAGATCACGCGTATCGGGGTTCGAACTCTTCTCGCGGTTCTCTCTCACCTGTTCGAGGCGATCACGAAGGAACTGCGACCGTCGAAAGTCATCAGGATCGGGACCATCAGGCATCCAGAGACACCATCGAGGAATTCCCTTCACCAGCTCCTTCGATCCCAGGAACTTCTTCAGGTACTTCTTGGCGTATTCATCGACTTCGCCGTAGGCATCGGCCTTTACGATCAACCCGCCACCATCCGACGGTAGGCTGCCAAAGCGGATCGGAGGCATTGCTAAGGAGAGTGGTTGCGAGACCTTGGGAACCTCCATCTCGGGTCCTGGGACGAGGTATGGACTGATGCTCTCAACTTCCTCTGGATGGGTCATCCCTGAGGTTGCGTCATGCACGTAGAGAACTCGATTGTCTGGCCTTGTCTCGCACCTCTCGTTGGAGAAGCCAACTATCACCACGTGCACATGGGCCTTACCTCGCGCCTCTGACGTCCACTCGAAGGTCTGATAGGCGAAGTCCATCCGAAACCCGCGTGAGAGCAGAGGGCCCCAGAGCAGAGCAGCCTGCTCACCCTGACAGATAGAGTTCGTTGATACGAAGGCGATACGTGTCCTTTCGTTCACCACGTAGTCAGCGGCTTTCCGGTACCACCCGGTCACATAGTCAAGTAGCTTGTTGTACTGAAGGCCCCAGAGGTCTTTCAGTTCTTGCGACTGCTCCTTGGAGCGGTATCGATGGCCCCCGAACGGGGGGTTTCCAAGCACATAGTCAATATTCTCTGCTGGAACGACTTCGTTCCAGTCGATGCGCATTGCATTCCCCTCCCGGATCGTTGCTTCTTCCTTGATAGGGAAGCGGGCGAAGTACTGCCCGAAGGTGGTGGCAAGAGCGACGTTCTCGAGGTGGTCTACTAGAAACATCGCTGTCTCTGCGATCCGCGCAGGGAATTCATCCTGTTCGATTCCGTAGAACTGATCGATCTTGACGAGTGCCAGAAGGCTTATGTCCAGGACCCGCTGGATCTTTCCTCCGCGAGAGTGAAGTGTCACGAGTATCTCGCGCTCTAGAGAACGAAGGCATCGGTATGCGACAGCGAGGAAGTTGCCGCATCCGGCTGCAGGATCGAGAAAGCTCAGGTCAGCTATATGTTGATGAAGGGCAGTCAGTCTTCCTGGGCTCTTGCCAGCCTTGCCGAGCCTCTCTCGGAGGTCGTTCATAAAGAGCGCGTCGACAACCTTCAGGATGTCGGCTTCAGAAGTGTAGTGCTCTCCGAACTGACGGCGTTCGCGGTCATCCTTCACACTCTGGAAGAGCGACCCAAAGATCACTGGAGAAACAGAGGACCAGTTGAAGCCAGAGGCCTGGAGCAGTATCTCCCGCGTTTGGCGTGTGAAGTTAGCGATCGGAATCGTCTCAGAGAAGAGACCGCCGTTGATAAATGGAAAGAGCGCCAGGTCTTCGTCCAGGTTGGTCTGCCGGTCCTCCTCTGGCTGGTTCAGGATCTGGAAGAGGAAGTTGAGCTGCGCACCGAGGTCTCGCCCATCCTCAGCTGTCCTGTAGTCGAGGAAGTCCTGGAAGAGGTCCTTGCGCCAGACATTGGTGTCATCCGCAAAGACACAGAACAGAAGCCGAACTATCAGGACCCGCAGAGCGTGTCCCGCGTACCCGCTATCCTCAAGCGCATCGTGCAGCCCCCCGAGAAGCTCAGCAGCATCTCTACTCGCTTGCTCCTCCTGAGTTAAGCGCCTTGTTTGATAGCCTGCGATCGGGGCGAAAAGCGTGATGTGGTCAAGCAGGTCAGAGAGCGGAAAGGTGACCGAATCGTGAGTTTCACCATCGATAACTCGAAAGTTCTCGAAGTCGCTGACCACGTAGAGTTCGGGCAGATCCTCAAGGGGAATGTCGTAGTCAAAGAGCTGGCTCTCGGCTGCGTCTAGATCCTGGCCAGCAGACTTGTGTTCTGCTGCGACCACACCTCGCCAGAAGAGGTCTAGTCGACCACTTCCGCCCGATGAGATGATGGCAGCTCGCTTCTCGAAGCGAGCCAACTCTCGCCTATTTCGCCCAAAGACCTTGAAGAACTCGTTCCAGAACGTCTGCGCTTCTGCCTGCTCTGAAGTCTCGCCCTTCCAATCGACGATGAACTCAGCAGCGTTCTTCTTGATTTCGTCCCACGAGAGAACTCGAGAAGCCGGAACCTTGGTAGCCATAGCCCTACCCACCCATTAGGCAAAGACCCCTGGTAGGGACCCCGGCCAGCACAACAACCTGGGCCGTGTCCCGGTGATGGTGTAGCAGATTGATCCGCGCAACTGGAGAACCAGGCTACATCTACTCGTGGTGAGCACATTGGGCCGCCGGTTCGACCTCTGGCTTCGGCCTTGCATGCGTCACCGCCAAGGAAGTCCAAGATGCTCAAGACGATAAGCTTGCTTCGTAATGTAGAGTGAGGCTTTGGCTGCTTCTCCACGAAGAGTTCGATGCCGAGAGAGCTTCTCGCATTCACCAGGAGTCCTGGCCGGACATTTGGGAGGAGGCACGAAGTATTCGCTCAGGTGGGCTCTCCTGGGCACAGGTCCTGGACCAAGGCTGCTAGTTCATTCTGGGTAGCGTTACCGACAGCCATCCCAACGCTCAAGATCACCTGCCCGCAGGATCTTTCGGTGGAAGTTCAAGCCTCGATGGTGGCGGGCCAGGTGCATCTTGATGTTGGATAGCCCAGTTGCAAGGACAACTTATGCTTCAGGAAGAAGGGGGATACTGCGAATGTCAAGCTTCTGCACCTTCTGCCCGCAGTTCTCAAGCATGACTCTAATGCACATCCTGTATTTAGGGTCTACAAAGCTATAGCTATTTGCCTTTCGCGCCCTTTTGATTAAGGAGTTCTCTCTGTCAGCCAGCTCGCTCAGGATTCCGCTAATGTTTAGAGTCTTTCCTTCGGTAGATTCGGGAAACTCTCTTCGAACAATCTCTTCAATATCTGAATAGTTAAAGTTGTCCTTGCTTACTTGGCCAAGCGCGAATAGTACTTGATTGCGCCTTCCGGCAACGGTGCTGCGATCGTTCATCATCTCTTCTACTGCTGAGTAAGAAGATGAGAGAGACGCCTGAAGCCACCTTGCTGCAGCAGTCTTCAGCATGGGCTCATCAATCACATCGTTCATGTCCTCGGCAAGATAGGCCAATTCAAGGCAATACTCATGAAGCATCTGCGGAACTCCACCAGTTATGAAGAAAGCGAACTCACACAGGACTCTGGCCATATCCTCGCCAAGTCTGCATCCGAGCTCTTGGATAAAACCTGTTTCAATAAAATGAGCTATTTGAGCGGGATTCAGTGAACCCACTTCTGGGATCTCATACAACCTATTGGTAACAGTAAGCCTGTTTTCGGTGCGGGAGAAATACTCGCGCACTCCTTCGGGGACCCCTACGACTAATAGCTTTACATCATACTTGGCATATCGGGGGTCATCTAATAGCAATATGATATCGCCAAGCTCGGACATCAGCTTTGAATTTCCAAAGATGGACTCTAAATTGTCGAGCACAAGGCAGCATTTATGCGTACCTGCTTTCTGCCTCAAGGTTTGAAATGCTCTTTCAAGTGCGTCGATGTGAGGGGTCTCGTATGCTCCTTGGTGGGTAAGCACTCCTTTTGCGAACCCAGCACTGATTTCTGCCTCTTTCGTCTCCGTATAGCCAGTCTTGATGGCTCCAGAAAACTCCGCTACAGAGTTTTCGATCTCAGTAACTATGCTCCCATGCCTTGAGGCATTACCTAGGTTCGCAGCTGTTAAAACAACACCTTCATCCTCAAGAACGCGCTTATATAGCCACGACTTTCCGCAGCCACTCTCGCCATGAATGAGTATGTGCTGAGTTCCGTCAACTGCACGTCTGAGACTTCGCTCAAGAGTTGGTCTTTCTATATACATTGCAGGATTAACTGTCGGATTGCGAGGCGTAAAGACCTTGTTTGGCTTCTTTTTCATTGTCACTTTCTTCTGCTGTGTACAGAAGTTAACGCTTCTGTAATTCTAAGGCTGGTCTCCAGGCCTGTCCAACTTGTTATTGGATGGTTCCGTGAACCACTTTTCAGCAGCCGGTCGCTTCTGAGAACAACGTGCCTTGGGAAGCGTTATGTCTTCCAGAAGCCAATTGCCGCTTGCGGTCTTGGCATGCTTTCCATTCTCTTGGCGTTTGTTCGCTGGTCAGAGAACCACCTGTTCATTCTGCTACACAAACTTTGCTGGGCGGCTTGCCTTAAGCGATCAATTAGCCGCCAAAGCGACGTCTATCAGCTGCTTTGTGGGAGCCTGGCCGAAAGACGTGATTAACAGGATAGCCAGAACCTCTCTTTGTGGCTCGGCACTGTCGGCATGAATCGGTTGAATCATCCGAACCGACTTCAATGGCTTCAGCTAGGCGCTCAGCCGCCCACTCCCGGAAGTTTGTCGATGCGGCCATCGCGCTGCAGCTTGCCCTGGAGTTTCAGCCAGGTGAGGCCCACGGGCACGCCAAGAACCAAGGGCACAGCCGTGAGGGCCGGGCGGCCGCTGGAGGCCAGCAGGGCCGCTGCAATGGCCAGGCCGCCGAGCAGGAACGACTGACCGCTGACCTGTTGGGCAATGGCCAGGCGGCGGAGGAGGCGATCGGTTTCGCCGGCGCGGATCTGCACCTGCAGGTCGCCTTGCTCGATGCGGGCAAGGCTGTCGTCGAGGCGCCGGGGGATGCCGAGGGCGCGGCTGCCGAGTTCGCCGGCCTGGCGGCCCAGTTCGTTGATGAAGTCGTTGGGACCTTGGCCGCTGGCGGTCATCAGGGGCAGCAGGTAGGGGCGGGCAATCGAGATCAGGCTAAAGCCTGGATCCAGGCCACGGCCGACTCCCTCGAAGGTGGAGAGGGCCCGCATCACGAAGATCAGTTCGGAGGGCAGGCGGAAGGGCTGGCCGTACACCAGGTCGTAGAGGTCGCCGGAGAGCTTTTCGAGCACATTGGCGGAGAAGGGAGGGGTGAGGGCGTCGTTGAGCATCACCCGCACCAGCCGGCGCACCGGCCCGGCGTCGATGCCGGCGGCGATCACACCGGCACCCTGCAGTTCCACCACCAGGGCAGACGCATCGCGGCTCGCCGCCGCCCGCACCATGCGCCCAATCCGGCTGCGCAGCCGTGGGGAGATCTGCCCCATCATCCCGAAGTCGTAATAGATCAGACCGCCATCGGCGGCTACCGCCAGATTGCCGGGGTGGGGATCGGCGTGGAAGAAACCGAAGCGCACCAGCTGCTGCAGATAGCTGGCTGCCCCCTTCTCCGCCACCGCCGCCGGATCGATGCCGGCCGCCACCAGGGCGGGCCGATCGGTGATCTTGATGCCGGGCAGATAATCCAGGCAGAGCACCCTGCGGCTGCTCAGTTCCCAGATCACCGCAGGAATGCGGATTCCGGGGTCTTCGAGGAACTGCTGCCGGAAGCGGGCGGCGTGTTCGGCCTCCAGGCGGAAATCAAGTTCGCGCAACAGCACGCGCCGGCATTCCTGGGCAATCGGCACCCACTCGCGGCCCTGGCCCCAGCGGGGGTGGCGCTGAATCACCGCAGCCACCTGCTGCATCACCTCCAGGTCGAGCCGGAACAGGCGCTCCAGGCCGGGCCGCTGGACCTTGAAGACCACCTGGCGGCCACTTCGCAGGCTGGCCCGGTGCACCTGGGCCAGGCTGGCGGAGCCAAGCGGCCGCTCCTCGAGATCAACGATCTCGGCGCAACGCTCCCCCAGCTCCTGCTCCAGCAAGCTCTCAACGACGCTGAACGGAAAGGCCGGCACCTTGTCCTGCAGGCTGGCGAGCTCGGCCACATAGGCCGACGGCAGCACGTCGGGCCGGGCTGAGAGCAACTGCCCGAGCTTGATGAATGCCGACCCAAGTTCGATCAGTTCCTTGGTGAGCCAGCGGGCCCGTCGTTGCTGGCGCAGCGTCCGCCGTTCGTCGTTGACCCCGCCGCGATAGCTCCAGTCCTTGCCATCGAGCCAGAGGCCGAAGGCGAACTGCAGCACCGCGCTCCAGATCCGCAGGGAGCGCACCCCTCCCTGCCAACGGGGGCCCAGGCTCCCCATCAGGCGCGGTCCTCAAGGCGGCGGGTGAGGGCGGCCACCGCCGCGCGCAGATCATCGATCCGTTCCTGGCTGCTGCGCTCCGGCTGCGATGGGTGGCCCGTTGCTGCCGCTTGCGGCGAGCTGACGTGGTCTTCACCGTCGGTTTCCAGCCGTTCGGCTTCCATCTCGACTTCCTGCCAGAACAGCTCCCATTCACTGCGCAGCCGCTCCGGTGCTTCCTGGGCCAGCACCGCCAGGCCGGCCACCGAGTCGGCCAGGCCGCTGCCGATGCGGGCCTGCAACCGGTTCAGGGCCGCCTGGATCAAGGATTGGGGCGCACTCATCTCCAGGCCTGAAGTCTTGCCAAACTGTGGCAGATCAGGTCTGGGGGGGTGGAAGGTCCGGCAGATCGCTGGGGAAATCTCTCGGCGGTGGGCTGGGCGCGGCCGTGGTGGGCTCATCGGGGAGCAGTAGTTGCTGCGGCGGTTCTTCCGGCACCACGGGCCTGCTGGCGGCATCCGCCTCAGCTTCGGCTTGGCGCTCTTTGTCCTCTCGGGCCCTCTTGGCCTCCTCCGCCTTGCGCTTCTCTTCCTGTTCCAGCTTCTCGAGATCGCCGCGGATCTCGCTGTCCTGATCGCCGAAGCGCATCCGCAGGCTCTCAAGGCTCGTTCCCGGCGTGGGCTTCACCTCGAAAGGCTGGCCCAGCGGCTGCTGCTCGCCGCCTCCCACTGCAAGCAGGCGCCCGGTGATGCCATAACCGAGGCCGAAGCAGAGGCCGGCCATCAGGGCCATCAGCCAGGGCGTTCGAGGGCGCCGTGGGGTGTCATCCTGCGCTGGCCTGTGGCGGCGGGACGACCGCCGGGGCCGGGCCTGGGACATGGAGGGAGGCTGCGCTGTCGCCCCATCCTGAAGCCCCGAGCCAGCTTTGGCTCGTTGTGGTGGTCAGGTGGTGTAGTCGGCGTTGATGCGCACGTACTGGTCGGAGAGGTCGCAACCCCATGCCAGCCCGCGGCCCGGGCCAGCGCCCACGGCCAGGCGGATCGTCACGGTGTCGCCGCTGCGCGGATCGGCGTTGAGATAGGCGCCGGCGGCACGCTCCTTCAGGTAGGCGGAAGCGGCGGGGCGATCGAAGGCCAGCGGTGAACCGGCGGCCATCAGCTGGTGCTCTCCGAGCCAGAGGGCAACGGCATCCGGTTGGAACTCCACTCCGGCGCGGCCGGCGGCGGCCACGATCCGCCCCCAGTTGGGATCGCGGCCATGCACGGCCGTTTTCACCAGGGAGGAGCCGCAGACCGTTCTGGCGATGGCGCGGGCGTCCGCGTCGCTGCTGGCCCCCTCCACCTGAACCTCGATCAGGCAGGTGGCCCCCTCGCCATCGCGGGCGACGGCCCTGGCCAGGTCCTGCGACACCGCCGTGAGGCCGGCCTCCAGGGCGGGGTAGAACGCGGGGCTCAGGGGCGGGCCGGCTGCAAAGGCCAGGTAGCAGTCGTTGGTGCTGGTGTCGCCGTCCACCGTGATCGCGTTGAAGGAGCGCGCCACCGCCCGTTCCACCATCGCCTGCCAGACGGCGGCTGGAACCCCGGCATCGCAACTGGCGTAGGCCAGCAGGGTGGCCATGTCCGGGTGGATCATCCCCGAGCCCTTGGCCATGCCCCCGATCCGCACCCGTTGGCCACCGAGATCAGCCTCCAGGGAAATCTGCTTGTCGACCAGATCAGTGGTGAGGATGGCGCTGGCGGCGGCGGCGCCCCCCGCCGGGCCCAGGGCCGCCAGCAGTGGATCGAGCCCCGCCAGCAGGGTGTCGATCGGGATCGGCACGCCGATCACGCCGGTGGAGCAGATCAGCACCTGCTCGGGCCTCAACTTGAGTTTGGCGGCCATCGCGGCGGTGGCGCGCAGGCTGTCGATCAGCCCGCGCTCGCCGGTGCAGGCATTGGCCTGGCCGGAGTTGGTGAGCACGGCCCGGGCCCGGCCGGCGCCGGCAGCCAGGCGCTCGGCGCAGAGGTCGACGCAGGCGGCACGCACCCGGTTGGTGGTGAAGCTGCCGGCACAGACGGCTCCCTCCGGGGCCAGCAGCAGGGAGAGATCGGGTTTGCCGGAGGCCTTCAGCCCAGCGGTGATCCCCGCTGCCTCAAAACCCATCGGCGCGGTGATCCCGCCGGCGACGGGATGCCAGGTGGCGCTGGCTGCTGCGGACGGGGAGCTGTTGTCGGAGGAGATCACGCTGGCCTGCGGGGCTGGGAGCATCCTGCCGCCGGGGCGTGGGGCCGCCTCCTTCCGGCTCTTAATCTGCCAATTCCCTCGTCGGCGTGTGCTGACTCCGTTCCGCCCGATGCCAAAGCCATCCGCTCGAATGCTTGCCGCCGGCCTGGGCTGTGGAGCCCTGCTGCTCGGGGTTGGGCTGGTTTTGCGGCCCCACCAGGGCGTCACCCAGGCGGCGATTGTCGAGGGCGGGCAGGAGCAGCGGGCGGTGCTGCAGCTGCCCACCGATCCGGCCCTGCCGCTGAATCCCCAGGGGCGCCATTACCCATTGGTGCCCTCCGATCCTGTTGAGCTGGCGGCGTTGCTGGTGTCGGTGGAGCAGGCGTTGCGCTCCCCGCAGACCCCCGCCGAGGAGCTTCCCCGCCTCGGCCACCAGCAGCAGGTGATCTACCGCGTTCTCTCCCATCAGCCGGAGCGATCCCAGCAGGTACGGCGCTCCATTCCGGTGGCCTGGCAGAGCATCTACGACCGTCACCTGGCGGCGCGGCGCTCCTTCCTGGCCATGCATCGCAGCGACAGAAAACCCACAGCCTTGCCGGCCTGGCGGATCATTCCGCCCGAGCCTGCCGAGGTCCTGATTGGGTATTACAAAGAAGCCGAGGCGGCAACGGGCATCGAATGGGAGGTGCTGGCTGCCGTGAACCTGGTGGAATCCGGCATGGGACGCATCGATGGGGTCTCGGTGGCCAATGCCCAGGGGCCGATGCAGTTCCTGCCCACCACCTGGGCGCAAGCGGGGGTCGGCAAGGGCGACATCCGCGATCCCCACGACGCGATTCATGCGGCGGCCCGGTATCTGGTGCGCCGCGGTGGCTTGAAAGACATCCGCAAAGGGCTCTGGGGCTACAACAACAGCGACAACTACGGCAACGCCGTGCTCACCTATGCCTCCCTGATCAGGGAGGATCCCAGCGCCTATGTGGGGCTCTATCACTGGGACATTCATTTCGCAGCGGCGGCCGGTGATCTCTGGTTGCCCGTTGGTTACAACCAGCCCCGGCCCATCGCCGTTTCCACTTACCTCAGCCAGTTCCCGGCCAGTGCACCGCCAGCGGGTTCATCCGGTTACTGAGGCCAGCGCATGTGCTCGGGTCAGTCGTCGAGGGCGACCAGATCCCGGAGTTGGCCGGGATCGAGACCACCCAGCCACTCCTCGCCACTGCCGATGATGTCTTCGGCGAGGCGGGCTTTCTCGCGAATCATCCGGTCGATCTTCTCTTCCACCGAGCCGCTGGTGATGAACTTGTGCACCAGCACCCGGTTGGTCTGGCCGATGCGGTAGGCCCGGTCCGTGGCCTGGTTCTCCACGGCCGGATTCCACCAGCGGTCGATGTGGAACACGTGGCTGGCGCGGGTCAGGTTGAGGCCCACCCCACCGGCTTTCAGCGACAGCAGAAACAGCTGGGGGCCGCGCGGATCGTCCTGGAAGCGATCGACCATCGCCTGGCGTTCCACCTTGCTGGTGCTGCCGTAGAGGAAGGGCACCTCCTGGCGGAAGCGCTTCTCCAGGTGGGCTTTGAGCAGGTGTCCCCATTCGGCGAACTGGGTGAACAGCAGGGCCCGGTCGCCCGCCTCGATCACCTCATCGACGATTTCCTCCAGCCGCTGCAGCTTGGCGGAACGGGCACTGAAACCTTCGCCGATGCCCGCTTCCTTGAGGGCCAGGGCGGGGTGGTTGCAGATCTGCTTGAGCTTGGTGAGCAGGCCGAGCACCTGACCATGTTTCTGGCCCAGGGGCGCCCGGGCGATGGCGTCGAGGGTTTCGTCCACCGTTTTGCGATAGAGCTTGCTCTGCTCGCTGCTCAGCCCCACCCATTCGCTGAGTTCCAGCTTCTCGGGCAGGTCGGAAATGATCGATTTGTCGGTTTTCAGCCGCCGCAGGACGAACGGGCCCACCCGGGCCTTGATGTCGCGCAGGGAGGCGGTGTCGCCGTAGCGCTCGATCGGCAGGCGGTAGCGCTGGCGGAAGAATTCCTCGTCGCCCAGCACCGTGGGGTTGAGGAAATCCATCAGGGCCCAGAGCTCACTCACCCGGTTCTCCACCGGGGTGCCGGTGAGGGCGATGCGGAAGCGGCTGGTTTTGCCGGCCCTGGCCAGCTGACGGGCCGCCAGGGATTGCTTGGCGGAGGGGTTCTTGATCGCCTGGGCTTCGTCGATCACCGTTCCCTGCCAGTCCATCGAGGCCAGCAGCTCGCTGTCGCGTTGCAGCAGGCCGTAGCTGGTGAGCACCAGATCGACGCCCTTGAGCGCCTTGGCCAGGGCCGCCGGCGTGGCGGGCCGCCTCGGGCCGTAGTGCTCCAGAACGGTCAGCTCTGGTGTGAACCCCGTGGCCTCCCGCTTCCAGTTGGTGAGCACGGAGGTGGGGGCTACCAGTAGTACCGGTCGCTTCAGTTCCTGCTCGGCCTTGAGATGCTGCAGGAAGGCCAGCAGCTGGATCGTCTTGCCCAGGCCCATGTCATCGGCCAGGCAGGCGCCATGGTCGAAGCGATGCAGGAAGGCCAGCCAGCCCAGGCCCCGCTCCTGATACGGACGCAGCTGGCCACTGAAGCCTTCCGGTGCCGGCAGGGGATCGGGAGCCTTCTGTTGGTGGTACTGCTCCAGCACCCCCTGCAGCCGTGGGCCTGCCGTGAAGCGATGCACCGGCAGGCGCTGCAGGGTTTCGCCTTCGTTGCCGGTCAGGCGCAGGGCATCGTCGAGGCTGAGCGGTGGATCGAGGGCGCAGAACTTCTCGGCGTTGCGGAGATCGCCAGGACGCAACTCGATCCAGGCTCCCTTGTGCTGCACCAGTGGGCTGCGCTTGCTTGCCAGCCGCTCCAGGTCCTTGAGGGTCAAGGTGACCCCGCCGATCATCAGATCCCAGCGCCACTCCAGGGTTTCGCCGAGGCTGAAGCCCTTTGATTTCGCCGGCAGCTCCGCTTCGATCGCCAGACCCAGCCGGCTGGCCAGGCCACCACTGAGGCTGGGGGGGAGCACCACCCCCACGCCCACATCGCGCAGGCGGGCGGCGGCCGTTCGCACCAGCACGAAGGCTTCCGCTGGAGCCAGCTCCATCTGCACGGGCGTGGCCGCATCGAGGCCCCGCCCGATCGGCTCGAACACCTGCAGGGCCCGGCCCAGGCCTTCGAGCAGCAGTTCCCCGGGCTGCTGAACGTTGATCTCGCCGAGTTGCAGGCTGGCTTCACCGGCCGCCCAGACCGCCGCCGCCGGCAATTTCAGGCTCGGATCGGCCTCGGCCTGCAGGCTGAAGCGCAGCTCCCAGAGCTCAGCGCCCTCTGGCGGTGTGTCGAGCTCCAGGCAGGCCCGGGCCGGGGCGACCCGCCCAGCCACCGCTTCGCGCCAGTGGTGGGTGGCAGTACCGAGGCGCTCGATCTCTTCTTCGCCCAGACGCAGCTCGCCCTTGCCTGGACCCAGGGCCTGCTGCCAGGCCGCCAGCAGGGGATCGAGGCCGTCGGCTTTCGGGCTGAAGCCGCTGCGCAGCTGGGCATCGACCAGGCCGGAGAGGATCGTCACCACCCGCAACCGGCCGGAGCCGGGTCGCCAGCAGGCCAGGGGGGCGTTGCCGTTGGCGCCGGCCCAGAGGGAGCCCGATCCAGCTAGCCCCGATCCCGGCAGGCCCGTGCTGCGGCAGAGGCCGGCCACCGCCACCTGGGGCAGCCGCGTGGCCAGATCTTCGAGGCGACGGCGGTCGTCTTCGCGGTTGAGCAGGGGCAGCCAGTGGGCCTGGCCCTCTTCCACCTGGGGCAGCCAGCGGCCCCGGGCGATCAGGCTGAGACTCCAGCGTTGGAGATGGCTCCACCAGCGCAATTCATCGGCCAGGTCGGGATGGTTCCCCGAGAGCGGCAGGCGTTCCAGCCAGAGGGCGGCGGCGGCGGGATCCAGCCACAGCCCCTCCACCTCCCAGGGCCACCACTCCACATCCTTCGGAATCGGTTCGCCGGCCTGCAGCGGCAGGCCGCTCCAGCCGCCCATCTCCGACTTCTTCCTGCCCTTGCTGCTCTGGCGGCGGCTCGGCAGGCTCAGGGCGGCCGAGGCCGGCCGGAACGATTCCGTCCAGAGGTCCCACTCCTCCAGCCAGGCGCCGAGGTCGTCCTGGTTGAGGCTGAGCGGGTGAGCGAGGGGCGCCTCAATCGGACTGGCCGGGTGGGCCACCCGCCAGGTATCGGCCCAGAGCATGAGGCCGGCGACCGCCATGCCGCTGCTATCGGCTGGGAGCCAGGTGGCGTGCAGAAGGCTCATCGCCGAGGCGCGGCCAGGTACGGATCGGCGCCATCATCTCCGATCGCGGTCCCCTGCCCCCTCCAGGCACCGGTTTAAGGCTTCAAGGCAGGAAGCAGCCGTTGCCCAGCCCGCAGCAGCAGGGCGGCGCCCAGCAGCGGCCACCACAGTGGCCACCAGGCTTTGAGCGCTGTCTGCAGCAGCGCCAGCGCCGCCTCGCCCCAGCGCCCGGCAACGAGCTCCGGTTGATCCAGGGGAAGGGCGAGGCTGCGGATGCCGCAGACCGCTCCCACCAGGCCGGCCTGGAGATGGCCATCGTCCGGGTCGACCCGCTGCAAGTGGAAGGCCAGCAGGCCGTAGAAGAAACCGCAGCCGCCGGCCCGCAGGCCCGGCTCCAGACCCAGCACCAGGCCGAGGGCCAGGGCGGAACCACCGGCGAGCAGGGCCCAGCCGATCGACTTCAGCCGCAACTGTTGGCGCTGCTCGGGGGAAGACAACGGCGGCATCGGTGCCAGTGCTGGGCGATCATGCCCTCTCCAGGGTTGTTTCGTTGTCTCGGGCCATGGCCGCCGTTCCAGATCCCCGCCACTCCCCCTCCGGCGTCAGCCGGCCGCGCAGCGGCGCGGAGATCCGCGAGGCCTTCCTGGCCTTCTATGCGGCCCGGGGCCACCAGCGGCTGGCCAGTGCCTCGCTGGTGCCCGACGACCCCACCGTGCTGCTCACCATTGCCGGCATGCTGCCGTTCAAACCGGTGTTCCTGGGCCAGGCGGAGCGTCCGGCGCCGCGGGCCACCACGGCCCAGAAGTGCATCCGCACCAACGACATCGAGAACGTGGGCCGCACGGCGCGGCATCACACGTTTTTTGAGATGCTTGGCAACTTCTCCTTCGGCGACTACTTCAAGGCCGAGGCGATCGCCTGGGCCTGGGAGCTTTCCACCGAGCTGTTCGGCCTTGATCCGGCCCGGCTGGTGGTGAGTGTGTTCCGTGACGACGACGAGGCCGCAGCGATCTGGCGGGACAGCGTGGGGGTGAACCCGAAACGGATCGTGCGCCTCGATGAGGCCGACAACTTCTGGGTGTCCGGCCCCACCGGCCCCTGCGGCCCCTGCTCGGAGCTCTACTACGACTTCAAACCGGAGCTGGGCGATGGGGACATCGACCTCGAGAACGACAGCCGCTTCATCGAGTTCTACAACCTCGTGTTCATGGAGTTCAACCGCGATGCCGCTGGTGTGCTCACGCCGCTGGCCAACCGCAACATCGACACGGGCCTGGGGCTTGAGCGCATGGCCCAGATCCTGCAGCAGGTGCCGAACAACTACGAAACCGACCTGATCTACCCGCTGATCGAAACGGCCGCTGGCCTGGCTGGCCTCGCCTATCCCGGTCTTGACGCCAAGGCCCAGACGTCGCTGAAGGTGATCGGCGACCACAGCCGGGCGATCACCCAGCTGATCGGCGATGGGGTCACCGCCTCGAACCTGGGCCGGGGTTACATCCTGCGGCGCCTGCTGCGGCGGGTTGTGCGTCACGGCCGCATGATCGGGATCGAGGGGCCCTTCCTGGCGGCGATGGGCGAGGCCGCGATCGCCCAGATGGCCCCGGCCTACCCCCAGCTGCTGGAGCGCCGGGAGCTGATCACCGCCGAGCTTGTGCGCGAGGAGGCCCGCTTCCTCGACACCCTCGAGCGGGGCGAAAAACTGCTGGCCGAGGTGCTGGCCGCCCGGCCCGAGCGGATCAGCGGCGCCCAGGCCTTCGAGCTTTACGACACCTACGGCTTCCCCCTGGAGCTCACCGAAGAGATCGCCGAGGAGCACGGCCTGACGGTGGACCGCGACGGTTTCGAGGCGGCGATGGAGGCCCAGCGCCAGCGGGCCAAGGCGGCAGCGGTG
>JABMPN010000117.1 GCA_013203655.1 Cyanobacteria bacterium bin.51
CAGGCAGCCAGGGGCGAAAGGTCTTGGGCTTGCTCATGACCCATGGTCTCGGCCAAAGCCATTGCTGTCACTAGCTTTTGGGCAGATCCGTGGCCGTCTGTGGAGAAGGTGCGCGCTGATCTATGCGCAACAGCCTCCTAGCCTCGCCAAATCTTTTCCCCAGTCCGTTCCCCCATGGCGAAGCGTTCCCTGGCCAGCCTCAGCACCGATGACCTTCAAGGCAAACGGGTTCTGGTGCGGGTCGATTTCAACGTTCCGCTGGCGGACTCGGGTGCGATCAGCGATGACACCAGGATCCGCGCCGCGCTTCCCACCATCAATGCGTTGACATCCCAGGGAGCTCGGGTGATTCTGGCCGCCCATTTCGGCCGGCCCAAGGGTCAGGTGAACGAAGCGATGCGGCTGACGCCGGTGGCGGCCCGCCTCTCCGAACTGCTCGGCAAGCCGGTGGTCAAGACCGACAGCTGCATCGGCCCCGACGCCGACGCGAAGGTGGCCGCCATGGCTGATGGCGATGTGGTGCTGCTGGAGAACGTGCGTTTCTTCGCTGAGGAAGAGAAGAACGATCCCGGCTTCGCCGCCAAGCTGGCCGCCCTGGCCGATGTGTATGTGAACGATGCCTTCGGCGCCGCCCACCGGGCCCATGCCTCCACCGCCGGTGTGACCGAAAACCTGAAGCCCAGCGTGGCTGGGCTGCTGATGGAAAAGGAGCTTCAGTACCTGCAGGGCGCCATCGATGAACCGAAGCGTCCGCTGGCGGCGATCGTGGGTGGCTCCAAGGTCAGCAGCAAGATCGGTGTGCTCGAGTCGTTGATCGACAAGTGCGACAAGGTGCTGATCGGCGGCGGCATGATCTTCACCTTCTACAAGGCGCGCGGCCTGGCGGTGGGCAAAAGCCTGGTTGAAGACGACAAGCTCGACTTGGCCAAGGAGCTCGAAGCCAAGGCCAAGGCCAAGGGCGTGCAGCTGCTGCTGCCCACCGATGTGGTGCTCGCCGACGCCTTCTCCCCCGACGCCAACACGCTCACCACCGCGGTGGACGCGATCCCCGACGGTTGGATGGGCCTCGATATCGGCCCGGATTCACTCCAGGCCTTCCAGGAGGCCCTGGCCGACTGCAAAACCGTGATCTGGAACGGCCCGATGGGCGTGTTCGAGTTCGACAAGTTCGCCGCCGGCACCAACGGCGTCGCCCACACCCTCGCCGAGCTGAGCAGCACGGGCTGCTGCACGATCATCGGCGGTGGTGACTCAGTGGCGGCCGTCGAGAAGGTGGGTGTGGCGGAGAAAATGAGCCACATCTCCACCGGTGGCGGCGCCAGCCTGGAGCTGCTGGAGGGCAAGGTGCTCCCCGGTGTCGCCGCCCTCGACGACGCCTGACTTCAACGTGGCCTCAAGCTGCGGCTCAGGGCTGGGGCTTGGCATTGCGCTTGCCGCCCCGACCTTGTCCCCTGCCGCGCTCTTCGGCCATGGGAATCCCAAGCCGTTGGGCGAGGGCACGGGTTTCGCTGCGGGTGGTCTGCATCACCTCGCGCAGCTCCTTGCGTTGCTCGCTCCGGCAGCGGCGCAACGCTTCGATGTCAGCCGCGGCCTTGAGGCAACGCTCGTTGTCTTTGAGGATCGCCATCTGGGCAGCGTTGTCACGCAGGGCCCAGCTGTGGCGCGACTTGAAGATCTCCTGCTTCTGGCTCTCGCTGAGTTTGACCTCTTTGGCAGCAGCTGGGGCTTGAACCGCAGGGTTGGGGTTGGTCTGGGCTTTTCCAGAATCGACCTGGAGCAGCATGGCCAGGCCAGCAGCGAGCGGCGGCAAGAACAACCGCTGCATGGTGAGGGATCGGGACATGGGTCTGGGGCGTTGAACACAACCATGGTGGCCCTGGCCTTGGCTGCATCTCCGACTGAACTCCTACCCGTCAGCGCCTGGCTATGACTGAATCTTCCCGTCCCCCTCTGGCGTTCATCGGCCTGGGGGCCCTGGGCGCCCCGATGGCGGCCAATCTGCTGGCCGCGGGCTTCCCGCTCACCGTTCACAACCGGACACGCTTGCGGGAGGCCCCCTTGCTGGCTGCGGGTGCAGCGGTGGCGCCGACTCCTGCAGCAGCAGCGGCCGCCGCCGACTGGCTCTGCCTGTGCCTCAGCGATGGAGCGGCTGCGGAGGCCGTGCTGTTCGGAGCGGACCGGCCGGCGACGCTGGGATTGCGCTCCGGGGCGACCGTGATCGACTTCTCGACGATCGATCCGGCTGTCAGCCGCTCGCTGGCCGAGCGCCTGGGCCAGCAGGGCGTGGCCTATCTCGATGCCCCGGTGACCGGTGGCACGGAGGGTGCCAGAGCCGGCAGCCTGTCGGTGCTGGTGGGGGGAGCGACGGCCGATCTGGAGCGGGCCCGCCCCCTGCTGGAGGTGATCGGCAGCCGCATCACCCACATCGGCCCGGTGGGGTGCGGGCAGCAGGCCAAGGCTGTCAACCAGGTGCTGGTGGCCGGCAGCTATGCCGCCGTCGCCGAGGCGATGGCCCTGGGTCAGCGGCTGGGGCTGCCGATGGCGGCTGTCTGCGAGGCCCTCGCCAGCGGGGCGGCTGGCTCCTGGGCCCTGGAGAACCGGGCTGGCGGAATGCTGGAGGGGTCGTTCCCGCTGGGTTTCAAGCTGGCGTTGCACCGCAAGGACCTGGCCATCGCCTTGGCCGCCGCGGCCGCCACCGGGCTGGAGTTGCCGATCAGCGAACGGGTGGCGGCGATCGAAGACGCCCTGATCGAGGCCGGCCACGGGGATGAGGACGTGTCGGCCCTGATCCGCTGGTTCAAGGGGTGAGCGCTGCCTTGTCAGCCACCACGCGCACCCGCTTGGTGGTGCTGATGATGCCGTCGGGATGGACCAAAAGCACCGCCCAGGTCTGGCTGCCTGGTTCGAGCGGCGCTTGCACGATCTTGAAGAGGCCGCCACCGGCGAGGGCGGCGAGCTCCAGCTCCGGGTTCTGCGAAGCGCTGATCTGCGGGCCGGTGATCGGGGCGATTCCGCCCGCCACCAACGCCCCGTTGAGTGGTTCGTCGAACACCACGTCAACGTCGTAGCGCTGGCCGGTGAGCACGGCGTCGGGGATCAGCAGGCTGATTGGCAGCTCCATGGAACCACTGCGCAGCACACTGGTTTCACGGATCACTTCCTGGCCGTTCAGCCGTCCGCCGCCCTCGCCCAGGGCCAGGAGTTGTTCGGCCTCCAACCGGTAGAGGTAGGGCCCTTCGCTGCGGCTGCCACTGACCTTGATCTGCACCGTGCTGCGGCCATCCTGGAGCGCCTTGCCTGGACTGACCTGCCAACGGGCATCGGGGAAGCGCTTGCGAAGGGAGTCGTAACGCTCCACCAGGTCGCTGGGATCCAGGCCCGGCCCCTCGCTGAGCAGGCCGGAGAGGGTGCGGGAGTTGCCGCTGTTGAGGCTGGCTTCCAGGGTCTGGAGGAGGGCCAGGCTGGGGGCCGCGGCAGCCGCGAGAGGAGCGAAGCACAGCGCAGCCGCCGCCAGCAGTGCAGGCAGGGACGGGCGGGGCAACGACATAGGAAGCGGCCAGGAGAGTTCACATAAGTTAGGCGCGCTTCGCTTGCACGCCTGGCGCGTTTGAAAAGGCCCATGACCCGGCTTCTGATCGCCGCCAGCGGCACTGGTGGACATCTCTTCCCTGCCCTGGCCGTGGCCGAGGCCCTGCCGCCGAGTTTCTCGGTGCAGTGGCTGGGGGTGCCCGATCGCCTGGAGCGGGAGCTGGTGCCGGCGCGCTACCCCTTGCATACCGTTCGCGCCGGGGGCTTACAGGGCCAGGGGCTGCGCAAACTCTGGCAACTGGTCCAGCTGCTGGCCGCCACCTTGAAGGTGCGCCAGTTGATCCGCCGCGAAGGCATCGACGTGGTGTTCAGCACGGGGGGCTACATCGCCGCCCCGGCCATCCTGGCGGCGCGCTGGTGCGGTGTGCCGATGGTGCTGCATGACTCCAATGCGATCCCGGGGCGGGTCACCCGGCTGCTGGGGCGGCTGTGCAGCCGGGTGGCGGTAGGCCTTCCGGCAGCGACGGAGCGCCTGCCCCGCTGTCGCCCCCTGCTGACCGGCACGCCGGTTCGCCAGGACTTCCTGCTGCCTGCCCCGTTGCCGGAGTGGGTTCCCGCTGGCGAGGGTCCGCTGCTGCTGGTGATGGGCGGCAGCCAGGGGGCGCTTGGGCTGAACCGGATGGTGCGTCCCCTGGTGCCGCAGCTGCTGGCGGCCGGCTGCCGGGTCGTGCATCTCACCGGCTCCAACGATCCGGAGGTGGGAGCGATCCACTCCAGTGGCTATGTGGAGCGGCCCTTCAGCGATGAGCTGGCCGGCCTGCTCCAGCACACCGATCTGGCCATCAGCCGCTCCGGGGCCGGCAGCCTCAGTGAGCTGGCCGTCTGCGGCACCCCGGCCATCCTGGTGCCGTTTCCCCAGGCGGCCGACCGGCACCAGGACGCCAATGCCGCCGCTGCCGTCGCCGCTGGCGGGGCCGTGATCGTCGCCCAACACCAACCCGGCCAGGGCCCCCTGGCCCGGACGCTCTGGCAGCTGCTGGGCCCCCAGCTGCGGGGAGGGGCCGCGGCGGCCGATCCCTTGCTCAGCCTGCGCAACGGCATGGAGCGGCTGGCGGTGCGGGATGCGGACCAACGGCTGGCCCTGTTGCTCCAGGAGCTGGTCTGAGCGGCCGGGCTCCACAGGCGGTAGCTGGCTTGGTTGATCGGACAGCCAGTTTCATCGAGACAACTCGGCTCGCAAGGCCCGCAGGATGCGCTGGTTGCCCCGCCGGTCCTGCAGGCCGATCCGCAACCAGCTCTCCCCCAGGCCCTCGAAGCTGCGGCAATCCCGCAGCAGGATCCGCTGGCGGCTCTCCAGCCGTTCGCGCAGCCCCAGCAGTGACCCCTCGCCCTGCACCAGCAGGAAATTGGCTGCGGAGGGCAGCGGCCGGAGGCCACCCAGGCCAGAGAGCTGGCCTTCCAACCAGGGACCCTCCGCAGCCACCCAGCGCCGCACCCGCTCCTGCCAGCGCCGATCACCCACCACCGCTTCGCCCACGGCGGCCGCCAGACCGTTCACCGGCCAGGGGTCGCGCCAGGCGGCCCAGCGGTGCAGCCGCTCCGGCGCCGCCAGGGCATATCCCAGCCGCAGGCCGGCGATCGCGAACAGCTTGGTCAGGCTGCGGATCACGATCAGATTGGCGTGATCGGCCAGCAACGGGATCAGCGAATCAGCTTCGCCGCCGGGCACCAGCGGCAGAAAGGCCTCATCGACGATCACCAGGGCAAAACGCTCCAGCAAGGGCTCCAGGCTGCTGCGGCTCCAGAGCTGGCCCGTGGGGTTGTGAGGATTGGTGATCCAGATCGCGTCGTCAGCGTCACGACCCCCGCCCCCTTCGACGCTGGCGGGGAACGGCCCCCCCAGTGGCAGTGGCAGGGGATGCCACGACCCGCTCCAGCAGGCCAGGGCGCGGGGATAGTCGGCAAAGCCGGGCATGGGCAACCAGCTGGTGCCCGCCGCCGCCGCGTCTCTGGCTGCCCAGGTGAACAGCTCGGCGGCGCCATTCCCAGGCAGGACGGCAGCGGGATCGAGGCCATGGGCCGCGGCGATCGCCTCGCGCAGCTGCTGATAGCTCCGGTCGGGGTAGTCGCGCAGGGGCGAGGGCCGGCCTGGCCTGGCCCTCAGCGCCTGGTGCATCACCCGCCGCACCGAGGCCGGCGGCCCGAAGGGCACCAACGAGGCGCTGGCATCGAGCAACTGCTCGGGGCGGCAGCCCAGCCGGCGGGCGCTGGCGACCAGATTGCCGCCGTGGCGGGCCTCTGTCTCCCCAGTTGTGGACGGATCCCTCACCGACGTCTCTGCTGAACCGTGTCCAACAGTGGACGAATCAGCCTGGCGGCAGCTGTGCCCATGCCGGCGGCTGGCGCGCGCCAAAGGCTCAAAAGCCTGCTAGACAGCCCTCATTGCCGCCGTTCACGGCCGTGATTCGCCTTGTCCGTGCCCTGGTTCCCGCCACCGGCCTGCTCGCCTGCGCCGGCGTGGTTGGCACGGTCGCACTGGCGGCGCCTGGGGTTCGGGCGGCCGATGGCGAGGTCCTGATCCGTCTGCTGGGCACCAGGCAGTGTGCCAACTGCCCCCTGGCCGATGCCGATCTGGTCCAGGCCGATCTGCGGGAGGCCGAATTGAACGGTGCCCAGTTGCAGCGCGCCAATCTCAGCGGCGCCCGCCTGGATGGCGCCCGGCTCAGCGGCGCTGATCTCAGTTTCACCAGCCTGCGGGGCGCTTCCCTGCGTGGCGCAGATCTGCGCGGCGCCCGCCTGCTGGGCAGCGACCTGCGCGACGCCGACCTCAGCGGTGCCCTGCTCGATCCTGAGGCCCTCTCCGGCAGCCACTGGCAGGGCGCCAAGGGTGTCAATCACGCCCAGCAGAGCTACGCCGATTGGCACAATGCCGGGGTGGACGCCGCCCAGCGGGGAAGGTTTCCCCAGGCGGAGCAGTTGTTCAGCGCCGCGATCGGACGCCAACCCGAGGCGGCGATCAGCTGGGTGGCCCGGGGCATCAGCCGCAGTGAGCAAGGCAACAGAGTGGCAGCAGCCGACGACTTCAACGTCGCCGCTGCCCTCTACGACCAGCAGGGCCAACCCGAAACCAGCGCGCAATTGCAGCAGGCGGCGCTCAAGCTGGCTGACATGCCCAAGCAGGTGCAGGGCGGCAATGGGCTGGGCCCCCAGTTGTTGAGCGGCACGGTGGGACTCCTGCAATTCCTGGCCCCCCTGGCGATCAAGGCGTTCGTGCCACTGCCGTTCTGATCAAGCCGAACCACTGAACCTCAACCTTCTGAACCAGGCGCTACTGGGGATTGCTCATGAACAGGCGCGCATCTTCGGTCGTGGGCTGGAAGCCATAGCCGAAGGTTCCGCCCTCGTCATCGCGGATGATTCGCGGGGTGACCATGATCACCAGCTCCCGTTTTTGGCGCTGGTTGTTGGAGGCCCGGAAAAACTGGCCAACCAATGGTAGGTCGCCCAGAATCGGCCACTTCGATACCTCGGCGACATCAAAGTCGGAGATCACACCGGTGAGGATCAGGGTCTGGCCTTCGCGCACCCGCAGGGCGCCTGTATCGAGCCGCCGCACACTCAAGATGCTGATCTGCGGTGTACACGCGGGTGGGCCGGGGACCGTATCGGTGACAGCTGAAATCGAAGGGGACAGGGAGAAGGTGACGAAGCCGTTGTCATCGATCTTCTCAACGCGAGCACCGAGAATCAGCCCGGCTGTGGAGAGCTCAAGTTCACACTGGGTGCCGCCATTCTGCGTTTCAGTGATCCGGACGCTGGTGATCACATTGGTGCCGACCCGAACCGCCGCTTCGTTAGCCCTGCCGCGTCCGATCGGTGAATCGATCGTGTAGGCATCCAGCCCGGCGGAGGAGTTCTGAGAACCACCTCCGGCACCGCCACCACCGCCACTGCCGGCACTGGGATCGCGAAGGATCGAGGGGTTCTCCTGCAGGATCAGGGTGGGGCTGGCCAGCAATGTGGTGTTGCGAGAAACGATCTGGGCCTGAACGAAATCGAAGAAGTTGTCGCGAGGGATTTGCAGGCCGGGATTCTCGGTTGGCGGGCCAAGGAACGATTCGACCGTGGGTGGCAGGAAACGACCGAATGCTCCGAGCAGCTGGCCGTTGTCGTTGACGATGAAGTTATTGCCGTAGCGGAAGGCAAAGCTGTTGGAGATCGTCGTGTCGTTCTCGAGATTCACATCCAACAGCCGCACCGCCAGGGCCACCTGCCGCTGGCGGAGATCCAACTGCTTGAGATAGGTCTCGGCGATCAGCACCAGGGATGGGTCGCCCACCAGGGTGATCGTGCCGAGACGACTGTCGGTGGTGCCGATCAGGCCAATCAAGGGGCCCTGGCTCGCTCCGAATGAATTGATCTGGGTAGTGGTGGCGGTCGATGCCGTCGACGCTGCTGTGTTGTTGGCCGGTGTGCCGGTGGAGGCCACTTCGCTGGAGGTGGAGGTGGTGGTGAAGGTCTTGTTGATCGTGGCGCCGAGGCTGGCGAGGTAGTCAGCCGCTGAGTTGGCTGATACCTGGTTCAGGCGGTAGATCTTCGAGAGCTGGGAGCCAAAGGTTTTGCTCAATACATTCGGCCCGGCCAGGATCAGATTCCCCTCCAACTTGCCTTGCAGCCCAGCGGCAAGAAGGATCGAATTGACGGCCTTTGCATAGCCTTCGTTTTGGAAGGCGATGGAGACAAATCGCTGGGCGGTGATCGGATTGGGCGACCCGGGAGAGCCAGGACCTCCAGAACCAGAACCTCCAGAACCAGAACCAGAAAAGGGATTGGACGCGGTGTCATCGACGTACACGAAGCCATAGCCCCCCAGCTGGGCCACCGCCATCAGGGCGTCCCTCGCCGGGGCGTTCCGCAGCGTCATCGTGACGCTCGGGCCCCGTACATTCACGAAACTGGGATTGCGCAGCAGCAGGCTTCCCACGGCCATGTCGCCCACGGGTGGAGCGACGGCCCTGGGCTGCAGTGGGGGCACGAAGGCGCGCTGGGGAACGCGGCCCGGGGTGTTGAGATCGAGGCGGCCGGTCTGCAGGGAGGCCTGGGGGGCGGCGGCAAAGCTGAGGATCAAGTTGCGGCCATCGGCGCTCACCACCGGCCGGGGCACCGCCCCGGCCTGCACCGGCGTCACCTGAATGACGAAGCGGTCGCCCTTGCCCTCCAGGCTGATCGTCTCGAAGCCCGCCTCCGGCAGGGCAAGCCGTTGCGGACCACGGCGCAGGCTGGTGGGATTGGGCAGGATCAGCTGGCCTTCCCAGCCCACACTGTTGTTGAACTGCTGCAGCTGGGGGCCAGGGCCAGTGCCCTCGATCACCACCTCCAGGGTGCCCGGCAGGCGGCGAACCTTGAGCTCCAGCGGCTCGACGCTGGCAACGGCCTGAACCGGAATCACCAATCCCATCAGCGCCGACAGCGCTAATTCCGCCGGATGCTTCTGAATCACCGGAAGGCACATCCAAGCGATGGGCAGAGGCTATGGCCAGCAAGGTGAAGTTGCCATGCCGTCTAGCGTCGCTTTCACCATCTATTCAGCATCTGTTCAGTATTTTTTGTCCACAGTTCCGGCGCCGATCGCGATCAGTTTTCTGTTGGAGTTGGATCAGCCGCTGCGGCTTGTTGTCGTGGCTCTGTCTTCTTGCCGTAGAGCGACAGTGTCAACTTCAGCTCGGTGAGCGGCGCTGGGGCCCCGGCTTTGGGGTCGGGCGCGCTGAGGTTCAGATCGCTCTGCACCACCAGCAATCCCAGCCGCTCCAGCCGGCGCATGAAGCCAAGCAGGTTGGGGAAGCGCCCCCGCGCACTCAACAGCGTCGAACTCTTGCTGAGGCCCTGGGCTTCCAGGGGATCCTTCGCGGGCGGGGGCGCTTCCCCCTCGCCTGGAGGTGGGGCTGCGGCCGTCCCTGGCCGTGCCCCTGCCCCCTGATCAGGGGTGGGTTCGAACAGGTCGAGTTCGACGCCCGCCGCGCCGGCCTCACGACTGAGTTGGGCGAGGAAGGTGCTGAGTTCGCCGCTGCCGCCAATCAGCTGCAGCAGATCCGCCTGCTGGATCCTTGCCTTCTCTGCCGCCTCAAGCTGACGCAGCCGCTGCTCGCGCAGCAGGGGAAGGCGCTGCTCCATGGCCCGCAGCGCATGGAGCTGGTTCTGGCCATCGCGGAGCTTGCTCCAGGGCTGCCACACTCCGCCGGCCACCACCACGGCGGAGAGCAGCAGACCGGCGGTGATCGGCAGCCCCAGCAGCAGGGCTGTGCGCCCCAGGCTCGAAGGCGGCTTGGCTCCCTCCTGAAGATTGGTCATGGCAGCAGCCCCTGCTGTTGCAGCACCTGCAGGCGCAGGGCCATGCCGTCGGCCCCCAGCTCCTGAAGCAGCCGGAGCTGGGCGGGGCCGCTGCGGGGCGGCCGAAACGTGGCGGTGAGCTCGAAATCGACGAGCTGGCGCCGCTGCGGCTTGCCCTCCTCGCCCCCTTCTGCGTCAGCGCGGCCGGCGCGTTTCAGCCGCACACTGGCTGGATTGAGCAGGGGAGAGGCCTTGAGGCGCAGCACGAGGGCGTTGATTCGCTCAAAGGCGCCTGGATCGCTGCTGCGCCCTTTGATCTCCAGGTCGTCGTTGTTCACCTTGACGCCAGTGAGCTGAACGCCGGTGGAGCTGCGCTCGGCCAGGTCGGTCATCAGGGCGGTGCCGGAGCGCAAGGTCACCAATCCCTCCGCCAGCTCCGCATTGGCCTTGCCGGTGGCGTCGATCGCAGCCTTCTCGGCGATGAGCTGCTGCTCCAGTTGCTCCACTTCGGCCCGCACCGGCTGCAGCCGCGCCAAGTCGTCACTCACGCTTTGCTGTTGCCAGCGAAGCAGCAATGCGAGTGCCAGGCAGGTCGACACCAGGCCGACAGCTACGGCGGCGCCGATCCACAGCAGCCGGCGCGGATCAGGGGCGCGGCTGGGATCAGGCGGCAGACCCAGCTCGATTCGCCGCTCCCTGAGCAGATCCACCGCGGGAAGCGCGCGGGTCATGGCACCCGCTCCGCAACGGCCAGGCCACTGAGCCTGAGCAGGTCGGGGCCGTCGGGTTCGCTGGGGCCGAGTGAATCCGCAGCGTTCTTCTCCAGGTCCAACCAGCCCCGCTGCAGCGGATCGAGGATCTCCATGCTCCAGCCCTCCTCGCGCCCCAGGGCCTCAGCGACGCCTGGCAAGCGCCGGCTGGAGCCGAACAACAGCAGCCGCACCGAGCGAACCTGCGGATCTCGCTGGCGCCAGAAGTTGAGGCACTGGCGCAACGACTGCTCCAGGGCCCGAGGGTCGGCGGGCAGGTGGCGGCTGAACTCCGGAATGCCCCGGCGGATCAGGGTGAGCTCGGCACCATCGGCCTGGCACGCGATCAGGGCGGTGAGTTCGTTGGCAGGCGCTTCAGCCAGCAGCGGCGCAATCGCCCGCAGCTCGGCCACCTGGGCGGGTTCGAGCCGTTCGAGATCGAGAGCGGCGATCGCAAACACCTCGATCCAGTCCAGCACCAACGCCCGGGGAGCCGTCACGAGCAGCGAGCAGAGGGGAGGAGTCGGATCGGCTCCGCCCAAGGGGGTGAGGCTGAGATAGGACTGGGCCAGTGGGCAGGCCAAACGGAGATCGGGATCGATCTGGCGCAAGGCCTCCTCGGGTTCCTCGGGCCAATCCTCGAAGGGCCACTGCAACACGCGCAGGCTGCAGGCCGCTCGGGGCAGGCTGGCGATCACCTTGGCCCCGTGCAGGCCGAGTTCGAGTATCAGATCACCGATCAGGTCGCCCAGGGCCGCCTGCTGGAGCGGACGTCCGTCTTTGCAGGCCCCCCGCGGCAGGGGAACCCGATGCAACAGGCTGGCGGCCGGGCTGAAACCCTGGCCGGGCAACGCCAGCAGGGTCAGACCGTCATCCTTCAGAACAAGCAGCACCCGCCTGGGGAAGATCCGTGCCGTCAGCGGCCCGAAGCGTTCCCGCAAGCCAGCTAGAACCAACGGCAGGCTCCCTGTCTCTGTCTGGCCGGGAGCTTATCGGCATTTGCCGTTGTTGGCATGCACCGGGATGGCCTGCACCCGCTAACCCCAGGGCAGCCCACTGCCCACCGCTTCGCTGATCTGCCGGCAGCCGTGGCGATCGAGCTGCCGCTGCAGGCCCTCAAGGATCGCCGGTACCAGGGCAGGACCCTCATAGATCCAGCCGGTGTACAGCTGAATCAGGCAGGCACCCGCTGTGATCCGCTCCCAGGCCGCCTGGGGCGAATCGATCCCGCCCACGCCAATCAGCGGCAGGGCGGGGCCGGCGGTGGCCCGCAACCGGCGCAGCACCTCCTGGGCCCTGGCCCGCAGGGGCGCGCCGCTCAGTCCTCCCGCTTCCTCGCCCAGCGTGCGACCCGTCTGGGTCAGACGGCGGTTCTCCAGGCCCAGCCTGTCGATGCTCGTGTTCACCGCGATCACCCCGGCCAGGCCTTCCTGGTAAGCCAGGCGGGCGATGGTGTCGATCGCATCGTCCTCCAGGTCGGGGGCGATCTTCACCAGCAGCGGTGGACAGGCTGGCAGTCGACGCAGCCGCTCGACCAGCCGGCGCAGCTGGGTGGCATTCTGCAGTTCGCGCAGGCCCGGTGTGTTCGGGGAGCTCACGTTGATCACGGCGTAGTCGGCCAGGGGTGAGAGCAGCTCCAGCGAGGAGGCGTAGTCGTCGGCAGCCAGCTCCAGGGAGGTGATCTTCGACTTGCCGAGGTTCAGGCCCAGCACCGCCGGCCGCTGCCCTGGCGGCTCCAGGTCCTGGCGCTCCAGGGTGCGCTTCACCGCTTCGGCGCCGTCGTTGTTGAAGCCCATCCAGTTTAGGGCGGCGCGCTCCGCCGCCAGCCGGAACAGGCGTGGCCTCGGGTTGCCGGGTTGGGCGTGCCAGGTGACCGTGCCCAGCTCGGCAAAGCCGAAGCCAAACAGATGCCAGACGCCGGCGGCCACGGCGTTCTTGTCGAAGCCGGCCGCCAGCCCCACCGGGTTGGCGAACCGGCAGCCGAACAGGGTCTGCTCCAGGCGCACGTCACGCCGTTGCAACTCCGCCCCGAGCCCGGCCAGGCTGCCGGACACGAGCGGCCAGTGGCGCCGCCGCGAGGCCATGCCCAGGGCCGTCAGGGTGAGGCGGCTGAGTTGCTCCGCGTCGGCCCCTTCGTCCTGCAGCAGCAGGGGAGTGACCCAGCGCTTGTAGAGAGATCCAGTGCTCGGGGTGGTGCTGGTGCCGGGAGGTGTGGCCATCAGAGACGCTCCAGCCGCCAGCGATCCTCACCGGCCGGGCTCACCTGCCAATCGCGCCAGGTCCAGGCCGCCTCCTTCTCCTGAAGCCTGGAGAGGGGCAGCTCCACCAGCTGGGCCAGCTCCGGCAGGCGCAGGGCATAGCCACCGCTGGCCAGGCGATCCGCCAACTCCAGACGGCTGAGCAGCTGACCGAGGGCCACTGGGGCTGGATCAACCGGGCTGGCGGTGGCTTTGGGCGTGCCGACTTTGGTGGTTGCAGCCGCAGGGCCGCCCGCCAGCCTGGGGCTTCCTCCTTTGGAGAAGGCCACGGCGATGGCATCGCAGCGGTCGTTGTCGGGATCGCCGCTGTGGCCGCGCACGTGGACCAATGGGACCGCCGGTAGGCGGGCCCGATCGAGGGCTTCCCAGAGGTCCTTGTTCAGCACCGGAGCGCCAGAAGCCGTGCGCCAACCCTTGCGTTTCCAGCCCGCCATCCACTTGCCCAGCCCATCGATCAGGTAGCGGCTGTCGGTGCGCAGTTGCAGATCGGGATGCAGGGGGAGCTCCTTGAGCTCTTCGAGCACGGCCAGCGCGGCGGCCAGTTCCATGCGGTTGTTGGTGGTGTTGGCTGCCGCGCCGCCCAGCTCCCGCACTGAGCCATCTTCAAAGCGCAGCAAGGCCGCCCAGCCACCGGGTCCGGGGTTGCCACTGCAGGCGCCATCGGTGGCCGCGGCCACCACCCGTGGTTGATCAGCAGCCACTGGGCAATTCGGCACAAATCAGGTCATCATTGGAGCCTGTTACGGCTTGTCGGGTCGCCACCATGAAGCGAACTTACCTTGCCTTGGCCGCTATGGCCCTCGGCGCCGCGGTCCTGCAGGGTCCTTCGTTGCCGCCGGCGCAAGCCGTTGGCTTGTTCGACAGCCGGCCCGTGGACGCTTCCAGGTTCGCGGTGCTCGCCAGGCCGGTGGGCAGGTCCGACTGGTCGCTGCTGGTGCTCGAGCAGATCAGGAGCCAGCCGCTCTGCTGGGAAACCCGACCGGACGGCTTGATCGACGCGGCCCTCAACCGTTTCGACTTCACCGGAATCTGTAGCCGCTACATCGACAGCAATGGTTACTCCCTGCGTACGGCCAACCAGGACCTGGGCGGCTCGTTCCGGCTGCGGCTCAGGCAGGTGGGCGAGGAGCTCCAGCTGCAGGCGATGAGCCCCGTGGAGACCGAAACGATCGTGGTGGGCAGGGGCAGGGCCAACCGGCGTGACCGCGATGGCTTCGTAGCGATCACGCTGGAGCCCACCTGGCAGCTCGGTCGTCGTGTCTTCGGCGAGCAGACCCTCAGCCATCTGTACTTCGCCAATCCCACCCCGATGGCCGAGCTGATCGCCGCCGCCGCGCCAGCGACCAGGTCCGGCAGGCAGCTGATCGCCCGTCGAGCCGCACCCACTGACGACTTCGGCACCGATCCGATCGCCCTGCCTGTGGTTCCTTTCGCCGAATAGGCCAGTCAGCGAGTAAGCCAGGAAACGTCCCCTGGTGCTGGGACAGTTCAAGCAGCGACCCCTTTGACCTGGCCCAGGCCTGAGCAGTCGTTAAGATTCATTTGTGTGAGGGGTGCGGAACCCACTGTTGGGGTCGAAACAAGGACAGACTCCCAAGAGCGTTCCACCTCTAAAGCCCTGCCTTCGGCGGGGTTTTTTTTTGGCCTGCAAAAGGTCCGCTCTGCTCTGCTCTGCCCGCCGCCGCCCATGAAAAAGCCGGCCACCAGGGGCCGGCAGGTGGCGAGGGCCGGAACCCTCGCCAGGAACTGAGAAATCAGCGGAGCCTGATCACTTGACGGTGACCTTGCCGCCAACCTCTTCAACGGTCTTCTTGATCGTTGCCGCTTCCTCTTTGGAAACGCCTTCCTTGATGGCCTTGGGAGCGGCTTCTACAAGGGCCTTGGCTTCGCCGAGGCCGAGGCCGGTGACTTCGCGGACGGCCTTGAGCACCTTGATCTTCGCGGCAGCATCGAAGCTGTCGAGGATGGCGTCGAATTCGGTCTGCTCTTCCACTGCCTCAGCGGCGGCGGCGGGTGCGGCCATCATCACGGCGCCGGCGGAAGCGGCGGCGGAAACGCCGAAAGCCTCTTCGATCTGCTTGACGAGCTCGGAAGCCTCAAGCAGGGAAAGGGTTTTCAGGGATTCGAGAATCGTGTCGGTCTTGGTTGTCATGGTTGAGAGCAGGCAACAGGTCGGGGATGGAGAAATCGGGGAAAAAGGATCGGCTCAGCTGGCGTCGCTTTCGGCGTGCTGCTTGAGTGCCCGGGCGAGACCGGAGGGAACTTCGTTGATGCCCACGGCCAGTTGGGTGGTCACGGCATTGATCGCACCGGCGATCTGGGCCATGAGCACGTCCTTGGAGGGGAGCTCACCGATGGCCTTGATGTCGGCCTGGGAAAGGAGTTGGCCTTCAAAGAGGCCTCCTTTCAGTTCCGACTTCTTCGTGTCCTTCTGGAAGGACTGAATGGCCTTGACGGCACTGCCGACATCGCCCTTGATCAGGACGAAGGCATTGGTGCCGGTGAGCAGGGAATCGAGTTCCGACCAGGTGCTGTCGCCATCAATGGCCAGACGCATCAAGGTGTTTTTGGTCACCTTGCAGACGCCATTGCTGGCCTGCAGACGGGTCCGGAGATCAGTCATCTGCTTGATGGACAGACCCTTGTAATCAAGGACCAGCGCCATTTCGGTCCCGTTGAGGAGCCCCTTGAGCTCTTCGACGATCTGTTGCTTGCTCTCCAGGGTGCGGCCCATGGGGTGGTACGAATCGAGGGAACAAGCCGGGCACGCGACCCAGAGACGATTCCCGCTGATTCATCGACCCGGATCCGAAAGCTCGGACCTGGCGATCATCAAGAGAACCCCGCTCCAGTGGAACCGGAACGTCGCGAGGCTGCCTGATGATCCGAACCCCTGGTGAAACCCAGGAAAACAAAACCTTCCGCATGCACCTCGGCAGGATTTCTGGCCGGTTGGCCACCTGCTGTCTTGGGCGGGGCGCGTGCCCCCTGGCCGAAGCCAGTTGATTACCCTACAACCCGACGGGGCTCAACTCTCCTGCTTGATGTCCTGGAGGGCGGAGAAGTCAACGTCGATGCCGGGGCCCATCGTGGAGCTGATCGTGAGGCTGCGCCAGTAGCGGCCTTTGGCACCGCTCGGCTTCTGCCGGTCGATGGTCTCCTGCAGGGCCTTGAGGTTCTCCAGCAACGTCTCGGCCGTGAAGCTGGCCTTGCCGAAGCGCACGTGCACGATGCCGGTGCGATCGGCGCGGAATTCAAGCTTGCCGGCCTTGAACTCGCGGATGGCGCCGCCGAGGTCGGTGGTGACGGTGCCGGCCTTGGGGTTGGGCATCAGGCCCCGGGGGCCGAGCACCCGGCCCAGCTTGGCCACCTTGGGCATCATGTCCGGGGTGGCGATCAGCAGGTCGAAGTCCATCTGGCCGCCGGCGATCGCCTCGACCAGATCTTCGTCACCGGCCAGGTCGGCACCGGCAGCGGTGGCTTCGGCCACCTTCTCGCCCCGGGCGATCACGGCGATGCGGATGCTCTGACCGGTGCCGTTCGGCAGGGCGACGGTGGTGCGCAGTTGCTGGTCGGTGTACTTGGGGTCGATGCCGAGGCGCACGTGGGCCTCGATCGTTTCATCGAATTTGGCTGTGGCCGTGGTCTTCGCCAGCTGCAACGCTTCAAGTGGTGCGTAGGGGCGGTCTTCGACCTGTTCGAGCAGGGCGTTGAAGCGCTTGGAGGGTTTTGTCATGGTGGTGTTGGGGTACGGGCGACGGGACGGGCGGGCCTTTGGGTGGCCGCGACGTCCTGGGTCTCCCCCGGATTGGGTGGTTGGGAAATGGAGCGGCGATCAGTCGGTGACGGCGACGCCCATGTTGCGAGCGGTGCCTTCGATGATGCGGCTGGCGGACTCGAGGCTGGTGCAGTTGAGGTCGGGGAGCTTCGTTTTGGCGATCTCCTCGAGCTGGGCGCGACTGATCGCTCCCACGCTGCCCTTGCTGGAGGTGGCGGCACCTTTGTCGATGCCGGCCGCCTTGATGATCAGCACCGAAGCAGGCGGGGTTTTGGTGATGAAGGTGAAGCTGCGGTCTTCGAAGACCGAAATCTCCACCGGAATCACATAGCCGGCCTTCTCCTGGGTGCGGGCATTGTACTCCTTGCAAAACGCCATGATGTTGACCCCGTGCTGCCCGAGGGCGGGGCCCACCGGTGGGGCCGGGTTGGCTTTGCCGGCATTGAGAGCCAGCTTGATCACGGCTACAACTTTCTTGGCCATCGGCTGGATCTGGGGAACAGAACTCCCTGCTGGGAGTGGGAACAAAACTCCCTTGCGGGAGGGCTGCGGATCGCCTCACCGAAGCGGAGGCGTGGTGGTGGGCCGCCGAAACCGGCGGAGCCACCGAGGGCCGCCCTCCGCAGGGAGGCGGCCGCAGGACATCAGCTCTGTTTGCTGATCTGGGAGAACTCCAGTTCCACCGGGGTCTCCCTGCCGAAGATCGAGAGCAGGGCCTTGAGCTTGCTGCGTTCGCCGGAAACTTCGATCACCTCGCCCTGGAAATCCTTGAAGGGCCCGGCGGTGACCAGGATCTGATCGCCTTCGGTGATGTCCACCTTGACGACGGGTTTCTTCTCGGCCGCTCGCTTGAAAATCCGCTCCACCTCGGCGCGCGCGAGGGGCCGGGGCTTGATATGTCCGCGGGCGCGGCCGGTGGCCCGCCGTTCCTCCTGCCCAACGAAATTGATCACATTCGGGGTGCTGCGAACCGCCAACATCGTGTCCTCATCGAGGACCATGCGCACGAGCACGTAGCCGGGGAACACCTTCTCTTCGGTGGCCTGGCGGCTGCCGTCCTTCTTCAGCTTGATCGCTGGGGTCTGGGGGATCTCGATCTCGACGATCCGGTTGTCAACGCCAAGGGTGATGGCGCGCTGCTCCAGGGTGGCCTTCACCTTCTTCTCACAGCTCGACGCCACCTGAACGGCGTACCAGCGGGCGATCTGGGGAGCTTTGTCAGCTGCTGCCTGTACCGGGGCCTCTGCGGGCAGGGCCTCGCCTTCCGCATCGGGATTTTCCTCGATGGCGTCGCTGGCGGTGGTGAGCAGATCGGCTTCAGACACGGGCTGGAAATAGGGTGAAAGCTGGGGAAGAAATGGGCAGGTGGTGGCCAGGCGATGAATCGCCCGGTGGCCTGGCGCTCAGGGGAAGACCTGGGAGGAGCCCCAGCTGTAGAACCGGTCAACGGCGGCGATCGCTGCGGCTGAAAGGGTGACCATCAGGATCACCGCCACCGACTCGCTGAACAGCTGTTGGCGGCTGGGCCACACCACCTTGCGCAGCTCCTCCAACAGAGAGGGGACGAAGCCGGCTGGACCGGGAGGCGCTGGGGGAAGCGGCTCGGCGGTCAGCGTGTCTTCAGGGTTGGAGGAGCGGCTGGGAGATTCCAAGGATGCTGGCCTGCCGGGTTGTGACGACAACCCAGCAAAGATTTACCCTACCGGATGTCCCCTTCGTCTTCGCGCAGGGCCTCGAACTGCAGCGGTTGCGGCGCGGATTCCGGCGCCAGGCTGACCTTCACCCCCCAGGCCCCGTGGAAGTGATCCTCGAGTAGTTCGGTGGCCAGGGGGTTCTCGATCTGGCGGCGCAACACCCGCCGCAGTGGCCGCGCTCCGTACTCCGGTTCGTAACCCTGGGCGGCGAGCCGGTCGACCACCGCTTCCTCCACCTGCAGCTCCAGCTGCTGCTCGGCCAGCAGGCTGGCCAGCTCGGCCAGCTGCAGCCGCACGATGCGCTGCAGATCCGCCGCCGAAAGCGGCCGGAAGCGGATCAGCTCATCGATGCGGTTAAGAAATTCGGGGCGGAACTGGGCGGAGAGGGCCTGCTCCACGGCCTCATCTAGGGCGGCATCCAGGCTGGCGTCGCTGCCCTGCTGGTCCTGGCGGGCCCGCTCGAGGATGGCGCGGCTGGCCAGGTTGCTGGTCATCACCACCACGGTGTTGCGGAAATCGACGGTGCGGCCCTGGGAATCGGTGAGGCGGCCGTCATCGAGCACCTGCAGCAACAGGTTGAACACTTCGGGATGGGCCTTCTCCACCTCATCGAGCAGCAACACGGCGTAGGGGCGACGCCGGATCGCCTCGGTGAGCTGGCCGCCTTCCTCGTAGCCCACGC
>JABMPN010000118.1 GCA_013203655.1 Cyanobacteria bacterium bin.51
GTGTACCAGCCTAAGGGGCCTGGGTCCCCGCCGCGGAGCGAACTGGGTAATCAAGTCCACGTTTGTCACGGGTCGCTTGCTTGCTGCTGGTCAAACGAGCGGTAGGTGAGGGCTTCGGCCAAATGGGGTGGATCCACGGCCTCAGCGTTGTCCAGATCAGCAATCGTGCGCGCCACCCGCAACATCCGCTCGGCGGCCCGGGCGCTGAGCCGCCGCTGCCGGATGGCTTGGCGCCAGAGTTCCACGCCCTCGGTGGAGATCCGGCTGTGCTGTTGCAGGTCGGCACTGCTCAGGGCGCTGTTGGTACAGCCGCCGGGGTTGCGCTCCACCATCCGCTGCCGGGCCTTGGCCACCAGGAGCGCCACCGTGGCGGTGCCCGGCCTGCTGGTCGGGGCGGCCGGACCTGGGCCGGTGGGGCCCAGCAGGTCGTCCGCCTCCAGGCGCCGCATCACCACCTGCAGGTCGATCCGATCGAGCAGGGGCCCCGACAGCCGCGACCAGTAACGCTGCCTGAGGGCTTCGCCGCAACGGCAGGCCCGCTGCGGGTCGCCGAACCAGCCGCAGGGGCAGGGATTGGTGGCGGCGACAAGGGCCACACGGCAGGGGAAGCGACTGCGCTCCCGGCTGCGGCTGATCCACACCTCGCCCTCCTCCAGGGGCTGGCGCAGCTGGTCGAGCACCTCCCGGCGAAATTCCGTGAGTTCATCGAGGAACAGCACGCCGTGGTGTGCCAGTGACAGTTCACCGGGCCGGGGAATCGGCCCTCCGCCGATCAGGGCTGCTCCCGTGCAGCTGTGGTGGGGCGAGCGGAACGGCCGTTGTGCCAGCAGGGACGTGTGGGGCCGCAGCAGCCCCCCCACCGAATACACCTGGGTCAGCTCCAGGGCTTCTGAGCGTGGGAGGGGTGGCAGCAGGCCGGCAAGACGCCGGGCCAGCATCGTCTTGCCGCTACCGGGCGGGCCCACAAGCAGCAGGTGGTGGTTCCCTGCCGCCGCGATTTCCAGGGCCCGGCGTCCGTGCTCCTGCCCCCTGACATCGGCGAGATCGGCTGACGGCACAGCCGCGATGGTTGGTGGCGATGGGCAACCACTGGCCTGGCGCGGATCCGCCAGCAACGCCTCCACCTGATCCAGCCGCTCGGCCGGCCAGACCGTCAGACCGTCGACCAGCAGCGCTTCGGCCCCGTTGGCGGCGGGCACCACAAGGGCCCGGGCGCCGCTGCGCCGTGCCGCCAGGGCCAGGGCGATCACCCCGCGCACCGGCCGCAGGCTGCCGTCAAGGCCCAATTCGCCGGCACTCCAGACCCCATCGAGGCGCTCCGGCGCCAGCTGGCCACTGGCCAGCAGCAGGCCGAGCGCGATCGGCAGGTCGAAGGCCGGACCTTCCTTGCGCAGCTCCGCCGGCGCCAGGCTGACGATCACCCGGGTCAGGGGCACCCGGTAGCCGCTGTTCCGCAACGCCGCCCTGACCCGCTCGCGGCATTCACGGCCGGGGGTATCGGCCAGCCCCACCACCTGAAGCCCCGGCAGACCTGGGGCGATGTCCACTTCCACGGTCACCTCGGCGGCCTCCAATCCGCGCAGGGAGGCGCTGCTGCAGCGTGCCAACATCGAGCCAACAGCCAGGGGTCCTTCACCGGTTCCCTCCCTGTCCCATCTCCCGCCAGACCGGCGCCATGGCTTTCCCTGACCAGGCTTTCCCTGACCCGGCTTCTTCTGATCAGGCCGCAAACAGCACCATTTTCGGACGCATCCTGCGCGGTGAGATTCCCTGCGATCAGGTCTATGCCGACGATCGCTGCCTGGCTTTCCGGGATGTGAACCCCCAGGCCCCGGTCCATGTGCTGGTGATCCCACGCCAAACGTTGGTGAATCTGGCCGACGCGACGGAGGCCGACGAGGCCCTGCTCGGCCACCTGCTGCTGGTTGCTGCCAAGGTGGCCCGCCAGGAGGCCCTGATCGGCTGGCGCACCGTGATCAACTCCGGCGCCGAGGCCGGCCAGACCGTGTTCCACCTGCATGTGCATGTGATCGGTGGCCGCCCCCTGAGCTGGCCGCCGGGTTGAGCCCTGCGCTCGCCGCCTGGCGCGCCAGCGGCGACAATGGCGTCAGACGGATCGGTTCATGGGTGTTCTGAAGGGACTGCGCGACCAGCTCGGCAAGCTGCAGCGCCTGGCCCAGCCTTACTTCCTCCCTTTGGAGGAGAGCAGTTCGTGGCAGTTTTTGCTGCTGGTGGTGGCGCTGCTGACCGTTGTGGTGGGCGTCACCCTGCTGCTGCTCACCGCTGTGGTGGCGGCCAGCGGCAGCCTGATTCCAGGTCTGCGCGACCGCTTCTTGCCGGGCGTTCCAGAACGGATCGCCGCGATCTGGTCGGGGCCGATTGGGGCGGTGATCATGGGGCTGTTCGGCGCCGGTCTGCTCGCGTTTGGCAGCCAACGGGCGAAGCTCCGCCAGGGGCGCTGGCTGCCCTGGCTGTTGATGGGGGTGATCGCCCTGCTGATCCTGGTGATCAATGGCATCAACGTGGGGATCAGCTTCATCGCCCGCAATGTCGATAACGCCCTGGTGGCTTACGACAGCGAAGGTTTCTGGAAGATTGTGGCGATCTACGCCTTCTGCCTGCTGCTGGCCTTGCCGATCCGGGCGATTCAGAGTTATCTGATCCCCAAGCTGGGCCTGCTCTGGAGGGAGTGGCTGAGTAGCCGGTTGCTGGGCCGCTATCTCACCAACCGTGCCTATTACATCCTCAATCCAAACGACGAATCCCACGAGGAAATTGACAACCCAGACCAGCGAATTTCCCAGGACGTCGCCAGCTTCACCGGCACCAGCTTGAGTGTGACGGTGGAGATCATTGCCGCATTGCTCACCTTCGTGAGCTTCGTGATTGTGCTCTGGAGCATCAGTAGAAATCTGGCGCTGCTGCTTCTCGTTTACTCGGTGGTGGGCACCACCTTGATCGTCTTTGCCAGTCGCAAACTGGTGTCGCTGAACTACAAGCAACTGAAGCTGGAGGCTGATTTCCGCTACGGCCTGGTTCACATCCGCAACAACGCTGAGTCCATCGCCTTCTACCGGGGCGAGCAGCAGGAAGGCAGCGAGGCCGGCCGCCGGCTCAACGGGGCGATCGTCAACTACGACCGTCTGATCATCTGGGAGGCGATGATTCAGGTGATCCAGCGTTCATACGACTACTTCTCCCGCTTTCTGCCTTGGTTGGTGATCGCTCCGATCTATTTTGCTCGGGAGGTGGATTTCGGCGTGTTCGGCCAGGCCAGCATTGCCTTCAGCCAGGTGCTGTTCTCCGTCAGCTATATCGTCAACAACATCGATCGCCTTGCTGCCTTCTCCGCCAGCATCAGCCGCCTTGAGGGATTCCAGGTCACGGTGGATGAAATCAATGCGCAGGCCCAGTCCGACAGCGGCGATGCCACTGGCGTGGCCGTCGATGACAATCCGACCATCGAAGTGATCCATGCTGATCTGGTGCCGCCGCGCAGCAATCGCTGCTTGATCCACGACATCAGCCTGGAGGTGGCGGCCCATCAGCGCCTGTTGGTGGTA
>JABMPN010000119.1 GCA_013203655.1 Cyanobacteria bacterium bin.51
CGATGGGCTGGGTTGGCGTTTCGATCCTGGTTCGGTGGCTCGTGGGCTGGGTCCTGGGCCTGCGTCTGCCCGTTCTCCCCGTCGGCTCGCCTGTTGATCCGCCCTCGGTGTCGGTGCTGATCCCCGCCCGCAACGAGGAATCCACACTGCCCCATCTGCTGAGTGGTCTGGCCCGGCAGAGCCTCATGCCCCTGGAGGTGATCGTGGTGGACGACCACTCCACGGATCGCACCACCGCTATCGCCGCTCAGCCCTGGAGCGGCCTGGCGGTGACCGTGTGGAGTGCGCCCCCCCTGCCCCAGGGCTGGTGCGGCAAGACCTGGGCGCTGCACAACGGCGTGTTGGCCAGTCGTGGCGAGCTGTTGGTGTTCCTCGATGCCGACACGGAGCCCACCCCTGACTTCCTCCACTGCCTGGTGGCAGCGCACCAGAAGCTCGGTGGGCTGGTGACGGTGCAGCCTTACCACCGCACCGAGAAGCCCTATGAGCAACTCTCGCTGTTGTTCAACCTGGTAGGGCTGATGGCCGTCCCCCTGGGAGCCAACTGCGGGGTGGCCTTCGGGCCGGCGATGGTCAGCCGCCGCACCGACTACGACCGCAGCGGCGGTCATGAGGCCGTCGCCGGCAAGGTGGTCGAAGACTGGTACCTCGCCCATGCCTACGAACGGGCCGATCTGCCGGTGAGCGCGTTCCTCGGCGATGGCCAAATCGCCTACCGCATGTACCCGGGCGGGCTGCGCGACATGGTGGTGGGGTTCAACAAGAATTTCGCCACTGCTGCCGGTGAAGTGCGCTGGAGCTGGATGCTGGCGGTGGTGCTCTGGCTCTCCGGGCTGTTCTGGGCCGCCTGGTGCCTGCCGGCCTCACTGCTGGGCTGGCCACTGGTGGGTGACCACTCCATTCTCAGCAATGCGCTGGTCTACGGGGCCTATGTGATCCAGCTGCTGGTGATCAGCCGTCCCATTGGTCGCTTCACCTGGATCAATCTGCTGTTTCCGATCCCGGTCCTGTTCTTCCTCGGGGTGTTCCTACAGGCGATTTTCAAGCTGGAAAGTGGCGAGGTGCTCTGGAAGGGGCGCCTGTTCAGCACCCGTTAATGGCCCCATTCAGTGGCTGGGGTGCGGTGGCCGCTACGGCGATCCTGTGGCTGTTCTGGTCGCTGCTGATCGGGGGCCTCGCCAACCAACTGCCGGATCGGCTGCTCGGCGGGCGTGATCCCTGCCAAGCTGACCACCCGGGTGCTGCACCGCTGCGGTTCTACGAGCGATGGCTGGGGATTCGGATCTGGAAGCCCTGGATCCCCGATGCCGGCAACGCCCTACCTGGAGGCATCCGCAAGGGGAGCCTGGCCCGTCGGGACCCGCGGGCCCTGCAACGGCTGAGCCTGGAGACCCGTCGGGCGGAGCTGGTGCACTGGGTGCTCTGGCCCGCCTGGATGGTCACGACCCTCTGGCTGCCTCCGTCTGGGGTGCTGATCAACCTGATCTTCGCGACCCTGTTCAACCTGCCCTGCCTGCTGCTGCAGCGCTACAACCGATTGCGCCTCGGCAGGACGCTGAGCAGGACACTCCGCAGTCATCACCCCAACAAGCGGCCCTCCATGGGGGCATGAGGCCGGGGGCTGAGGGGGTGGACATCCCCGTCAGCGACACACCAGCGCAGCATCCAGCTCCAACTCCACCGCCAGGCCCTCCTCCTCCACATGCCTGGCCAGGACAAGCCGGTGGACTCCCCCTTCGGTCACGAAGCCATCCTGGACCGGCTCAAACGTGGCGCAGGCCCGCAGGGGGATGTCCAGAGTGAGGCGCCGGGATTCACCAGCGGCGAGAAGCAGGCGCTGGAACGCCACCAACGTTCGAGCCGGACGCTCGATCTCCCGAGCGGGCGGCTCCAGGTACAGCTGAACCACCTCGGCCGCCTCCATCTCGCCTGTGTTGGTGATGGTGACACTCGCCTTCAGCTGATCCATCCGCCCATCGGCGCGCCGGAGCTCAGCTGTCAGGGCGGACGCTGTGAACCGGCTGTAGGACAGCCCGAAGCCAAAGGGATAGGCGGCGGGATGGCCGTCACGCTGCAGGCGCCGGTAGCCATGCCAATGGTCGTAGACCACCTGCCGCGCCCGGGGTTCGAAGGGCGGCAGGTGGGCGGTGTCGGCCGCCATCGAGAAGGGCAGGCGGCCCGAGGGAGACACCCGGCCGAGCAGCACATCGGCCAGAGCCGCACCCCCTTGCTCACCCGGATACCAGAGCAGCAGCAGGCCAGGGACCAGTTGCCGCCAGTCCTCGATCAGCAGGCCCCCGCCTCCCATCAGCACCACCACGGTGCGGGGATGGGCGGCGGCGACCTGGCGAATCAGGGCCACCTGGTCGGCGGGCAGGCTCAGGTCGGTGCGATCCCCGGCGGCAAAGTCGCCGCCCTGACGGGCGGAGGCAAAGCTGGTGATCCAGGCGATCATCTCGGCGACAGGTCGCCAGAGCGGCATCAGCCGGCGCCGCCCCAGCATCCGCAGCAACCAGCCGGGCGGAGGGATCAGGCGCAGGATCGGGGCGATGTCCCCGGGGTGGATGTGCTCCCCCTCCAGGCGCCAGTCGAGCCCGACCACCACCAGGGCGGCATCACAGCGGGCCGCCAGCTCCGCCGCCTCCTGGGGGCTGTCGCCACTGGCCTGCTCGATCCGCAGCTCTGGAGCCGCGTCCCGCAAACCCTGCAGCGGCGTCACCACCGCTCCGGGCCTGGGTCTGGTGTCTGAAGAACCGCGATCGCCCAGGTTTGGCAGCGACGCCAGCCGGCCGATCACCGCCAGCGAGCTGAGGCCGCGGAAGGGCAGCACCTGCCCTTCGTTGCGCAGCAGCACGATCGAGCGGGTGGCCGCTTCGCGGGCCAGGGCCCGGTGCCGCTGGCAGGAGCGCAGCGAGGCTGGGTAGGTACCTGGTGGCACACCCAGCTGCACCTGCAGCAGCCGCAGCACGGCCTCGTCGACACACCCCATCGGCACCCGGCCATCGGCCACAGCCTCGGGCAGGCAGCCTGCGAACACCATGGGGAAGGGCATTTCCAGGTCCTGGCCCGCCAGCAGGGCGGCGACGCCATCCCGCAGCCCGAAGATGAAATCGGTGACCACGAAACCACCAAATCCCCACCGCTCCTTGAGGATCCGCCGCAGCAGCTCAGGCTGCTGACCGCACCAGTGGCCGTTGACCTGGTTGTAGGCGCTCATCACCGAGCCGGCGCCAGCCTCCACGCAATCGCGGAAGTGCGGCAGATACAGCTCATGAAGCGCCCGCTGCCCGACCTGCACGTCCACCAGGAACCGAGAGCTGTCGATCGAGTTGAGGGCGAAGTGCTTGACGCAGGCCACGGCATGGCGCTCCAGCCCCCGGGTCATGGCGGCCCCCATGGCGCCCACGTGAACCGGATCCTCCCCGTAGGTTTCCTGGGCCCTGCCCCAGCCCGGGTGACGCAGCAAATTGATGCACACCCCGGCCACCCAGTTGGCCCCGAAGGATCGGGCCTCAAGGGCGATGGCCTCGCCGATGCGCTCCTCCAGCTCGGGGTCCCAGCAGGCACCGCGCGCCATCGGCACGGGGAACGTGGTGGCGCCACCCTCGAGCACCACGCCCCGGGGACCATCGACGAACTGAAGGCCCCTCAGGCCCAGCCGAGGCAGCTGCCCCGCCGGCCAGGGATGGCGGTGGGAGGCCTGATTCAGAGCAATGTCCGCCATGCCGGACCAGAACGGAGTGTCGCCATCGAGCAGGGCCAGCTTCTCGGCCGTGGTCAGCTCCGCCAGCAGCTGCTGGGCCCGGGCCTCGAGCATGGACGCGGGGTCATTCATGGTTCCCCCCGAGGCCCTTGCTGCGTGGACCTATCCAAACCGATCAATCCCAGGAGCAGAGAACCTGTTGATCAGTCTCAAGCCGAGACGATCAGCCCTGGGACCCCTCGCCGGCCAGACGGCAGGCGCGGCGGGCAGGCCAGCCACCTGCCGCTCCACGGCCAGATGGCTGAGGAAGTCATTCAACTCGGCACCACCCATCTCCTGGGGATGGCGCAGCTGGTGAAACCGCAGAAAGGGCCTGAGCCGTGGAGGGGATTTCACCAGAGTTCCCAGTCAGTGGCTCCCCAAACCACGGCAAAGATCGAATGAGAGCAACCAGGGCAGCGATCGGGATAGTCACGACGGAACCGTGGCGCGTTCCAGGAAAGCTTCAGCGGCAACGCTCAAGCCTGCTCGCCGTTCTGGATCCATCTTGTCCAGCAGGCTCACCATCATCGAGAGGCGGGGATTGGCGCGGAAGAAGGCGCGGTGGCGATCGATGAAGCGCCAGTAGAGGCCGTCCCAGATGTCGCACCAGGGGCCCCGTTTGAAATCGCCCATTTTGAGGATGTAGTTGGAGCCGCCGATGTAGGGCTTGGTGGCAAAGAGGCCGCCGTCGCTCATCTGGACCATGCCATACACGTTAGGGCCCATCACCCATTCGTAGGAATCCAGGTAGCGCTCCATGAACCAGCGCTGCACCTCCTTGGGGTGGATCTCGCAGAGCAGCATCAGGTTGCTGATCACCATCAGCCGCTCGATGTGGTGGTTGTAGCCGAGGCGATGGACCCGCTCAATCGCCGCATCCAGGGGCGGCAGGCCACTGCTGCCGGCGTTCCAGCAGGGCGCCAGCTGGCGGTGGTGGTTCCAGAAGTTGCTGCTCTCCTGGTATTCGCCATGCACCCGATCGATGCCGCGCACGAACTCACGCCAACCGATCAGCTGGCGTAGAAACCCCTCCAGCGAGGCGATCGGCACCGCCTGTTCGCTGTGCTGCCGATCGCCCACATGCTTCAAGGTGGAGGCGATCACGGCGGCGGGCGTGAGCAGGCCGATGTTGAGCAGCGCCGAGAGCAGCGCATGGTGGAGCGTGTCGTGGGTTCGGCTGAGGGCGTCCTCATAGGGCCCGAACCCGTCCAGCCGATCCTGAAGAAAGCGCTGCAGCCAGGCCTCGGCACCGGCGTGATCAAAGGGAATCCAGAGGTTTCCCAGCTCCCCTGGGTGACTGGCGAAGTGGGTGGCAATCAGCTGCCGCACGGCCGGTTCATGGGGGCTGGCCGCCACGGTGGGGAGCGACGGCTCCTGGTAGCCCTTCGGGAGCCGGCGGCGGTTCTCGGTGTCGAAGCTCCAGCGGCCGCCGCTGGGGGTTCCGTCGGCTTCCAGCAGCAGCCCCAGGCGTTGGCGCTGCCGCTGGTAGAAGGTCTTCATGAACGGGCGGCGGCGGCCTTCGAACCAGGCCCGGCTCTCGGCCACCGATTCGAGGAAGGCGGGCGAGGGCAGCACGCTCAGCTCCACGCCGTGTTCCTGGCAGAACTGTTGCAGGGCTGCTTCAAAGCTGCGATCGGCGATCTCGGCCACCTGCAGGGCCCTGCCATCGCCCAGTTCCAGGAGGAGCCGCTGCCAGAACGGCACAGCCAAGGAATCGTCCAGCTCGAAGTAACGCACCGCCACTCCCCGCTCGATCAGGGCATCGCGGAAGCTGCGCATCGCCACGAAGGTGTGGAGCAAGCGCAACTTGTGGTAGCGATAGGCGGAAGCCACGCCGTGGTCTTCGATCAGCAGCACCCGGCTGCCGGAGGCGAGCTGCAGCGCCGAAGGGCTGAACCACTCGCGGTGCAGCTGATCACCCAGGATCAGGGTTAAGACCATCGCTTCTGGTGCGTCAGCAAGGGGTCATAGCGGCGCACCTGACGCTCCAGATCGAAGCGGCGCGGTGCTGCAGCGCCGAAGCTGCGTGGATCGGAACCCACACCAGCCAAATAGGCCCAATTACCGGTGTTAAGGGCGGGATGGGCGTCGATCAGCCACCACTCAAAAAAGCGGGCGCCCCAGGTCCAGGGCAGGCGCAGCTCGTTGATGAAGTGCGAGGCCACCCACTGGCGACCCCGGTTGGAGAGGTAGCCACTGGCGCGCAATTCGCGCAGCTGGGCATCGATCAAGGGGTGGCCGCTCTCCGCCAGCGTCCAACGCCGAAAGCGCTCGCAGTTGGCGTCCCACTGGGGTGGTCGCTGCTGGATGCCGCCGGGTGCATGGAAGGCCGCCCCGTGGCGCTGCTCCGACCAGAGAAAAAACTCGCGCCAGAGCAGTTCCTGCTTCATCCATTCGGAGCCCTCATCAGCGCCGTGGATGGCCTGGTAGTTCAGCAGCTCCTGCCAGATTCGCCGCACTGAGAGGGAGCCGATCGCCAGGAAGGGGGAGAACTTCGAGGAGAACTCCGTGCCTACCAGGTCGTTGCGGCTGGCCTTGTAGTTGTGAAGGCCAGCGGAGCCGAACATGTAGTGCTGCAACCGGGCGAGGGCCGTGGCTTCGCCGCCGCGGAAGGGGAAAGCGCTGCGCGGATCGCAGCTGCTGGGCTCTGGCGGGGTGAATGGCAGGGGCGGCTGCAGCCAAGACTGGGGCCAGCCCTCCAGCCCTGCTCCGAGGCCTGTGAGATCGGCAGGCGGCAATGGTGGCTGCGGCGCCTGCTGCAAGCCGCGGCGGAACTCCGCGAACACCCGCGGAAATTTTTCGGCCTCGATGGGCCAATCGGCAAACAGCCGGCTCTCCTGGCCCCGCAGCACCGCAGCGGGGGAGACGAGGCCACGGATCGTTTCGAGCGCTTCAGCGGTGGTGCTCTGCGGGAACTGGAGCAGGGGAATGGCCAGCGCCGCCAGGCTTGCCTGCAGGGAGGCCAGGGCCTCCCGCTCCAGCCGTCGTTGGTGGGGCCCACGCAGCCGCTGGGCCTCGCGCCGGCAGGCCAACACGATCAGGCGGCCACCGTGCTGGCGGGCCAGGGCCGCAGCCTCGTGGAAGGCGGGCTGATCATCGAGGCGCAGCTGCCCTTCGAGGGCCACCGCGATGGTGGTCTCACTCACCGGGATTCAGCCAAGGTTTCGAAGCCAGGTGGTTCAGCCTGGCAGGCAACGCCCGCAG
>JABMPN010000120.1 GCA_013203655.1 Cyanobacteria bacterium bin.51
AGCTGGGTCTGACGACAGATCGTGGCGGTGAGCACCCCCTGGGGCACGGGCCCCACCTCGATCACCAGGCCGCAGGGCCAGCGCTCGATCAGGAATCCATGCTGGGAGCCATCACCCTCATGCAGGTAGATCGGCAGGCCCAGCAGGCCCTGGATGCCGGCCGCCAAAGCCAGATCGGCAGGGCGGCGGCCATAGAGCACCAGGGAATTGCCCATCGCCGCCGTGGTGCTGTGCAGATCCAGGACAACCGGGCAGGGTCTGGCACCGCTCGGGCCGTGGGCAGCGAGCAACTGGCGGGCCCGCTGGATCTCCAGATCCTGCTGCTCGGGATCCTCCAGCAGGGCAGGGTGGAACGAGCGATTCAGATCACGATCTCGATAACGCACCCCTGCGGCAAGGGCGGCCGGGTTGCCGATCACCAGATCGACGGCCAGACCATGGCTCTGCAGGGAGCCGGTCTCGTGGCGCCAGTGCTCCAGAAGCCAGGCCGCATTGCGCTCGTTGCCGTGGGTCCCGGCCACGACCAGCACCTGACCATCCGCCATCAGCACGCCTTCCTCTGCAGACCGGTTGCCCAGCCTTTTGCCAATGCTTACAGGTATGGCCCGTGGCGATCCAGAGTTGATTCAGCCTCTGGAGCCTGAAGATGGCCATCCCCCCCCTCGTGGTGGCCGCCGTCAGGCAGGCCTGGCAGTGGCAGTGGCATCAATTGATGGGTGGGCTGGGTCCAGCCGACGCCGAAGGCAACTACCGCCGTCCGGCCGGTGCCTTTGTGGATCTTCCCCCCGTACCGGCCAGCGCCGGCCAGCCTGGTCAGCATGTGCTGATCGTGGGTCGCAGCTGCCCCTGGGCGCACCGGGCCTGGCTGGTCTGGGCCCTGCGCCAGCTGCAGGGATCGCTTGAGCTGCTGGTCGTGGAGCCTGATCCGAAAGCCGGACGCTGGCGCTTCATGGCCCCCTTCGAGGGCGCTGAGGCCCTGATCGATCTCTACCGCCGCTGCGGAGCGCCTGCCGGCACCCGCGCCACCGTGCCGGTGCTCTACGACCGGGGGGAGCGGCGCATTGTTGTCGGAGAAAGCGCCCGCCTGATCGAATTACTCAACCGCTGGCCAACTCCAGGGCAAGGAGTGGTCGATCTGGAACCTGCCGGGCTGGCCGAGGCGATCGAGGGCTGGCGCGGGCGGCTGCAGTCGGCGGTCAACGATGGGGTGTACCGCTGCGGCTTCGCCCGCAACCAGGCGGCCTACGACCGCGCTGAAGCCGACCTGTTCACCGTTCTCGGCGAGCTGGAGGGGGCCCTCTCCGCTGCCGGGCCCTGGATCTGCGGCGCCCAGCTCAGCCTGGCCGATGTGGTGCTGTTCCCCACGCTGATCAGGATGGAGATGGTCTATGCCCCCCTGTTCGGCTGCAGCCGCAAGCCGCTCTGGCAGTTCCCGGCCCTGTGGGACTGGCGGCGGCGCTTCCACGGTCTCCCGGGCGTGGCGGCCACCTGCTTCCCCGATGCCTGGCGGCGCGACTACTTCGGCGCCCTGTTCCCGCTGCAGCCCTCTGGAATCGTGCCGGCGGGCCCCGATCTGGCCAGACTGGTGTCTGGATCTCCAGGGGAGCGCCGACAATGACTGAAGCAATCAGCGAGCAGCCAGGAGGGCCTGAAGGCCAGGCCATGGACCCGGCCGATCCGGTGTTTGAGGGGTTCTACGGGCTCTACACAATCACCGCCACTGACCGGCGCGAGGTGCTCGGCTACCGCCTTGCCCTGCTGGCTGTCGCCACCGGCCAGGCCTCCCTGCTCTGGCTCTGGAGCCACGGCGGCACCGTGCTCTGGCCCTTGCTGCTCGTGATGGCCCTCGGCCTCGGCCTGGCGCTGCGCTGGATTCACATTTATGTGCGTCCTCTGCATCGCGCTCTGCAACTGTTTTGGCTGCTGGGCTGCCTGGGCGGACTGGCCCTGGCGGTGCGGGTGGGACCGGCCCAGATGCTGCCTACCCTGGTCGCTGATTCCCGCTGGATCTGGGCCGTTGGTCCTTTTTTCGCCGCCCTCGCCGGCGTGGGCTTCAAGGAATTCTTCTGCTTCCAACGCGCCGAAGCGGTCGGGGTGACGCTGCTGCTGCCAGTCAGCCTGCTGGGCCGGCTCACCGGCCTGCTCGACAGCACCACCACCTTCACCCTGCTGGCGATTCAGGCGGGGCTGTTGTTGGTGCTTTGCCTGCGCAAGTTCCCAATGCCTGCCGCCGCCGATGTCGGCGACAAGAGTGTCTTTGCTTACCTGGAGAACCAACGACAACCCTCGAACGCGTGAGTTTGATCAGCCTGGTGAGAGTCGGCAAAGACTTCGGCATCAAAACCCTGTTCGAGAACCTCACGCTGCATGTGGGTGAGAAAGAGCGGCTTGGCCTGATCGGCCCCAACGGGGCTGGCAAGTCGACCCTGCTCAAGCTGCTGGCCGGCCAGGAGACGCCCGGGGAAGGGGAACGCCGGGCCTCGCCACGGCTCAAGGTGGTGATGGTGAGCCAGGAGCCAGAACTTGAGGCCAGCCGCACCGTGCTGGAGCAGGTGACAGAAGGTTGCGGCGAAAAGATTGACCTGCTGCGTCGGTTCTCCGCCGTCAGCCAGGCCCTGGCGGAGGAACCAAGCGCCGAGGATCCAGGGCAGACGGCCCTGCTGGCCGAGCTGGGCACCTTGCAGGGCCGCCTTGACCAATGCCAGGCCTGGGACCTGGAGCAGCAGTGCCTGGAGGTGCTCGATCGGCTCGGCATCCAGGACGTGCAGCAACGGGTCGGCAATCTCTCCGGCGGATTCCGTAAGCGGCTCGCCCTTGCCTCCGCCCTGGTGGCGGAACCGGACGTGCTGCTGCTGGATGAGCCCACCAACCATCTCGATGCCCAGTGCATCGAATGGCTGCAGGATCAGCTGGAGCGCCTGAGCGGTGCCCTGGTGCTGGTCACCCACGACCGCTACTTTCTCGACCGGGTCACCCGCCGGATCGTCGAGGTGGATCGGGGCGAAGCGCGCAGCTACGCCGGCAACTACGCCGCCTACCTGCAGACCAAGGCCGATGAGGAGGCCGCCGAGGCCGCCACCGCCGCCAAGTTCAAGGGAGCTCTGCGGCGGGAGCTGGAGTGGCTCAGCCGCGGCCCCCAGGCCAGGAGCACGAAGCAGAAAGCCCGGATCCAACGGATCGAGGCGATGCGCGAGGCACCGACCCGCCAGGCCAAGGGCCAGCTCAGCCTCAGCACCGCCAGCCGGCGGATCGGCAAGCGGGCGATCACGGCCGAGAACGTCTCCATCGCCGTACCGGGCGGGGGACGCAGCCTGCTGCGGGAGTTCAGCTACGACTTCAGCCCCGAAGACCGGGTCGGGATCATCGGCCCCAACGGCTCAGGCAAATCCAGCCTGCTCGATCTGATCGCCGGCCGACGCCAGGCCGAAGGTGGCAGTCTCGAGCTCGGCAGCACCGTGCAGCTGGCCTACTTCGACCAACAGGCCGAGGCTCTGGTCGCTGGCGGTGGCCTGGATCGCAAAGTGATTGAGTACGTCCAGGAGGCGGCCAGCCAGATCGATCTGGGCGGAATCCAGGTGAGTGCGTCCCAGCTGCTGGAGCGCTTTTTGTTCCCGCCCGCCCAGCAGCACAGCCCGATCAGCAAGCTCTCGGGCGGCGAGCGGCGACGGCTCTATCTCTGCCGTCTGTTGATCCAGGCCCCCAACGTGCTGCTGCTCGATGAGCCCACCAACGATCTGGATGTGCAGACGCTGACCGTGCTCGAAGATTTTCTCGAGGATTTCCGTGGCTGCGTGGTGGTGGTCTCCCACGACCGTTACTTCCTCGATCGCACCATCGACCGCCTGTTCTGGTTCGAGGACGGCCTGCTCAAGCGTTTTGAGGGCAACTACAGCGCCTATCTCGCCCAGGCTGTTCCGGCCACACCGCCGGTGAATCCCAAGCCGGCCAACGCCACCTCCAAGAGCAAGACGACTGGCAACGCGGCGGCAAGCGTTGAAGACGAGCGGCGCCGCAGTTTCAGCGAAAACCGTGAACTCAGTGAGCTGGAGGGCCAGCTGCCCCGGCTGGAGGCGCAGCGCAGCCAGCTGGAACAACAGCTGCTGACGGGCGCTGAGCGCGACTACGGCCAGCTCGACAGCCTCACCCAGGAGCTCTCGGCCTTGGCGGAACGCATTCACCGCGCCGAGGAACGCTGGCTGGAGCTCAGCGACCTGCGGGCTTGATCAGCTCCAGCCCACAAAGCTCGCTCAAGGGCTGGCGACTACCCGTAGGGTGAAGCCGACATGATCTGGTTGTCGAAACCGACCGTACCCATGAACACCATCGACGAGCACATCCGTAAGGATCAGACCGAAATCGAGGCCGCCAAGACCGTTGGCGACCAAGCCAAGCTCGGCCACCTCGAGGACGAGCTCAAGTCGCTGCAGGAGTACAAGACCCACCACCCCGAGGACGACCACGATCCCAATTCGCTTGAGGTCTACTGCGACCTCAACCCGGAAGCCCCTGAGTGCCGCGTCTACGACGACTGATCAGCGATCCCCAGCTGCTCCCAGATGGCGGCCAGCAGGCCGTCAAGGCCGGAGCGGGTCACCGCTGAAATCCTCAGCACCTCACCTCCCCAGCGCTCAGACAGGCAGGCACAGGCGGCCTCAAGAGCATCGCTGTCGAGTAGTTCGATCTTGTTGAGGGCTAGCAGCCGGGGCCTGTCCTTGAGGCCATGGCCGTAGGCGAGCAGCTCCTCTTCCACCACCGCAAGATCGGCCACCACATCAGGGCTGCCGGCATCGATCAGGTGAACCAGCAGCCTGGTTCGCTCAATGTGGCGCAGGAAATCGTGGCCGAGCCCAGCGCCCAGCGCAGCACCGGCGATCAGGCCGGGGATGTCGGCGAACACGGTGCCATCTCCACTTGGCCTGCGCACAACTCCGAGATTGGGCACCAGGGTGGTGAAGGGGTAGTCGGCAATTTTCGGTTTCGCTGCTGAAAGCACGCTAATCAAGGTGCTTTTGCCGGCGTTTGGCAGGCCGATGATGCCCACTTCAGCCAGCAGCTTGAGTTCAAGCTGGATCAGGCGCTCCTCGCCCTCTTTGCCTTCGGTGAATTTCTCAGGAGCGCGGTTGCGGTTACTGAGGTAGTGGGCGTTGCCGAGGCCGCCGCGCCCTCCCGCCGCCACCCGCAGGCGTTCGCCGGGCTCCACGAGATCACCGATCAGCGCCAGGCTGACCTGATCACGCACCTCGGTTCCGCAGGGCACCCGCACCACCAGGTCACCGCCACCGGCACCGGAGCTGCGGTTAGGTCCGCCGCGACGCCCCTCCGGAGCGGCAAACAGGCGTTTGTACTTGAAATCAAGCAGGGTCTGCAGGTTGGCGTCGGCCTCCAGCCAGATGGCGCCTCCGTGGCCGCCATCACCGCCGGAGGGCCCACCGGCCGGCACATATTTTTCCCGTCGAAAGGCCACGATGCCGTCGCCGCCGCGGCCGCCCTGGACGGCGATGCGGGCTTGATCAATGAACTGCAAAGGAGACCCTGAAGAACGGGGCAGGTGAAGAGCCAACCCTAGGATCGATGCCTCTGAGGACCGGTCTTGGCAGAGGTTCGCTTCGAGCAGGTCAGCAAGACCTTTCCAGCCCGGCGGGGAGGTGCGCCGGTGGAAGTGCTCCGCCAGCTTGATCTGACCATTCACGACGGCGAATTTCTCGTCCTGGTGGGTCCGTCGGGCTGCGGCAAGAGCACCCTGCTGCGGATCCTGGCCGGATTGGAAACCCCCAGCAGCGGCGAGGTCCTGGTGGGGGATCGAGCGGTAACGGGGCTGCGCCCGGCCCAGCGGAACGTGGCGATGGTGTTCCAGAGCTACGCCCTTTATCCCCACCTCAGCGTGGCCGGCAACATCGGCTTCGGCCTCAGGCGCAGCCGTCCCCGCAGCGTGCCCCAACTGCTCCAGGACAGCCTGCATCGCCTCAGCCAGACCCTGCCCCGTGGCCTGCGGATCCCCTCGCCCCGGGAGGAGGCCATCAGCCGGCGCATCGCCACGGTGGCCGAGCAACTCGGGCTCACACCCCTGCTCGATCGACTGCCGAAGGAGCTCTCCGGCGGGCAGAAGCAACGGGTGGCGCTGGGTCGGGCGATCGCCCGCCAGCCCTCGGTGTTTCTGATGGATGAACCCCTCAGTAACCTCGACGCCAAGCTGCGCACCGGCACCAGGGCCCAGATCGTTGACCTGCAGCGCCAGCTCGGCACCACCACCCTCTACGTGACCCACGACCAGGTGGAGGCGATGACGATGGGCCACCGCATCGCCGTGCTCAGCGCCGGACGGCTCCAGCAGCTCGGCACGCCGATGCAGCTCTACAACTGGCCGTCGAATCTATTCGTGGCCCAGTTCATCGGCAGCCCGCCGATGAACCTGTTGCCGGTGCTGGCGGTGGGTGGCGACCAGGTGCAGCTGGGCTCCAGGCGCTTTCTGGTGGAGGGGCCCAGCGGCCAGGCCCTGATCCGCTACACCAGCGGCGCCTACGAAGGGGCGATCACCGGCGGCCTGCGGCCGGAAACTCTCAAGCTCGCCCCCGCCGCGAACCGCAACATCCAGGCCGAGATCACCCATGTCGAGGCCCTCGGCAACGAAGCGCTGATCAGCTGTCGCCTGCTTGATGGTGGACACCTGGTGCAGGTGCGTGGCGACCCCTCCCAGCAGGTGCTCCCTGGCCAGACGGTCCATCTGGAAATCGACCAGGCGGGCTGGCGCTTCTTCGATGCGGCCGGCGAGGCCTTGCCCCTGCCGGCGGCGGCCAGGGGCCTGGCTGAAGCGGCGGCGGAACCGGAACTACCCAACATCAAGGCCTAGGCCACCCAGACCACGCTGCAACCGGGTCCGCCATCGCCCTTTTCAGCGTCGCTGACCCGCTCGACCCAGGGGAGGGTGTCAAGCCATTGGCGCAGCCCCCGCTTGAGCTTGCCGGTGCCGATGCCATGGATCACCCAGACAGGGCCCCGGGCGCCACGCAGCGTTTCCTCCACGGCGGCCTCCGCTTCATGGACCCGCAGACCGCGCACATCAACGGTGTTGCGCTCGGTGCGCACCTCGGGGCCTGAGCGGCGGTGGCTGGAGGGCATCTGGACCTGCACCTTCGGCGCAGCGGATTCCGAGGGGGCAGGCTTCTCACCGCTGAGGCTCTCGATGCCACCGAGCTCCACGTTGAGGCGCATCACACCACAACGGACTGTGAGTTCCGCCCCGCCTGGGCTGATCGCCAGCACCTCCGCCGCCTTGCCGAGCGAGAGCAGCCGGATGCGCTCTCCCAGCACCGGCCGCCAACCGTTGGGCTCGCGCCGCTGGGGCTGGGGCCGGTGCTGTTGCTCCAGTCGCTTGAGCCGCTGGCCGGCCTGCCTGGCACTTTCGCCATCGGCCTGGCCTTGGCGCAGGCGGTGGATCAGCCGTCGCACCTCTTTCTGACCCGAGCGGATCGAGAGCTCCAGCGCCTGGCGGCGCTGCTCCTGCAGCTCGGCTGACTGCTCCTGTTGCTGCTGCCAGCGCTGCAGCAACTCCTCATGCAACAGCTCGGTGCGGGCCAGCAGGGCGGCGGCGTCCTCGGCGGCCTCCTGCTGCCGGCGCCGCTGATCCTCCAGGCCGCGGATCACCTGGTTGACCTCACCGTCACCGCGGGGCGCCAGCAGTTCGGTGGCGGACGCGATCACCGCGCCAGAAAGCCCCAGGCGCGCGGCGATCGCCAGGGCATTACTGCGGCCGGGAATGCCCCATTGCAGCTGGTAGGTGGGAGAGAGACTCTCGAGATCAAAGCCCACCGAGGCGTTCTCGAAGCGGGAATCGCCGTATTTCAGCGCCTTGAGCTCACCGAAGTGGGTGGTGGCCAGCGTCAACCGGGCCCGATCAGCCAGATGGCGCAACAGGGCGATCGCCAGTGCCGCGCCCTCGCCCGGATCGGTGCCCGCGCCCACCTCATCGAGCAACACCAGGCTGGCGCCTGCAGCTGGCTCCGGCAGGGCGGCCAGGATGCGCGCGATTCGGCGCACATGGCCACTGAAGGTGGAAAGGTTCTGCTGCAGGGATTGCTCATCGCCGATATCGGCCAGCACCAGGGAGCACCAGGGCAGCCGTGGCGTGCCGGCGCAGGGCAGAAACAGACCGGCCCTGGCCATCAGGGCCGCCAGGCCGACGCTCTTGAGCGTCACGGTTTTGCCGCCGGTGTTCGGTCCAGTGATCGCCACCACCCGCAGGGTCGCTGCGGCGGTGACGCTCACCGGCACCACCTCCTGGCCGCCGGCGTGGCGCTGCTGCCAGAGCAGAAGCGGGTGGCGCAGCCCGTGCAGCAGCCAGGGGGAGGTGGGATCAGCTGAGAGTTCGGGTCGCACGGCGCCGAGCTCCAGCCCGTAGCGCGCCCGGGCCAGGCCGAAATCCAGCTGGACCAAAGCCTCCTGAAAGGGCCCCAGCGCCTCGGCCTGCAGCGCCACCAGGCCACTGAGTTCGGCCAGCACCCGTTGCTCGGCCTGCCGCTCCTGGCCTTCCCACTCGCGCAGGCGATTGCCCAGGGCGATCACCGCCTGGGGTTCGATGAACACCGTGCTGCCGGAGGCGGAGGTGTCATGCACCAGACCGCTCAGCTGGGACGCCGCCCCTGCTTTCACCGCCAGCACCGGCCGGCCGTTGCGTTCGGAGATGACCGTGTCTTGAAGCAGGGGCGCAAAACGCCTCAGCAACTCCTGCAGCCGCTCGCGCCGTTGCTGGCGGCCGGCGGCCAGCTGTTGGCGCAGCCCGGCGAGCACAGGGCAGGCCCGATCCGCCACCCGACCGCCCTCTTCCAGGCAGAAGCGCAGGCGCTGCTCCAGCTCCGGCTGGCTGCGCAACTCCTGGACCAGATCGGTGCTGGCAGGCCGCAGCTGGGGGTCTTCGATCTGGCGCCGCAGCCGCCGCCCCGCCGCCAGGGTGGTGGCCACCGCCAGTAACGCCTCAGCCGAGGCGGTGCCGCCTTTGGCGCAATGCAGCAGGGTGGCCGTCAGATCACAGACCCCCTGAAAACTCAGCCCGCCTTCAATCAGGCCATCGAGGCCGAGCAGCTCGGTGGTTTCCAGCAGACGCCGCTGGCTGCCGGCGCAGTCCGCTGCCAGGGGCAGCGCCCGGCAACGCTGACGACCGGCGACCGTGCTGGCAAAGCTGGCCAGATGGTCGGCCAGCCGCGGCCACTCCAGCAAGGCCAGAGTTTCGGCCTCAATGCCGCTCAAGCCCCCCCCTGAATCGCCACGCCAGCCTGGTTGGAAGCGATCCCGGAGGGGGGCTCATAGAGCATCTCCAGCCAGTTGCCTTCAGGATCTTGCAGGTAGAACGAAGCCGTGCCGTCGCGGTGGTCATGCACCGGGCCGACGCTGTGGCCGGAGGCCTGCAGCCGGGCGTGGATCAGGTCGACCTCACCACGGTCTGAGAAGTGAAAGGCGAAATGGGGGCCGGCCGCGGTGTACGTCCTGGCGAGCAGGGCGATGCCATCACCGCTTTCGGGTGATTGAAGGTAGGTCCAGTCGTCGGCTTCCCAGGTGACCTGGAGCCCGAGGGCCTCATAGAAGGCCGTGGCACGGGGCATGTCCTCCACCCGCAGGGCCACGTGGCCCAGTCGCTGCACCGCCATCGGTTTTTGATTGAGTACAACCATTCTGGTCGGCGGGGCTGCTCCGCCGAGCGAGAAACAGGCCCTCAGCCATCCCGCAACCAGGCCGCTGCATCACAGGCGTGGTACGAAAGGATGAGATCGGCACCGGCCCGCTTGAAGCAGAGCAGGGTTTCGAGCACGATCGCCCGTTCATCAATCCAGCCACGCTCGGCCGCCGCTTTCACCATGGCGTATTCGCCGCTGACGTTGTAGGCGGCGATCGGCAGCTCCGTTTCCTGGCGCAGGCGATGAATGATGTCGAGGTAGGCCAGGCCTGGCTTGACCATCAGGATGTCGGAGCCCTCCTGCTCATCAAGCAGGGCCTCGATCAGGGCTTCGCGGCCGTTGGCCGGGTCCATCTGGTAGGTGGATTTATCGGTAGGGATTGTCTTGGAGCTGTTGGGGCGAGGCGCCGAATCGAGAGCTTCGCGGAAGGGGCCGTAATAGGCGGAGGCGTATTTGGCCGTGTAGCTGATGATGCCCACCTGCTCGAAACCCTCCTCATCGAGTGCTTCGCGGATCGCCCCGACCCGGCCGTCCATCATGTCGCTGGGCCCGATCAGATCGGCACCGGCGCGGGCCTGGGCCACCGCCTGACGGCAGAGCTGGGAGACGGTTTCGTCGTTGAGCACGATCCCTTCGGCATTGACGATGCCGTCATGGCCGTCGCAGGAGTAGGGGTCGAGGGCCACGTCGGTCATGACCGCCATCGCCGGGTGCTCCAGTTTGAGCCGGCGAATCGCCCGGGGGATCAGGCCGCCTTCGTTGAAACATTCAGCGCCGTCCTCGCTTTTGAGGCCATCGGCCACCTTGGGAAAGAGCACCACGCAGCGGATGCCGAGATCCCAGGCCCGGCCCACCTCCGCCACCAGCCCATCGAGGCTCCAGCGGCAGGCGCCGGGCATCGCGCCGATCGGATCGTTGCTGGTGCCTTCGTGAACGAACAGCGGGTAGATGAAGTCGGCTGGGCTGAGCTGAAACTCACGCACCATGGCCCGCAGGGCCGGCGTGCGGCGCAATCGACGCGGGCGGTTGATGAGCTCCATGCCAGCAAGTTAGGGATCAGCCATTGTAAAGCTCGATCAGGATTGCTCAGATCTTCCGGCGTTCGAACCTGATCGACCAGCGCATCATGAGCTGGTTTCGATTCACCAGAAACTCGAGCAAAAGCTGGAGCAAAAGGTAAACATCAAGATGAATTATTCCCGATGATGATCATTGCGGCTGAAACCCGGCCCGCAGCCAGGTCAGAGCTTGGCGGCCTTCATCCACTCGGCCCGGGGATCAAGGCTGCGGGCTTGGCGAAGTTGATCGAGCAGGTCGCGCTCGGCATCGCTGAATCGTTCAGGCAGCTTCAGGCTGAGGCTCAACAAGAGATCGCCGCGGCCGTCCTTAAGGGGCCAGCCTTTGCCCTTGAGACGCAGGCTGCGGCCGAGGGCCACCCCAGCTGGCACCTGGACGGTGGCCTCGCCATCAGGGGTGGCGACGCGCACCTCGCCGCCGAGGGCAAGTTCATCGAGGCTGAGCGGCAGCTCGGCGCGCAACTGGTCGCCATCGAGCTTCCAGATCGGATGGTCTTCCAGCCGCAGATTGAGGTAGAGATCGCCACGGCGGCCGGTGCCGGGTTGGAGGTTGCCCTTGGCTTTGAGCCGCAGGCGGCTGCCGTTCTTCACCCCCGCAGGTACCCGCACCTGCACCCGCTCCTCATTCACCGCCAAAGCACGCTCACAGCCGTTGAAGGCCTCGGCGAAGCTGAGGTTGATCGTGGCTTCGGCATCAAGGTTGGCCGCTGACGTCCGTCCCGCGGACCCGCCGAAGCCGGAGGGAATCCCCCCCCCGGGAAAGCCGCCGGAGAAGCCGAAGCCACCGGGCGCTCCTGAGAAGCCGGCACTGCCCGACTGACCACCGAAGCGGCCGAGCAGGTCGTTGATGAAATCGTCGAAGTTGCCGTAACGCCCGAAATCGACATCGAAGCCGGGGGCTCCGCCGCTGCCGGCACCGCCGCCCATCTGGCTCCAGTACTGGCCGAACTGCTCGTACTTGCGTCGCTTCTCCGGATCGGAGAGCACTTCGTAGGCCTCGCTGATCTCTTTGAACTTGGCTTCCGCGCTGGCGTCATCGGGATTCACATCGGGATGGAACTGACGGGCCAGCTTGCGAAACGAGCGCTTGATCGCCTCGGGGTCGGCCCCCCGCTCCACACCGAGAACCTTGAAGTAGTCGCGGAAGCCATTGGCGCTCATCGAGGCAGGCCCATCGAAACTCCAGGTGCAGGTCGCAGATGTTCAGTTTCCCAGTCCGCGCGGCTGTCTGGGGGGCCGCAGCAGGGCGGAAGCCCGTACGGCTGCCTAACCTGTGGTGTTCCCAGCCCTTCAGCTCGATGGCCAGCGCCCCATGCCGCAATCCACGATTGGCTCGGGTTGCGACCCTCGGAGTGCTCGCCACAGGGCTGGCTTTGCTGGGCGGTTCCGGCGCGGTGGGACATGGCGGCGCTGCGATCGCGGCCCAAACGGCTGCGCCGGGAGCGGCCTCCGGCCTGGGCAAGGCGACGACTCCATCAACCGCCGAACAGCTCGCCCTGGTGGATCACCTGGTGGAGCGCGGTGCGGTGTTCTACGGAGCCTGGTGGTGCCCCCACTGTTTTTTTCAGAAGAATCTGTTCGGCACCGAAGCCGGTGAACGCCTGCCCTACGTGGAATGCGCCCGGGACGAGGCCGGTCGTAACCGCTGCCTGGCCGCCGAGGTGAAGGCTTACCCCACCTGGGTGCTGGATGGCGAGAAAAAGGAAGGGATGCTGACGATCGAGGAACTCAAAATCTGGAGTGGTTTCAACGGCGTTAAGCCCTGAAGGGCAACTTCAGCTCCTGACGCCAGGAACTCAACGGCCGCTCCCAGCCCTCTTCCAGTTTGTGGGAAATCAGGCACGGTGCCGCCAGGCCCAGTTCAAAGCCACGGGCCAGGGCCCGCAGCAGCGGTTCGAGAGGCTCATCGTTCTGCAGGCTGCTGAGCAGGCCACCGAAGATCAGCAGCACCGCCAACGGAGAGCGCACCTGGGCCAGGTTGAAGGCCTGCAGCCCCAGTTCACCGGGGCCATCGGTGCCGAAGCCGGTGAGCACATGGATGATGTCGTGGGTTTCACGCAGGCGATGGGTGATGTACTGGGCCGGTGAGCTGATCGGGCTGGGGTCGATCAGGCTTTCGGGCGTCAGGCCCTGGCTCTGGAGCTGATCGGCGTAGCTGCGGCCGAGGCTGCCCTCGGGCAGGGCAGAAAGCCGGGCCAGATCGATCGGGGCCGGTCTCCAGTTCGATTCCACGAGGGCCGCCATGCGGGGGTTGGCCAGCAGGTGGCGCTGCATCTGGGTAGACAGGGGGCTGCCTTGCAGGCTGCGGACCACTCCAAAGACACTGTTGAGCTCGCCAGGGTTCTTGAGAAAAGTGGCGAGGCTGGCCACCATGCGCAGCGACTGCAGCCGTTGTTTGAGGTTGAACACCTTGGGGTGAGATCAGGGGTTGCAGCGATCCTCAACGAGCCACTGACGTTCTGACCAGGGCGGAAGCCGAGCGCCCCAAGGCAACATGGACACCCCTGCCCAAGCCGATGGCTCGCCGCCGCCCACTCCGTCGCTTGGCCTTGGGCCGCAAAGTGACCGGCCCCAAACTGACTAATCGCAATCCGTGGCCGGTGCTGGCGGTGCTGCTGCTGAGTCTGGGCTTGGCGGTTTACGTGTTCTACGGGCAGAAGGGCACCCAGGGAGATCAGCGGCGGGAGTTACGGAAGTTCTGAGAGGTTGGTGTCGGGGCGCTCAGCGGTCGTGGATCTCACGACGAAGGCCAAGTGGAGCGGGCAGAGCAAAGCCAGTCCAGCTGTATTCCCCCCCAAACGGCGGGATCCAACGGAACTCCAAAGTTTTAATCCCACAGCCTTAGGTTGAAGCCCCACCGCTCCTTCCCGTTTGACCGTTCTGCGCACCCTGCTCACGGCCACCGCCGCGGTGCTTCTCGCCGCAACTGCAGCCTTCGCCGCCCCAGCGGCCTCCTTGCTCAAGGGCCTGAAACTGCCGGTTCCAAGCGCCCTGCCCAGCCTGTTCGCTGCCAATGCGGTCGGGCAGGTGAGCCTCAACGGCCAGGTGGGCGGCACGCCCGATGACCTGCTCGCCAAGCTGCGCGCTTCGTTGAGCGACCAGGGCTACAAAGAGCGCACCATCAACACCGTTTCGGGTGCCTGGGGCTTGAATCTGGTCTTCGATCCACCGGCTGGCACCAGCGTGGATGGCACCCCGGCCGGCAAAACAGCCGTACTGGTGCTGCAGGCCACGGCGGTGGGTCCAGGCAAGCTCAACCTCAACGTGCGCTACGACGCGCTTTAAGGAATTCTTTGGACTGAGAAGGCCACAGTTTCAGCCAATTCAGCCAATAAAGTGGGGGCCTTCCAGCCCCCATGAGTCATTTGGGTGATAAGGCTGACTTACCCCATCTCCCTAAGGAGTCAGGCGGCCACAGGGGCGGGCTGACGGGAGAAAGCAACGATGTTGTTCGCTGTTACGGATTTGCTCTTACCGAGCAGGCTTCAGTCACCCTCCTATTACCCCGTCGAAACCATTGCAGCCCCCTGAAAGATCCGCCCGTAGGTGGAAAGTGGAGCTGAGCGGAATCGAACCGCTGTCCGAAGCACCGGTGTGAGTCACCTAGTCCGCCCGAAGACGGACCTTTTCATTCTGGCAGCTGGCGCGGCAAGGTGTTGCCACCCTCCAAGGTGGGCTTCACCGAACAGCGGCTGAGCGTCGCCCCCCGAGCCTCCATGCACGCCCCGCTTGCCTGCATCGCCGCCCTTCCTCCCGGTCTTGAGCCACTGGCCGCCGCCGAACTGGCCGGCCTGGGCGCTGAGGAGGTGCGGCCACTGCGCCGCGCCGTGGCCTTCTGCTGCGACACGGCCGGGCTCTACCGCATCCACCTGCAGGCCCGGCTGCCGTTCCGGTTGCTGCGGGAGCTGGCCCGCTTCCCTTGCAACGGCCCCGAGCAGCTCTACGCCGGCGTGCAACGCGCCGCCGACTGGGACCTGTGGCTACCGCCGCAGCGCAGCTTTCGGGTGGAGGTGAGTGGCACCGCCCCAGGGCTCAGCCACAGCCACTTCACGGCGCTGCAGGTCAAAAATGCGCTGGTCGACCTGCAACGGCAGCGCTGGGGTGAGCGATCCTCGATCGACCTGGCCCATCCCGATCTCTGCCTGCACCTGCACCTCAGCGCAGCTGGCGAGGCGGTGCTCAGCCTCGATGGCTCGGCCGGCAGCCTGCATCGCCGCGGCTGGCGGGCGGCCGTTGGCCTGGCGCCGCTCAAGGAAAACCTGGCCGCCGGCCTGATCGGCTTCACCGGCTGGGATGGCCGCGTGCCCCTAGCCGATCCGCTCTGCGGCTCCGGCACCTTGTTGATCGAGGCCGCCTGCGCGGCCCTGGGACGTGCCCCTGGCCTGGGCCGCGAACTGGCCCTCCGCCACTGGCTGGATTTCGATGGGGCCATCTGGCAACAGGAAACGGTGGCGGCCCTGGCTCTTGCCGCTGACAACCTCCCGGGCGGAGCGCCCCTGGCGCCGGTGCTGGGGATGGAACGCGATCCGGCCGTGCTTGAGCAGGCCCGCAGCAACGCCGAAGCCGCCGGGATGGCCCCCTGGCTGGATCTGCAACCCGGCGACTGTCGTGACTTCATGCCACCACCCCAACCGGGATTGATCGTCTGCAATCCCCCCTACGGCGAGCGCCTCGGCGCCGGTGAGGATCTCGAAGCCCTCTATGCCGGCCTCGGTGCCATGGCCAAAGAACGCTGCTCCGGCTGGACCCTGTGGCTGCTGAGCGGCAACCCTGAACTCACCGGAGCCCTGCGGATGAAGGCCAGTCGCCGGATTCCGGTGAGCAACGGTGGCATCGATTGCCGCTGGCTGAAATACGACATCCGCTGACAGCCCGAACAGCTCCTGAACCGCTGAGGCTTCAACGCCCGAAGATCGCCCGGGTGGTGCGGCTGAGGCCCGCGGTGGTCTGGGGCAGGTAAGGACCTTTGAGCAGTTGGCCACCGATGCGCAGCATCAGCCCGGCGATCACAAGATCACCAGCCACCACGGCCAGCACCGCCTGGATCCAGGCCCAGCCCACTCCCTGGTGCAGCCAGAGCACCAGAGCCAGCTGACCCAGCACCGTGGCGAGCACCAGAAAGGTGAGGCCACCGCCGAGCAGGATGCCGCCGCTGATCAGGCGCCGCTTTTCGCTGTCGGCTTCCTGCAGGGCGATGCGCACATGCAGATCCATCACCGAGGTCACCAGAGCGGTGACCCGACCTGCCGCAACCCGGCCGACGCTTCCCGACGGCGCTGAAGACCCGCCGCGCTTCTGGCGCTCCGGCGTCATGCCGAGCGCCGCCCGGAGGTGAGCAGCATGCCGATGATCATGCCGACGCCGGCAGCGACGCCAACGGCCAGCAGGGGCCGCTCACGCACCGGCTTTTCGATGCGGGGCCGCAGGCTGGTGTTGAGATCGTCGAGGAGCTGCTCCAGCTGATCTTCCAGGGGACCGATCCGATCGGCCAGCTGGCGGGTCTGGGCCGTGGCGACCTCAAGGAACTCGCTGAGCTGATGCTGCACACCGCTGGCGGTGCGGCCGGTCTGATCGGAAATCAACGAGACGACATCGTCGAAGCTGCCGCGGGTGGCCTCGAGGGTTTCGCGGGCCACCTGGGGCCACTCGCGCTGGATCGTGGGAATCAGGGTTTCGAACCGCTCCCGAAAGCTGTCGTGGTTGATGGCTGTCGTTTCCGGTTCCATGGCGTGTTTGATGAGCTTCTCTCTGCTCTCAGGGTAGGTAGGGGGTTGAGCAACTGCACTATTCGGTTAAATTCGGCTTGCTCGGCGCGCGAGCCTGTTGGTTCACATCAATCAGGTCGAGCTCACTCACTTCAAGTCGTTCGGTGGGTCGCTGGCGATCCAGCTGGAGCCGTCTTTCACGGTGGTGACGGGACCGAATGGGTCAGGGAAAAGCAACATTCTTGATGCCGTTCTGTTCTGTCTTGGCCTGGCCAACAGTCGTGGCATGCGGGCCGAAAGGCTGCCGGACCTGATCAACAGCGCCATGGTGCGCCAGGGCAAGGCGGCCGAAACGCAGGTCACGGTGCGCTTCGATCTCGCCGACTGGCGGCCCGACCCAGCCGAGGAAGGACTCGATGTTCCGGCCGAAGGGCCCTGGATCCAGGCCGGCCAGCAGGAATGGAGTGTCACCCGACGCCTGCGGCTCGCCCCGGGAGGCACCTACAGCAGCAGTTACAGCGCCGATGGGGTGGCCTGCAACCTGCAGCAGGTGCAGGGTCAACTGCGCCGTCTGCGGGTGGATCCCGAGGGCAGCAACGTGGTGATGCAGGGGGATGTGACCCGCATCGTCTCGATGGGATCCCGTGATCGTCGCGGCCTGATCGACGAACTCGCCGGTGTCGCCCTGTTCGATTCCCGGATCGAGCAGACCCGCTCCAAGCTCGATGAAGTTCAGGATCGCCAGGAACGCTGCCACATCGTCGAGCAGGAACTGCTTGCCAACCGCCAGAAACTGGAGCGCGACTGCGCCAAGGCGCGCACGTACCAGGAACTGCGGCATCGCCACCAGGAGGGGCGGCTCCACCTCCAGGTGCTCGGCTACGAGCAGACCGTCCAGCAGCTCGCAGCCCTGACCAGCCGCCAACAAGCCCTCGGCCTCCAGCAGGAGCTGGATCGCACGGCCGTCGCCGCGGCCCAGCTGGCCTTGGAGGTGGCGGCCAAAGCCGTCGAAGGTCTGCAGGCGGAAGTGAAAGCCCTGGGAGAAGACAGCCTGCTGGCGGTCCAGGCGGAACTGGCCGGGCTTGAGGCCAGCGGCCGCGAGTTGACGCGCCAGGCCGAGCGCCATCAGCACGACGGCGAGCAACTGCAGCTGCAGCGCCGGGCCTTGGTTGTCCAACAGGGCAAGCTGCGCCGGGACCAGCAGCAGAACGACGCCAGCGATGACGGAGCCGGGCTGGAGCAAGCCGAGCAGGCCTGCTCCAGCGCCGAAGCGGCCGTGGAGCTCTCCCGTCGCCGCCTCGGCGAGGTGGCCGACCGCTCCGGCAGCTGGCTCGAAGCGGAACAACAGCGTGGCCAGCAGCGCCAGGCCCTGCAGGCCCGGATCGGCCCGCTGCTGGCTGAGCAGCAGCAACTCGATGAACGCCTGCGCCAGCAGCAGCAACGACTCCAGGAACTGGGCGCCGAACTGGCCGCCGGCGGCAACAGCGATCAGCAGGACCAACAGCAGCTGTTGTCGTTGGAGTCGGAGGCGGCAGGCCTCAAGCAGGAACTCGACAAGGAGCAACTGCAAGCCCAGGACCTGGCCGAAGCCCTGGCCCTGCAGCAACGCACCCGCACCCGGTTAGAGCAGGAACAGGTGGGCCTGGAGCGGGAGATCGCCCGGATCGAAAGCCGCCGCGAAACCCTGCAGGAAAGCCGCGGCACCGGCGCCTTGCGGGTGCTGCTGGAGTCGGGCCTGGGCGGACTGCATGGACCGGTGGCCCAGTTGGGGGAAGTGGAGGAGCGGCTGCGGCTGGCCCTTGAGGTGGCCGCCGGCGGCCGGCTTGGCCAGGTGGTGGTCGATGACGACCGGATCGCCGCCCAGGCGATTGAGCTGCTCAAGGCCCGCCGGGCCGGCCGGCTCACCTTCCTGCCGCTCAACAAGATCCGTGGTTCCAGTGGCGGCAGAAGCGGCACGGCTGGAGCGGCCCTGGAGCGGGGAGGCGGCGGGCTGGTGGGCCGCGCGCTGGAGCTGATCCGCTTTGAGCCCATCTATGCCGACGTGTTCCGCTACGTCTTCGCTGACACCCTGGTCTTTGAAGACCTGGCCAGTGCCCGACGCGAACTGGGCCGCTGCCGCGCCGTCACCCTCGATGGCGAACTGCTGGAGCGCAGCGGAGCGATGACCGGCGGCAGCCTGCAGCAGCGCAGTGGCCAGCTCAGCTTCGGGCGCAGCTCCGACCACGACGAAGCCGAGCCGCTGCGGCGACGGCTGCTCGAACTCGGCGAAAGCCTGGTGGCCTGCCGGCGGCGCGAGAACGAGCTGGGGCGGCAACTCGAGCAGCTGCGGCCCGTTTTGCAGGAGCACCAGCAGCGCCAGGCCGCCCTCAACGCCGAGCTGGGGGCGGCCCAGCGGGCCCTTGGCCCCCAGCTGCAGCGCCAGCTCCTGCTCCAGGAACGGCTCAGCCAGATCGAAACGGCCCTGGTGGCCGACCAGACACGCCGGCAGGCCACGGCCGAGCTGCTCACCCCCTTGAACAGCGAGCTCGCAGCGCTCGAGGCCGAGGCGGCCGGAGCCCAGGCCTCCGCAGACGGCGACCGCTGGAAGGGACTGCAGCACGACCTCGAAGCCGCCGACCGGCTGCTCAGCGAAACCCGCCTGCAACGCGACGCCCTGCTGGCCGGCCGGCGCGACCGCTCCCTGGCCAGGGAGCGGTTGGCCCAACAACTGGAGGCCCTCGCCAGCGAGGAGCAGCGGCTGCTGCAGGGCGTGACTGCGCTGGGCGAAGCGCACGGCCAGTGGCGAAGGCAGCACCAACAGGAGCAGGAGCGACGCCGCACCCTGGAGGCCCTGCAGCAGGAGCTGCAGGAACGCTTCGGCGAACGGCGCCGCGCCCGCGATGTGGCCGAGGCCCAGCTCGCCGCCCAGCGCCTGGCCCTGCAACAGCAGCAATGGGATCTGGAGCGGCTTGGGGAGGAGCTGCTCGCCCTGGCCGAACAGGACAGGGGCCTGCGGCTGCGGCTCGAAGCCCTGGGCCGGGAGCTGCCCGATCCGCTGCCGATGGTTCCCGAGCCGGTACGCCAGGCGGGCCTGGAGGCCCTGGAGCACGACCTCGGCCGCCTTCAGGAACGCATGGAAGCGCTCGAACCGGTCAACATGCTCGCCCTCGAAGAACTCGAGCAGCTGGAGATCCGCCTCGACGAACTTCGCGGGCGGCTCGACATCCTCAGCAAGGAGCGCGAAGAGCTGCTGCTGCGGATCGAAACCGTGGCCACCTTGCGCCAGGAGGCCTTCCTGGAAGCCTTCCAGGCCGTGGATGGCCATTTCCGCGAGATCTTCGCGGGCCTCTCCGAAGGCGAGGGCCACCTGCAGCTGGAGAATCCCGAGCAGCCCCTCGAAGGCGGCCTCACCCTGGTGGCCCATCCCAAGGGGAAGGAGGTGAGACGGCTGGCCTCGATGTCGGGCGGGGAAAAGTCGTTGACGGCTCTCAGCTTCCTGTTCGCCCTGCAGCGCTTCCGCCCGTCTCCTTTCTATGCACTCGACGAAGTGGACAGCTTTCTCGACGGGGTGAACGTGGAGCGCCTGGCCGCCCTGATCGCCAGCCAGGCCGGCGAGGCCCAGTTCCTGGTGGTCAGCCACCGCCGACCGATGATCGCCGCCGCGACCCGCACGATCGGCGTCACCCAGGCCCGCGGCGCCCATACCCAGGTGGTTGGCCTACCGGTCGCCGCCTGAGCTGTGGGTCACAATGACTCGACTGCCTTCTCTTCGCCTTCACCCCACAGGGATCCAGGCCATTGACCTCCTCCATCCCCCCTTCCGCTGATCCTCCCCAGGGCCTGTCCGGTGACAGGCTCTGGCTGCGATCCGAGCTGATGGGCACCCAGGTGATCACCCGTGACACCGGCCGCCGGCTGGGGGTTGTCGGCGAAGTGATCGTGGACATCGACCGGCGCGAAGTGATGGCCCTCGGCCTGCGCGACAACCCGCTCACCCGTTTTCTGCCCGGACTGCCGCGCTGGATGCCCCTGGATCGGATCCGCCAGGTGGGCGACGTGATCCTCGTGGATTCGGCCGATTCACTCACTCAGAGCTTCAATCCCGAGCGCTACAGCAAGGTCATCAACAGCCAGGTGGTCTCGGAATCCGGGGAGCAGCTCGGTCGCGTGCTGGGCTTCAGCTTCGACATCGAAACCGGCGATCTCACCACCCTGGTGCTGGGGGCCCTCGGGGTGCCGCTGCTGGGTGAAGGGGTGCTGAGCACCTGGGAGCTGACAGTGGATGAAATCGTCAGCAGCGGCCCCGACCGGATCATTGTTTACGAAGGTGCCGAAGACAAACTCAAGCAACTGGGCAGCGGACTGCTTGAGAAACTCGGCATCGGTGGCGCCAGCTGGGAGCAGGAGGAGCGCGACCGCTACCGCCAGTCGGCGGTAGCGGTCGAGAACCAGTTGGCCTCCGGCCAGCCCACCGCCCAGGAGCAGCGACGCATCCAGCCCGCCACAAGCCGGGCCGTGGCGGCCACCCGCGAGGAAGAGCTCGAGTACGTCGAGTTGGAGCGGCAGCGACAGGAACCGCTTCGCCAACGCCGCTACCTCGACGAGGACGACGACGCTTACGCTCCGCCCGGTGGCGAGCGAGCCTCACGCGGTTGGAACGAGACCGGGACCAACGAGCCCAGGGGCTATGGGGAGCAACGTCCCGGTGAGCGCGGCTATCCAGAGCGGACCTATCCCGAACAGGCTTACCCAAAGCGGATTTCTGCCGATGGGGAGAGCTTGGATCGAGGCCCATTGGATCGGAGTCCTTTGGATCGGACTCCTTTGGATCGGGGCCTTGGTGATCGCAATCCCATCGATAGGGCTCCAATCGAGAGAGGTTCGGCTGAACGTCGCTTCGAAGGCCGCCGTTTCAACGACGACGTCGATGAAGACCTTGCTGGCGACATCAATCCCGCTCGCTTCGATTCACCGCTGCCGTCCCGGGCGAACCCCGCCAGGCCGCTCACTCCCAGAGCGTCCCAGCGGCCGGTTCCGCGCCGTCCGCCGCTGGATCGCCAGGAACCCCTGGATGTCGAACCGGAGCCCTACGCCGAACCGCCTCCATCCCTTGAGCCCGAATCAGACGGCGAAAGCCCGCAGGGACAAGGCCGGCGTCCGGGGCCCTCGGGCTATGACGATCCCTGGTGAGCGAGGACAGCCACCACCAGAAACTGCTCGATCAGGCCAGAGGTGCTTCTGAGCCCTGGTCCGGCTTGAAGTTCAGGGATGCGGAATTGACGCAGTAGCGCAGGCCGCTCGGGGCAGGCCCGTCGTGGAAGAGGTGACCCAGGTGGGCTTCGCAGCGCGCACAGCGGATTTCGGTGCGCACCATGCCGTGGCTGTGGTCTTCGATCGTGGTGATCGCCGCTGGATCCACACCGGCGAAAAAGCTGGGCCAGCCCGTGCCGGATTCAAACTTCGCCCCGGAACTGAACAGCTCAGCACCGCAGCAGACGCACTGGTATTGACCGGCCTGCTTGTTGTCCCAGTAGATGCCGGTGAAGGCCCGCTCGGTGCCGCCGCGACGGGCCACCTCGTATTGCTCGGGGGTCAGCCGGGTGCGCCAGTCCTGGTCGCTGGGAGATTCGGGGCTGGCCATCGAGAGAGCGTCAGTCGGGGAGAATCACAAACTAAGCCGAAGGGAGCAGCTCCTGCACCATCGCCGCCAGGGCCGCAACGGCGCCGGGTTCACCCCGCAGGCTGCGCAGATCCTCACGCTGGCCGCTCAGCCGCTCGGGATGGCCCAGCCAGTCGGCGGCTTCGCTGGCAATCTGCCCAGGGGTGATCGCTCCGACCCGCTCGGGCACCACACTGCGACCGGCCGCAATGTTCGGCCAGGCCAGGAAACCACTGGTCCGCATCCGCCAGGCCGTCAGTGCCACCCCGATCAGCCAGCGCAGCAACGGCAGGCGCGCGATCAGACCGAGCCAGCCATCCCAGGCCTGCATCACCTGCAGATGCTGGGTGGGCACCAGCACGATCATCGGCACGGCCAGGGCACCGAGTTCGGCCGTGTTCGCTCCCACCGTGGTCAGCGCCAGGGCGCACTGGCTGAGGGCTGCGTGGGCCGGTTGCTGCTCGATCAGCAGGATGCGGGTGCCAGCGGGGGTTTCGATCCAGCGGCGCCGATCGGGGCCCGGGGCCGCCAACCGGGGCTCGCCGCTGCCGTAATGGGCCTGGATCGGATTGGTCGGCCCGCCGTAGCGAAGCAGCTCGGCCACCGAGGTGGTGGGTGCCACCGGCAGCAGGAAGTGGCAGCCAGGGCGCAAGGCCGCCAGCCGGTCGGCGGTATCGAGCAGAAACGGGACGCCCACCAGCAGCTTGGCCCGCTTGGAGCCCGGCAACAGGGCCACCCAATCGCCAGGCTCCAGGGAGGCTTCAGCCTGGGCGGCGGCGGAAAGATCGGCCATCAGGTCGCCGACCACACGGCAACGCTGCCGCCAGCGCGGAGCCAGGCGCGAAGCCGCCTCCGGTCCCATCGCGGCGATTCGATCGTTCCAGCGCGGCCAGCGAGCCACCCACTCGGCATAGGTGAGGTGGCGATACCCCAGCCGGGCCGAGAGCAGAACCGTCCAGAACTGGTCACCACCCAGAAACACCACCACCCCGCGGGCCGGCCAGGGTCCGTAGCGGCGCGGATTCCAGAGCAGGCGCCAGAACCGCCGCGCCGGCAAGGTTCGCTCAAACAAACCAAAGTCTTCAGCCACCTGCTGCTCCGCTCCGGTGGCATTCGGGCAGGGCACCAGCACCAGCTGCAGCCCAACGGAGGCCCCAGGCACCAACGGCCGTAAAGGCTGCAGTTGGTGGAGCTTCTCGGCCAGGGGGCGCACCCAGGTGCTCAGTTCACCAGGGCCGTTGCAGACCAGCACAATCGCCGAGCCGGGTGGCTGACCAGCGACAGACAGCGACCTGGTCAAACGGCGGGTTAGGAGATGCGTGAAGAAAAATGCGGATGGCGAGACTTGAACTCGCAAGGCCGAAGCCACACGCCCCTCAAACGTGCGTGTCTACCAATTCCACCACATCCGCGTGGCCATCAGAAGCAA
>JABMPN010000012.1 GCA_013203655.1 Cyanobacteria bacterium bin.51
ACACAGGGGAGGCTTTTCAGCCGGTGAGCCCTTCGCAGGAACCGGCCGTGGCTGAAGGCAGCGAAGAAGCAGGCGCCCCCTGGCCCAGCGATGCACCAGACTGGCCAGAGCCAGCTGAGGGCTGCCGAACGCTCGATCTGCGCCTGGCCTGAACCAGGTATGAGCTGGGCGCAGATTGCCAACATTGGCTAGTTGGTTGGCATGGATTTGCGGCTTTTTATTGACTACCGAAAAGCTTGATTTCAGGCCACAGTTTTAGGCAAACAGCAAGGAGATCGGCAATCACTTGTTAGGCTCCTTGATGTTCTGCCATCCCAACCATGCCCACCCTGCTGATCACCGGGGGAGCGGGCTTCATCGGCAGTCACACCGCTCTGGTGTTGCTGGAGGCCGGCCACAGGCTGGTGGTGCTGGATGATTTTTCCAACGGCTCTCCCAAAGCTCTGCGCCGGGTGGCCGAGCTGGCCGGAGCAGACGCAGACGATCGGCTGGAGGTGATTGAGGGTGACATCCGCGATCCCGAAGCCCTGGCACGGGCCTTCGGCGGCCGCGTGCCGATCGATGCGGTGGTTCACTTCGCCGGCCTCAAGGCCGTGGCGGAATCGGTGGCCGATCCGCTCCGTTACTGGGATGTCAATGTCTGCGGCAGCCAGCGGCTGCTGATGGCGATGGCGATGGCGGGCTGCCGCACGATCGTGTTCAGCAGCAGCGCCACCCTCTACGGCCTGCCGGAAACGGTGCCGATCCCGGAAACTGCTCCGCTGCGGCCGGTCAATCCCTACGGCCACAGCAAGGCCGCCGCCGAGCGGCTGCTGGCCGATGTGGCCGCCAGCGAAGACGGCTGGCGCATCGCCTGCCTGCGCTACTTCAATCCGGTGGGCTCCCACCCCAGTGGCCGCATCGGCGAAGACCCCGGCGGCCACCCCAACAATCTCTTTCCCTTCCTCACCCAGGTGGCGGTGGGGCGGCGGTCCCATCTGGAGGTCTTCGGCCATGACTGGCCCACCGCCGATGGCACCGGCGTGCGCGATTACATCCATGTGATGGATCTGGCTGAAGGACACCGCGCCGCCCTCGACGTCCTGCTCGCCGAGCCGCCCCAGCACCTCATCCTCAACCTCGGCAGCGGCCATGGCCACTCGGTGCTGGAGCTGGTGCAGGCCTTCGAGCAAGCCTGCGGCCACCCGATCGCCCACCGGCTTGTGGCGCGGCGGCCGGGCGATGTGGCGATCACCGTGGCGGATCCCTCCCTGGCCAGCGAACGCCTTGGCTGGCGCACCCGGCGCGGACTGGATGACATCTGCCGCGATGGCTGGGCCTGGCAGCGGGCCAATCCAGACGGCTATTGAGATCCACCGCCCCACCAAGCCACCACCTGCTGCTGGCGGGGGGTGGCCACAGCCACGCCCTGCTGTTACGCGCCTGGGCCATGGCCCGAGCCAGGGGCAGCAGCGGGCCCCCGGCCCACGCCCTGATCACCCTGGTGAGCCGCTGCAGCAGCGCGCTCTACAGCGGCATGGTGCCTGGCCTGATCGCCGGGCTCTATGCCCGGGAGTCCTGCAGCATTGATCTGCGCCGGCTCTGCGCGCGGGCGGGGGTGAGCTTCGTCTGCGCCGAGATCACCGGCCTGGACCTGGCCCGGCAGGAGCTGCACCTGGCGGGACGCCCCCCCCTGCGCTGGGACAGGCTCAGCCTTGATGTCGGGGCGGTGAGCGCCCCTGCCCCGGCGCGCTCCGGAGGCGACAGCTGCGGCCGCGACATCGCCATCAAGCCGTTGGAGCCCTTTCTGAGCTGGTGTGACGCCCAGGATTCCAGCTCCGCCGCCCTGGCGGTACTGGGGGGAGGGGCGGCCGGGCTGGAAGTGGCCCTCGCCCTGCGCAGGCGCTTCGGCCAGGGCCGGTCGTTGGCGATCGAGCCGCGGCCCACGGGCCTGCAGCTGGGCTCAGCGGCAGCGAACCGTTGCGGCGAACGGCTGCTGGCCGCCGCCGACATCCGCATCGGTGCCGCCGAGCCCGACACCCAGCGGGTGCTCTGCACAGGCAGCCGGGCGCCGGCCTGGCTGGCGGCCGCCGGCCTGGCCACCGATCCAGCCAGCGGCCGTGTTTGGACCGAATCCAGCCTGCAGGTGGAGGGGCAAGCGGCGATTTTCGCCAGCGGCGACTGCGGCCTGATCCGAACGGCACCGCGCCCGCCCAGCGGGGTGTGGGCGGTGCGGGCCGCACCCGTGCTGGCGACCAACCTGCGCCGCAGCCTGAGCCCGGCTGGCAAGCCCTTGCGCCGCTGGCGTCCCCAGCGGCAAGCCTTACGGCTGCTCGGCGCCGGGGCTGGGAATGCGGCTGGGGACAAGGCCGGCCATCCCAGGGCAGTGGCCTTCTGGGGGCCCCTGGCCGTGGGCCCAAGCCGCTGGCTGTGGTGCTGGAAAGAGCGCCTCGACCGGCGCTTCATGGACGGCTTCGAAGACCTGGCGGCGATGGGCACCGCCGGCCAGTCGGCCATCGCCATGCCCTGCCGGGGCTGTGCGGCCAAATTGCCGGCCGCACCCCTCTCGCGTGCCCTGGCGCGGCTGGCCGGCCTGGCCAGGGGCCCGTCAGGCTGGGTCGGTGCGGCACAAACCACCGAGGACGCGGTGATCATCGGGGCAGCGGCCGATGGCTCCCGGCTGCTGCAGAGCCTCGATGGCTTCCCCGCCCTGGTGGACGACCCGTGGCTGAATGGCCGCCTCACCACCCTGCATGCCTGCTCGGACCTCTGGGCCTGCGGCGGCCGGGTGGAGAGTGCCCAGGCCCTGGTGACCCTGCCGCGGGCGGCCGATCCACTCCAGGAAGAACTGCTGCTGCAGACCCTGGCCGGGGTGCGCTCGGTGCTCGACGACCTCGGCGCCGAGCTGCTGGGCGGCCACACCCTGCAGCAGCTGCAGGCTGGCGAAGGGCTGAGTCTGGCGATCTGCGTCAACGGCAGCACCCCGGCCGGCCGCTTCTGGGCCAAGGGCGGTCTGCGGGCCGGCGATGCCCTGATCCTCACGCGCCCGATCGGCACAGGCGTGCTGTTTGCCGCGGCCATGGCTGGCGCTGCCCGCGCCAGCTGGATCGATCACGCCCTGGCGGTGATGCAGCAGAGCCAGGCGACGCTGGTGGAGCGGCTGGCCGCCCACGGCTGCACGGCCTGCACCGATATCACCGGTTTCGGGCTGCTGGGCCACCTGGGCGAAATGCTGGCGGCCGCACAGGCCAGGCAGACACTGGCGGTCGAGCTCGAAGTTGCGCTGGACGCCGGGGCGATTGCTGCCCTGCCGGGTGTCTGGGCGCTGCTGGCCGATGGCTTTTCCAGCAGCCTGGCGCCATCCAACCGGCAGGCGCTGGGATGGCTTGAGCGCGGGCTGGTGCGAATCAGCCGACCCGACCAACAGCCGCAGCCGCTGAAGGAACTGCTGATCGATCCCCAGACCTGCGGCCCGCTGCTGGCGGCCTTGCCCGCCGAGCGGGCCGCGGCTGCGCTGGGGGAGCTAAGGGCCAGTGGCTTCGAGCAGGCCGCTCTGATCGGCCGGGTGCTGGCGCGCTGAGCTGACCTGGACGTCGCTGCGGCCGTAGCGGTCTTCAAAACGGACGATGTCGTCTTCGCCGAGATAGGGGCCGCTCTGCACCTCGATCAGCTCAACAGGGATCTTGCCCGGGTTGGACAGACGGTGCCTGGAGCCGAGCGGGATGTAGGTGCTCTCGTTCTCGCCCAACAACTCCTCGACCCCGTCCTTTTCGACCACGGCCGTGCCCTTGACCACCACCCAGTGCTCGGCGCGGTGATGGTGCATCTGCAGCGACAGGCAGGCCCCGGGTTTCACCAGGATCTTCTTCACCTGCCAGCGCTCCCCTTCCACCACGCCGTCGTAGTGGCCCCAGGGCCGGTAGATGCGGCGGTGGGCCTTGCCTTCGGAAGCACCGGCGGCCTCAAGCTGGCGAACGATCGTCTTGACCTCCTGGGCACGGTCGCGGTGGGCGACGAGCACGGCGTCATCGGTTTCGATCACCACCAGATCATCGACGCCGAGGCCCACCACCAGGCGATGCTCGCTGCGCAGGTAACAGTTGCGGCTGCCCTCGCTGATCACCCGCCCCCTCAAGACATTGCCTTCGGAATCCTGATCGGCGGTTTCCCAGAGCGCTTTCCAGCTGCCCACATCGCTCCAGCCCGCTTCCAGGGGCAGCACAGACCCCAGCAGGGTGCGCTCCATCACCGCCACATCGATCGCCACGTTGGCGCAGCGCGCAAAGGCCTCGCGCTCCAGGCGCAGGAACTCAAGATCAGCGCTGTCGTGATCGAGGGCGGCGCGGCAACTGCTGACCAGCTCAGGAGACAGCCGTTCGAGTTCAGCCAGGATGGCGCTGGCCCGAAACAGGAACATGCCGCTGTTCCAGGTGAAGCGGCCGGTGGAGAGGAACTGCTCGGCCGTGGCGACATCGGGTTTCTCGACAAAGCGGGCGATCGGCACCGGCGGCGGGATGGCCCCGGAGTCAGCGAGCCCGGCCGGCAACGGCTCGACCGCCTCGATGTAGCCGTAGCCGGTTTCCGGGGCGGTGGGCACGATGCCGAAAGTGACCAGCTGGCCGGCTTCGGCGGCGGCACGGCCGGCTTCGACGGTGGCGCGAAAACGGGCGGCGTCACGGATCACGTGGTCGGCGGCGAGCACGAGCAACAGGGGGTCGTCGCCAAAGGCCGTGGCATGGAGGGCAGCCACCGCGATCGCCGGAGCCGTGTTGCGGCCGATCGGCTCAAGCAGGATGGCGGCGGGATCCACACCGATCTGCCGCATCTGCTCAGCGACGATGAAGCGGTGATCTTCGTTGCAGATCAGCAACGGAGCGCCCAGATTGGCGAGCCCTTCGAGCCGCTGCTGGGTCTGCTGCAGCAGGGTTTCTTCGCCCAGGCCGGCCAGGGGCCAGTACTGCTTGGGATAGGAGGCGCGTGAGAGCGGCCAGAGGCGGGTGCCGGTGCCGCCACAGAGGATGACCGGCACCAGGGAGGTGGCTGGGCTCATGGTCGGAACATCCGCATCGCGGCGCAGTTAATGAAGGGGAAAATAGTCTGGAAATCCCGTTACTCATTGCTCGAGCAGGCCTGGTGGCGGCGTGATCTCCAGCCAACCCTCGCCGATGTTGACCCGCGGCACGATCGGCAGCACAAAAGGGATCAAGACGCGACGGGGCTTGGCGGACGTTTTGGCGTCAGCTTGGCCGGAATCCTGGGGCGGCTCGTGGCCCTCGGGGGCGATCAGTTCCACTTCCAATAGGTCGTTGCCGGCGTGGATCAGGTCGACCACCGTTCCGATCACGGTGCCCTCCGGAGCCAGCCGCACGGCCAGCCCCTGGAGGTCGAGCAGGTGGAATTCACCTTCGGCCAGGGGAGGGCGATCCTCCGCGCTCACCAGCAGGTCATGGTCGACCAGGGCTTCGGCCGCTTCGCGGCTGTGGATGCCCTCGAAGCGCACGATGAATAGCTCCCGGCCGGGCAACTGACGGCCGCTGAGGAGCTGCACCTGCCGCGGCGTTTCGCGCTTGTGGCGCAACCAGCGGCGACCCGGCCGGGTGAACCGTGCCGGGAAATCGGTACGGGGCAGCATGCGCAGCTCACCCTGCAGGCCCTGGGCCCCGACGACGCGGCCCACCACCAGCCACTCATCCGCCTCTGGGCCAGTCGCTGCTTGATCGCCGCTATCCATCGACCATTTCCAGCATCCAGGCTCGATAATGGACGAACCCGATGCATCGATTCGATGGCTGCGTCTGACCTGCCGATCTTGCCGGGCAGCACCGTGACCGTGCGTGACGGCCGCTCGATCTACAACGGCTACCGCGGTTTCGTGCAGCGGATCAGCGGCGCGAGGGCTGCGGTGTTCTTCGAGGGCGGCAACTGGGACAAGCTCGTCACGATTCCGCTCAGTGCCCTGGATCAGGGCTGATCGGCTCGGTGGCTGGGCTGGTGGCTGACCCCGGCAGCTGGATCCCGGCCAATGCAGCCCGAGCCGCCTGCTGCTCCGACTCCCGGCGCGACCCCCCCCAGCCCTCGGCCAGCCGCTCGCCTTCGAGCTCCACCCAGCAATGGAAGCGGCGGGGATCACCGTGGAGCTGGCTGCGCTCCTCCACCAGGTAGCTGGGCAGTCCCCGGGCTTCGGCCTGGCTCCATTCCTGCAGGCCCGATTTCCAGTTGTGGCGGTGCGGATCGGCGAGCAGCTCGGCGATGCTGCGCCGCCAGTGGGGGGCGAGCCAACGGTGCACCGCCCGCAGGTTGCCCCAGGCTTCGTAGAGCCCGCCCACCAGGGCTTCGCAGGACTCAGCCCGGATCGTGCGGCTGGCGGCCTGGTCGCCGATGGCCAGCGGCCCCAGGCGCACCACCCGGTCGATGCCGCAGGCTTCGCCCAGTTCCGCCAGCCAGCGATCGGAGACGATCTGGGCGCGCAACTCCGAGCAGGCGCCAACGCTGAGCTCGGGATGGTGCTGCTGGAGATACTCCGAGGCGGCCAGGCGCAACACGGCATCTCCAAGGAATTCGAGCCGTTCGTGGTTCCAGGCCAGGCCAGCCGAGCTGTGGGTGAGGGCCTCCTCGATCGGCCCCAGATCGGGCTCGATCGGGCCGGGCGTCTGCGGCAGCGGTTCGCCTGCTTCGAGCACGCCGATCGCCGCCAGAAACGTCATCAACTGGCGGCGGCGTTCGGGGCTTGGGCCGTGAAGCACCGGCTGGGAGCGCGGCGGGACCATGCGCAGGGGAGGGGGCGCGGGAATGGGGTGAAAGCAGGACGTAAGCCGGGTTCTGTTCGGCAGGCCGAAGCCTGCCGGGGCGATCATCTATCTGGGACCGCCGTTACCGACGGCCTCGAGCGGCGCGCTTGTGTCGGGACGGGTGTCATGGCCAACCGTTGTCCCTGGGCCTTGCTCCCAGCCGGGGTTTACCGAGCCAGCACCTCTCGATGCTGCTGGTGCGCTCTTACCGCACC
>JABMPN010000013.1 GCA_013203655.1 Cyanobacteria bacterium bin.51
GGGCTCTCAGGGTTGCGGAGGCTTATGGGTAATCAAGAACGTGGATGGGCCCAGGCCCAGCGAGCGTGGTCAGGGGCGGTAAGTGTCGTGCTTATAGGGCTGAACACCGATCTCGGGTGGGAGATGCTCCTTGTCCTGACGAGGATCGCCAAAAGCGTGGGTGACAGCCTCGCCAATCCAGCGCACAAAGCGAGTAAAAACAGCCATCACAGACACGCCTCAAGGGATTCTCCCAGTCTCGGTAAAACGTCTGAGGATGCGTGTCAGTGTTTGTACCTGGTTTGTACCTGGTTTGCACCTGATACGGGCCCTGAGCCCAGGTCGACCAACCCACCAACCGGTCAAAGCCAACGGGCCAGGGCCACCAGCAAGGCTCAGCGGCGGCGGCGGCGCTGCTGGGCCTTGCGCTTGTACTTCTCAACGGGGGTCTCGTGATGGCGCAGGCGCTTGAGGTCGGCAAAGATGCCCGCCTTGGACACTTGACGCTTGAAGCGGCGCAGGGCCGATTCAATTCCTTCGTTTTCGCCGACGGTGACCTGGGTCATGAACCACGCAGAGGGGCTTGAGATTGGTCAATGTAGCAACCGCCGCCGCCTGACCCTGATTCAAGGAGCTGCTGGGGCCACAGGAGCTCCTGCTGGAGGTGTCGATGGCACGGCTGGGGATGAAACAGCTGGGGAGGGCACAGCTGAGGGCGGAACTGCCGGGGGGGAGGTCAGAGCCTTGGTTCCTGCTGGCCCTGCAGCGGCCCCGGGAGCCACCTCCGTGGCGGGCGGAACCGCGGTCTCGGTCTGGACGTTCTCATCGCCTGGCCAGGTCTCGCGGTAGAGGTAAAGGTGGCCGAGGGCGCGATTGCCGAAGTGGCGCCGCATCAGCTTCCAACCCGGCTCAGGGTTGAACAGCAGAAAACCTGGAGCCTGGCCGTTGGTGCGGGCGACAATCATGTCGGGCCCTGGATTGTTCCGGGTCGGGGCCGCCATCAACACGTTGTCGTTGCCGCTGCGCACCACGCTGATTCGGTACACCGTGCCGAGGTCGGTCTCGCCGATGCGCAGTGAATAGCCGTTGGCATCGAGATAGCGGCTGCAGATGCCGGTGAAATCGAAGCTTCCCAGCAGCGGTTCCACCCTGGCCGGGCTGGCCCCTGAACTGGTGAAGCAGGGGCGCCGGTCGTTGATCTGCTCATAGATGTTGAGCTGGGAGCGGCTGCCATCGCCAATCGGTGCCGCCACCAGGACGAAGCGCTCCTGCTCGACGTCGCGGGCGGCAAACAGGGCCTGGGCGCGGCCTGCCATCGGACTTGCCAGGGGGAAAGCCGAGGCCAACAAAGCCAGGCCTGCGAGACGGAGCGTGAGTTGGGCCAATCGCATCGAGACGCAGAGCAGCAAGAAGGCCCCGATCGTAGAAGTGTGCTCAGGAGCCGCCAGGGGGCCTGGACGGTTAATTAAGACGAATTGCGACCAGCAGGCTGATCACCGTGCCGGGCAGAGCAGCGCCAAGGATCAGCCGGGTTGTGGTGACGCCCAGGCCAGGATCGCCGTAAGAGAGCTCGAACACAGACCCGGTGGCCGCGATCCCGAGCAGGCAGGCCAGGGCCAGAAAGACTCCGGCAAGGGGTTTCATCGGCATCGCAGCAGTTTCAGCGGAAGGAATGGACAGCGTCGCGAAGGAAGCCGTGCTCCTGCAGTTCCTCGTTCAAGCTGAGCTCATCGGTGACCCGGTCAACGAAGAGCACACCGGTGAGATGGTCCATCTCATGCTGAATGCAACGTCCGAGCAAGCCATCGGCCTTGATCCGGCGCGGACGGCCCTGTTCGTCGCGGAAACTCACCTCAACGGCGCTGGGGCGCACCACCGAGAGATACACCCCGGGAATGCTCAAACAACCTTCCTCATAGGTTTCCAGCGAGGCGCTCGACGAGCCGATCTCCGGATTGATCAACACCAGCGGCGGCGTGGCTTGGTTGTCCGGATCCAGATCGATCACCAGCAACTGCTTATGAACTCCCACCTGGGGAGCAGCCAGGCCGATGCCATGGGCGCTGTACATGCTGCGCAGCATGTTGCGAGCCAGTTCCCGCACCGAGTCGTCGACTTTGCTGATCCTCCGGGCCGGCTGCCGCAGGGTCTGGTCACCGAGGGTGCGGATGGTCAGCGGGGGGGAGTCGAGCGCCTGCTTGGGCACATGGACGCCACGGCTGGTCTGCTCCGCCTGGCGGGCCATCTTGGCGAAGCTACTGGCCAAGGCATCACCTGAAACGATGGATTGATTCTAGGAGCCCGTGGCAGCAGCAGAACATTGGGCAGACCGCTGATCGATGGGCCGCTGGCGGCAGCAGCGGTGGTGGGGCGCAGCCCCGCGGTGATCGAACCCCAGCTGCACCAGGGCGAACTGTTCTGGCTGGAACAAAGGCCCCTGGAACAGGGGCGTTGCACCTTGCTGTGGCGCCGCACACCAGCGGAGCCGGCCATCGAACTCACCCCCGGGGACTGGAACCTGCGCAGCCGCGTCCATGGCTTCGGCGGTGGCGCTTACGCGGTGGGATCCAGCCTGGTGGTGTTAAGCCATGACGGCGACGGCTGCCTCTGGTGCCAGGAGCGACCCGGGGAGAAGACGGCTGCTCCGCCGCAGGCACGACGGCTGACCGCAGCGGCCGCGCGCAGCTTCGGGGATGGCCTGATCGACGACCGCCGCGGCCGCTGGATCGGCGTGATGGAAGCCGACGGTCGCGACCAGCTTGTGGCAGTGCCCCTGGCCGGCGGCGAGCCGGTGCTGTTGCACCAACCCGCCGACTTCTGCTCCACGCCGGTGCTCAGCCCATCGGGCAGCCATCTGGTCTGGGTGGAGTGGCAACAGCCCTTCATGCCGTGGGAGCGCAGCCAGCTCTGGTGGGCCGCCTTGGCCCCCGAAGGAAGCCTGGACCAGGGCCATCCGATCGCCGGCACCCCATCCACATCTGGGGTCTGCTCACTGTTTCAACCGCTGTGGCTGCCGAATGGCGACCTGGTGGTGGCCAACGACCGCAGCGGCTGGTGGAACCTCGAACGACTCGCCGGCGCCGAGCAACTGAAGCCGGCTCCGGAGTCCGAGGCTCGATCCGGCGCCGAAGCGCCGCTGCCCTGGCAGCCCCTGCTGCCGATGGAGGCGGAATTCGCCATGCCCCAGTGGGTGGCCGGGATGCGCACCACCGCCTGGGATGGCCACAAGCTGGTGGCGGCCGCCTGCTTCGCCGGACAGTGGCGGCTGGGGGAGATCAACCTGCCGGACGCTGGAATCGCGCCGGCGGGCGGAACCTGGCAGCCAATCGCGCTGCCCTTCGATGACCTGGCCGGACTCTGGGCCGAGAACGGCCGGTTGGTGGCCGTCGCCAGTGGCCCCAGCGCCGGTGCGGGCCTGCTGGATCTCGACCTGGCCAGTCAGCGCTGGAGCCACCGGCCGGCCGCTGCAATCGGCGGCGACAGCTCCCCCACCTTTCTGGCGCCGGAGCAGATCAGCCAGCCGCAGCCGCTCTGGTTCGCCGGCCACGGCGGCCAGCCCACCCACGCCTGGTACTACCCACCGATCGCTGGCCCCACCCCCAACTCACCCCTGTTGGTGAAGGGCCACAGTGGACCGACAGCCATGGCCCGCACCGGGTTGAATCTGCTGACACAGTTCTGGACCAGCCGTGGCTGGGGGGTGTTGGACGTCAACTACGGCGGCTCCACCGGCTTTGGGCGGGCCTACCGCCAGCGGCTCGACGGCCAGTGGGGCGTGGTGGATGTGGCCGACTGCGCCGCCGCCGCTCGCAGCGTCGTGGCGGCCGGCAAGGCCAGCGCCGAGCGGGTGGCGATCGAGGGGGGCAGTGCCGGCGGCTTCACCGTGCTGGCGGCACTTTGTTTCACCGAGACCTTCAGCGCCGGCGCCTGCCGCTACGGCGTGGCCGATCTGGCCGCCCTGGCTGATGACACCCACCGCTTCGAGGCCCATTACCTCGATGGGCTGGTGGGTCCGTGGCCTGAGGCGAAGGCGCTCTATAAGCAGCGCTCACCGCTGCTCCATGCCGATGCGATTCACTGCCCCGTGATCTTTTTCCAGGGTCTTCGAGACACCGTGGTGCCTCCGGCTCAGACCGAGAGGATGGCCCTGGCACTGAGCAACAACGGTGTACCGGTGGAAGTGCATCGCTTCAGCGAGGAAGGCCATGGCTTCCGCAGCGGGCCGGTGCAGGTGGAGGTTCTGGAGGCCACGGAGGCTTTCTTTCGCCGCCACTTCGCCCTGTGAGCCTTCCTGCGGCCTGGCTGGAGCAAGCCAGCGGAGTCGGCTGGCTACTGATCAGCATGGCCGACCTGGTGATCCTGCTGCTGATCGGGCGTCTGATCGGCAGCCAGCTGGGCATGAAGCGCTGGGGTCTGCCGGAGGCCCTGCTCGCCGGTGCTCTTGGGTTGACCGTGGCGCCCAGCGGACCGCTGCCCCTGCTTCCCCCTGAGGTGATCAAGCTCTGGAGCCAGCTGCCCCTGCCCCTGCTGACCCTGGTGTTCGCCACCCTGCTGCTGAGCAAACCGCTGCCCAGGCTCGGGGGGCTGTGGCGACCGCTCTCAGGCCAGGTCCTGCTGTCGCTGACCATGGCCTTCGGCCAGTACCTGGTTGGCGGCCTGCTCGTGCTGCTGGTGCTGCAGCCCCTGCTAGGGATGAGCCCGATGCTGGCCCTGTTGATCGAGGTGGCCTACGAGGGCGGTCATGGCTCGGCCGCCGCCATGGGCCCCACCTACGAGCGGTTGGGGCTGGAAGGGGCCCAGGCCCTCGGCCTGGCGATGGCCACGCTGGGGCTGCTGGCCTCCACTGTGGTGGGCGGCCTGATCGTGGTGCTGGCCCGGGGGCGCCGCTGGCTCACCTATGGCGATGCCCTACCCCTGCAGGAAGCGCTGGAGCTGGTGGTCGAAGAAACTCCGCCGCTTGAGGCGATCCCCACCGACGCGCCCCTGGAGGAAGGAACGGTGGAGGTGCCGGCCTTCTGGCAACAGGGGGCCGATGGAGCGGTGAATCTGGGCCTGGCCGGTGCGGCGGTGGTGCTGGGCTGGCTGCTGCTGCATGGCCTGCAAAGGGGGGCCGACAAAAGCGGTGGCGTCTTTGCCCTGGTGATCGATGCCCTGCCGGTGTTCCCGCTGGCGCTGGTGGGTTCACTGCTGGTGCGGCTGGTCCTGGAGACCAGCGGCCAGACCCGCTGGGTCTCCACCCCGTTCCAGAGCCAGACCGCCACGGTCTCGGCGGATCTGCTGATCACCGCGGCCACGGCCTGCCTGGAACTGGGCCTGCTGATGGCCGACTGGCTGCCGCTGAGCCTGCTGGCCCTGGTCGGACTGCTCTGGAACCTGACCGTGCTGCTGCTGCTGGCGCCCAGGATCCTGCCGCCCGATTGGTTCGAGCGGGGCATCCTCGAATTCGGCCAGGCCACCGGCGTGGCGGCGAGTGGCCTGTTGCTGCTGCGCATGGCCGACCCCGACGACCGCAGCGAGGCTGTGACGGCCTTCTCGATCAAACAGTTGCTGCTGCAGCCCCTGCTCGCCGGCGGCGTGATCACGGTGGTGGCTCCGCTGGTGGTGGACGGCTGGGGGCTGCAGGCCTGGACCGGCCTCTGCCTGGCCCTGGTGTCGCTCTGGATCGGCCTGGGGATCTGGCTGAGACGGGCCTTTGGCTGAGGCGGGGCCTTTGGCTGAGGCGGGCCCGAGGCCAGGCCTCTCAGCGCACCATCGCCGCCACGTTGCCCCCATCCACCGTCAGCACGGCACCGGTGGTGCGCGCCAGGGCGGCCAGAGCAACGAAGGCCTCGGCCACGTCGCTGGCGGCCACCTCCTGACCGAGCAGGTTGCCGGCCATGTAGGCGGCCGTACTGACCCCCCGGGCCGTGGCGCGGGCCTGGATCATGGCGTCGTCGAGGAGGCCCGAGCGAATCCGATCGGCGTTGATCGCGTTGGCACGGATGCCCTCGCCGCCCCCCTCCAGGGCGTACTGGCGCATCAGGGCAAGCAGGGCCGCCTTGGCGATGCCGTAGGCACCGAAGTTGGCGCCAGGGTTGAGCGCCTGCTTGCTCACGTTGAAC
>JABMPN010000121.1 GCA_013203655.1 Cyanobacteria bacterium bin.51
ACTTAGTATTCTAATCGCCGCCATTGCCCTCGATCTGATTGTTCTGGCTGGGTTCGTTTGGATTAAGATAGCCGACGATCCACTGGTGGTAGGGGTCGCGGGTGCCGTAATGCTGGCCATCCTGATTGTGGAGGTTCTATTTTTGCGATACAATCCTATTGCGCCAAAAGGTCATCACCATTGATGATGATGAGAGCGCAGAACACAACGCTCAACCTGAGAGGAATTCCGCTGCGTTGCATTGCCGCAGGTGAGCTTGGCGTTCGAAGGATGCGAGACATCCCATGGCAGCCAAAGTGCGATTCTTTCTTTGCTTCACAGTGTTCCAACTTATTCTCATGGCAAGGCTGTAATGCAGTTCAGAAAATAGCTCGGTAGAACTTTTAATCTGAGGCAACACGCCATTCCAGAATGCAGCATCTAGCCGGGGTACTCTGAGCATGGTACTTGCCATTTAGGTAGCATCTTCGAGCCCGGCGCTTGGCGGCAGATGATTTAAAGCCTGCAAGATAGGGCAATGCGGCCTCTAATCTGCTCTGCAGGCATCGCATCTCCGTGAGTTGCTGAGAGGACTAGATCATTTAAGAGATCATTGGAAATTCTTGCTGGGTGTAATCGGCCAGAATTCTATCTTCTTGGGTTCGTGTAAGAGCTTCTACGCCATTCCTTGACCTCAGCCTGCCAAGGGAATCTTCACCGCAAAGACACTTCCGGATCCAACCTTTGAGTCCACGGAGATCTGTCCGTGATGGCGGCGCACGATCGCTGCCACGATCGAGAGGCCCAGGCCGGTGCCGCCCTGGCGGCGGGAACGACCGGGATCACTCCGGAAGAAGCGATCGAAGATGCGTTGTTGATCGGCCGGGGTGATGCCGATACCGCTGTCCTCCACCTGAAGCACCCCATGGTTTCCCTCACGCTTCAGGCTCAGCACCACCTCTCCGCCTGGGGGCGTGTACTGCATCGCGTTCTGGAGCAGGTTGGACACGAGCCGATAGAGCTCTGACTCCACCCCCAACACATTGAGATCGTCTTCACCGCTCAGCAGACGTAGCTGCACTTGGGCTGCCGCCGCCGCCTCACTGGTCTCCTCCAGCAGATCGCGCGCAATCTGGGGCAAGGAGCAAGGCTGCACTGCCGCTGCGGCCTCGGGACCATCGAGCCGGGCCAACAGCAGCAGATCACTGATCAAGCGGCTCAGCCGTTGCCCCTGCCCGTAGACCGCCGCCAGCATCTGCTCCCTGGCAACGGCGTCAGCCGGAGGCTGCGTCCTGTTGGCATCCACCACGGCCATCAGGTTGGCCAGAGGTGCGCGCAGTTCGTGGGCTGCATCGGAGGTGAACTGCTCCTGCTGCCGGTACGCCGCCAGCAGAGGGCTCATTGCCAGACCCGACAGCCACCAGCTGGCCAGACCCGCCACCAGCAGGGCGAACACAACAATCGTCTGAGTTGCCCACCAGAGCCGTTCCCGTTCCGCGTCCAGCCCACGCAAGCTCCGCCCGATCTGCAGGTAGCCCCAATCCAGCTCCAGCGCATTCGCGCCTGCACGTGCTGGTGTGTGGGAATGGTGCAGGTGGATCGAATACTGCAGAAAGCGATCGCCCCCTGGCCCCGACACCACCGACCAAGCGGGGCCGGAGCGTTCAGTCTTGGCTCGTGGCGAATGACTTGGCGATCCCGGGGAATGGGCGATCAGAACGCCGCGGGGATCCAGCAGGCGCAGATAGAACCGCTCCGGGTCCGTGACGCTCACGGCATGACGCGAGATCAGTGAGGGGGGAGACGGACAGGGATCGCCTACCAGGCAAAGACCGGGAAGCACCGCGGCCAGCTCGGTAGAGGGCCTGGCTTCTTCCGGCAACAACGGCTTGAGACTGTCATGCAAGGTGCCGGCCAGGGTTTCCACCTCGCGCTCGAGGGCGGTCCAGTTGGCACGCATCAGCAGGCCAAACATTCCAAGGCCAGCGCCATAGAGAATCACCCCGATCACCGCCAGGTAGACAGCCGCCAGTCGCAGGCGGCTGCGGGGGATGGGTCCAGGATTGGCCACGGCGAGACCTCCTATGGCTCAGGATCCGGATCGAAGCGATAGCCCTTCGAGGGCACGGTCTCAATCGGAGAGGCCAGCCCGTAGCTGGCGATCTTGCGCCGCAAAAGACGCACCTGGGCCGCGACCACATTGCTGATCGGATCCTCATCCAGTGACCAGAGCTGAGAGCGCAGCCGCGAACCGGGGATGATTTCTTCTGGATGCTCCATGAAGTAGGCCATTAACTGGAGTTCCTTCGCGGACAGGCTGATCCTGGTGGTTTCCTCTCCCTGCTGAACGGTGAGGCAGCCCTCGGCCGGATCCAGTACATAAGGCCCGGCGCTGAGCAGCGGCTTGTGGTAGTTGGGCTGGCGCCGCTGCAGCGCCCGGATCCGCGCCAGCAATTCCTCCATCGCAAAGGGCTTGCTCAGGTAGTCGTCGGCTCCGGCATCAAGCCCTTGCACCCGATGCCTGGTGTCGGCCAATGCCGTAAGCATCAGCACTGGCAGGGTCAGTCCAGCACCGCGCACCCGCCCGCAGAGCTCAACCCCGGAAAGGCCTGGCAGCATCCAATCGACGATCGCCAGGTTGTAGGTGGTCAGGTCGCTGCGGAGCAGGCTCCAGGCGCCAAGGCCCTCGGCAACGTGATCGACCACGTGCTGATCCGCCCGGAGCACCGCCTGGATCGCAGTGGCCAGCTCGGCTTCGTCCTCGACCAGCAGGATGCGCAGGGGCATGGGCCTGGGCCAAGAGTGCGAATGGGGCAGATCCTAGGGAGCGCAGGCGGTTTCACCTGTTTTTCATCCCCAGCACGGCATCCTTTGCGGGTCCTTGTCCTGCCCTTCTGGCAGCAGCCGTATGCGCGCTCTTCTTCTGGCCGGCAGCCTCAGCCTTGGAGCACTGGCCCTCGGGGGCCTCAGACCATCCATGGCCCACGTGGGCCATGGCGATGAGTTTCAACAAACAGGCAATGTGCGACAGGTGAAGGCCAGCGCGGAGATCGATTCCCTGCTGGGCATCACCACCGCCCCCGCCGCTGAGGTCGGCGGTGTGGTCACCATTCCGGTGGCGGCGGTGGTGGATGCGGATGGCAAGCCCCTGGCGTTTGTGAAAAGCGGCACCACCTACGACCCGGTGTTCCTCCAGACCGGCGCCAGCCAGGGCGATCAGATCGAAGTCACTGACGGCAGCATCTCCCCAGGAGAGAACGTGGTGACCCAGGGGGCTCTCTCGCTCTACGCCGAATCGAAGAAGAGCCAGAGCGCTGCCGTACCCAGCGGTGAAGGAGCCGCAACGACAACGGCAACTCCAGTAGCCACAACCGAAACAGCCGCAGGTGGTCTCAGCCCTCTGGTGATCGGCGCCGGTGCCGCGGTGCTGGTGGTGGGCGGGGTGGTCGTGGTCTCAAGCATGGGCAAGAAGAACTGACCCCCCGAGCCCTTCGTTCTCTCCCCCCGCCTCATCCCATTCCATGCTCAGTCGCCTACTCAACCAGACGCTGCGGACCTCGATCGCCAGGCGCTGGCTGGTTGTTGTCGCCGCCATCCTGATCACCCTCTGGGGCGTGCTGGCCGTAGGCCAGATGCCGCTGGATGTGTTTCCGCCGTTTGCCCCTCCGCAGGTGGATGTGCAGACCACCGCCGCTGGCCTCTCTCCCGAGGAGGTGGAAACCCGCATCACCCTGCCGATCGAATCGGCCGTGAACGGCATCGCCGGGGTGGAGACCGTACGCTCCTCCTCCAAGGCCGGCCTGTCGATGGTGCAGGTGGTGTTCCACCAGAACGCCGACATCCACCGCGCCCGCCAGTCGGTGGCAGAACGGCTGCAGCAGGTGACGGCCCAGCTACCCGCCAGTGTCAGCGCCCCGGAGCTATCGCCGCTGGTCTCGCCGCTGGGCACGATCCTGCAAGTCGCCTTCACGGTGAAAGAGGATGGCGCCACCACACTGATGGATCTGCAGCAGCTGGTGCTGCGCTCCTATCGCCAGTCGATCCTGGCGGTGCCGGGTGTGGCCCAGGTCACGATCTACGGCGGTGAAGAGCAACAGTTTCAGGTGCTGCTCGACCCACAGGAGCTGCAGATGAAAAACGTCTCCCTCCATGCAGTGATGGAGGGCGTTTCTGCAGCGATGGCCACCAGCCCTGGCGGTTTCCTGATCGCTGGCGGCCAGGAGCGTCTGATTCGCCCCATGGCCCAGATCAACGAGGTGAGCGATCTGGCCTATGCGGCGGTTCGAAATGAGCAGGGTCAACCGGTGCTGCTCTCGACCCTGGGGGAGGTGAAGCGCGGCGCGGCGCTCAAGCGGGGGGACGCCAGCTTCAACGGCAAACCCGCCGTGGTGCTGATGGTGACCAAACAGCCCGATATCGATACGCCCACGGTAACGCGGGCGGTGGAGAGGCGCATGGCCGAACTCAACCGCACCCTGCCGGCCGATGTGCAGACCCAGCAGACCTTCCGCCAGAGCAACTTCATCGACAGCGCGATCCGCAATGTCAGCGAGTCGCTGTTGCAGGGGGTGGTGATTGTGTCGGTGGTGATCGTGCTGTTTCTGATGAACTGGCGCGCCACCGTAATCAGCCTCAGCGCCATTCCTCTCTCGCTGCTGATCGGCCTGATGCTGATGAAGGCCTTGGGGCTGGGCATCAACACCATGACGCTGGGCGGGCTGGTGGTGGCGATCGGCTCGGTGGTCGACGACTCGATCGTCGACATGGAAAATTGTTATCGTGGCCTGCGTCGCAACCAGGCGAGCAGCACACCCAAATCGCCTCTGCAGGTGGTGTTTGACACCTCGGTGGAGGTGCGTCAACCAGTGCTGTTCTCCACCGTGATTATTTCGGTGGTGTTTGCACCGATCTTCTCTCTCACGGGAGTGGAGGGGCGCATCTTTGCCCCCATGGGCCTGGCCTATCTGTTATCCATCGGCGCCTCCACGCTGGTGGCAGTTACCCTCTCCCCGGCCCTTTGCGGGATCCTGCTGGCGCCAGTGCAGCTGCCTGAGGAGAACACCTTGCTGGCCAATCAAGCTGAGGGGCTCTATCGGCCGATCCTCGATCTGGTGCTGGCCTCACCCCAGCGGGTCTTGGCCATGGCCCTGGCCCTGGTGGTGGCCACCACCTTGATCCTGCCGGCGCTCGGGCGGGTGTTTCTGCCGGAATTCCGCGAACAATCGCTCGTCAATTCGATGGTGCTCTACCCGGGTGTGTCGTTGGACATGACCAACCGGGCCGGCCTGGCCCTGACCCGTTCACTGCAGAACAGTCCGCTGTTCGCGTGGGTTCAGTTGCGCACCGGCCGCGCTCCCGGTGATGCCGATGGCGCCGGCGTGAACCTCGCCCACGTGGATGTGGAACTCAGCGATGAGGCGATGGCCAATCGGCCCGCCGCCATCGCCGAACTGCGACAGGCCTTTTTACGCCTGCCTGGCGTGGCCCCCAACATCGGTGGCTTCATCTCCCACCGCATGGATGAAGTGCTCTCCGGTGTGCGCAGCGCTATCGCAATTAAGATCTATGGCACCGATCTGGGCGAGCTGCGCCGCATCGGCGAGGCCGTGGAGAAGGCCATCAAGCCGATTGCGGGGGTTGTGGATCTGCAGCTGGAGCCCCAGCTGCCCATTCCCCAGGTGCAGATCCACTACGACCGTCCACTGGCGGCCGCCTTGGGGCTAACAGTGGAGGAGCTTTCGCAGGCGGTGGAAATTGCCCTCAATGGCAAGGTGGTGGGCCACGTGGTGGAAGGCGGGGTGCGCAGCGATGTATTTCTGCAGCTCAAGGAAGACGCCCGCCAGAATCTCGATGCAATCCGCTCCGTGCCGGTGGCGTTTGCGAGTGGCATGACGGTGCCCCTTGGCAGCGTCGCCTGGATCGAAGAAGGGCTGGGCTCCAACATCGTCAACCGAGAGGACGTGTCTCGCCTGATCGTGGTGTCGTCCAACGTCAGCGGCCGGCCCCTCGGCACTGTGGTGAAGGACATCCAGGGCGCCATTGTTCGTGATGTGCGCCTGCCTCAGGGTTACTCGATCCGCTATGGCGGCCAGTTCGAATCGGAGGAACGCGCCACTGCCAATCTCGTTACCTACAGCTTGGTGGCCGCCATGGTGATCAGCGTGCTGATGGTGGTTTCACTGAAGTCGCTGCCAGCCACAGCCGCGATCATGCTCAACCTGCCCCTGGCCTTGATCGGTGGAGTAGGGGCGGTGATGCTGACAGGTGGAGTGTTATCGATCGCCTCACTGATCGGCTTCATCACCCTGTTTGGCATCGCCGTGCGCAATGGCCTGCTGCTGGTGGATAACTACAACCGCCGCCACGCCGATGGCCAGCCCCTGGGCGATGTGATCCGCCAAGGAAGCCTGGAGCGCCTCAACGCGATCCTGATGACCGCCCTCTCCTCGGCGCTCGGCGCCCTGCCGCTGGCGATGGCCTTCGGTGCCGGCAACGAAATCCTGCAGCCCCTGGCGATCGTGGTGCTTGGCGGTCTGATCACCTCCACGGCGCTGACGCTGCTGGTGATTCCGGCGCTCTACGCGCAGTTTGGTCAATGGCTGCTGCCCCCAGTCGCGACTCCCTCCCCTTCCCTTCCTGCGTCCCAGCCATGAACCTGAGCCTCAACCGCATCACGAATCGGCTGCGCCAGCCCCGGTTGCTGCTTGCCCTGGCCGTTGGCGGATCGCTGCTGGTGGGCTTTGCTCTGGGGCGCTTTCAAGGTGGGGCTGCCACCTTGGAAGCGCCCATAGGGGCGGCAAAAGAGATCTCAGATCGTGGCGCTTCCATCGCTATGAGTGATGAGCAACTGCGTCGTTCGGGGCTCAGCACCATCCGCCCTGAAGTGAGCGTGGGCAACGAACGCCCGATGTCAGGTTTTGTGGAAGCAGCTGTTGGAGCGCAATCCAGTGTGGGCATGCCGGTGGCGGGGCTCATCCTTCGCGTGCTTATGGCGCCAGGCGGTGCTGTAAGCGCCGGTGAGCCGATCGCTGAAGTGCAGAGTCCCGATGCGGCGGTGGCGCGAGCCGACGCTGAGGCGGCCAAGGCCACGGCACAGTCGCTGGCCTATCAGTACCGTCTGGTCATGCCGGCAGCACAGCAGGGTGCTCTGTCGGCACAGGAATTGGAGAGCCGCCGCATTGCCAGCGTGACCGCAGCCAGCAGCGCCCGGGCTGCAGCGGCCAAGGCCACGGCGATGGGACAACCTGATGCCATGGGACGCCTGTTGGTCCGAAGCCCGATCCGTGGCCAGATCACTGCGGTGAAGACGTCACCCGGAGCGGTGCTTCAAGCAGGTGAAGTAGTCGCCCAGATCAGCGATGCCCGTGGCAGCGAACTGCGCTTCCTGGTGTCGCCGGTGCTGGCCGCCAACCTCAAGAGCGGCCAGCTGATGCGCGTGAAGGCGGGATCGAGGGATCTGCGTGCTCGCGTGGTGGCGGTCGCCCCCGACAGTGGCACAGGAAACCGAGTCACGGTGGTGCGCGCCCAGTTGGTGGATGCCCCGATGCCTCCTGCCGGCACAGCGGTGACAGGCTTTGTGCTGGTGCCTGCCTCCGAACAACGGTTCATGGTGCCTGCCGATGCCATTCAGTTGGTCAATGGCTCGACAGTGGTCTTCCGTTACCAACGGGGTGTGGTGGAGGCTGTGCCGGTGGTGGTGGGCCAGCAGTCGGCTGAGCGGGCTGAGATCCTGCAAGGCGTGCGCGGCGGAGATCTGCTGCTGAGCGGCAACACGGCCAAGCTGCGCAGCGCCCTTGCCGGGCAATAGCGTTCAGCCCACGACTGATGGAACTGCTTAGATCAGACCCAACCCTTGGCTTGCTCTTGAAGGGCAGGTTCCCAACAGCAAGGCTCCTCCGAACGCCTGTACGCGAGGGTTGAGACCATGGACCGTAATCCTGCTTCCATAGTTAGGGCGAGCCCCCAGCGGTGGGGGCTGATCGCCGGTTTGCTGGCCGCCTTGTTCTTCGGCCTCAGCGCTCCATTGATCAGCGTCGTCAGCCGCGAAGCATCCCCGCTGATGATCGCCGCGCTGCTCTACGCCGGAGCCACCATCGCGCTGCTGATGGTGCGCGGCGGCCTCGGCCATCAGCAAGAGGAGTCACCGGTTCAGCTCCATGACCTTCCCCAGCTCCTCGGTCTCACTGTTCTGGGCGGGATGGTTGGACCCATCTGCTTGGTGCAGGGGCTCACACTGCTGCCGGCGGGATCAGCCTCGCTGCTGCTGAATCTGGAGGCGGTGTTCACCTTGCTGATCGCGTTGCTCATCGGCCGTGAACATCTCAGCGGCAAGGGTCTGGTAGCGGCCGTTCTGATCTTCACCGGTGCCGTTCTGCTCACGGAAGGCTCAATGAACGGCGCCACGGTGCTGGGCACCGTGCTGATCGGTAGTGCCTGTCTGGCCTGGGGAATTGACAACAACCTCAGCCAACGCCTGAGCCTGCGCGATCCCCTGCAGATTGCCCTCTTGAAAGCGATCGGGGCCTCCGTTCCCATGCTGATCTTGGCCCTGGCTTTCGGGCAGACCCTGCCGCCCTGGCCCGTACTTCTTGCGGTGTTGGCGATCGGCAGCGTGGGGTACGGCCTCTCGATCTGGCTGGATCTACTGGCTCTGCGCCACCTGGGTGCGGCTCGCGAGGCCGTGGTGTTTTCTACTGCGCCGTTCGTGGGCCTGCTCTTCTCCGTACTGGTGCTGCGGGAAGCCTTCACCGGCGGCATGGCCATGGCCTCCTCCCTGATGCTGCTCGGCATCACCGTTCTGCTAAAGGAAGACCATGCCCATTGGCATCGCCATGACGCGTTCCGCCATGCCCACCGGCACTGGCACGATCCTGCGGACGGAGACCCCCACCACCTCCACGTCCACGTCCACGCTGTGGATGAGCCACTCAGCGGAAAAACTCAAGGCCTGCACTGGCATGCCCATGAGCATCAGCACGAACCGATTGAGCACGAGCACCTCCACGTCAGTGATGTTCATCACCGGCATCACCACAGCTATGGACCTTGAGAATTGTCGCTACTCTTTCAACTGGTAGACAGAAATATATCCATTTCACGCCAGTGTATTAAGTGAGCATTTTCAAGAATCCTTAGGCCGAACATTGACGTGAATCCTAGGTTGCCTTTGTCTTGAATGAGAACAGCTGACGTGAAGCGCGAGCCTTCTGAGTTCTGCTGAGGGGGGTGGCGGGGGAAGGCGCCCGACCCGACCTGTGGATAAACGTCACCTTCGAACTAGCCCCTGGAGTGGACAGGCCGCTATCACGCCTGCTGGGATGGCAATACCTTCCTGGCCTCCACTTAGGGGCAGCGTTATGCAGCACGACGGATTGCGCCTTCATTAGGCGAGGACGATGGCCGAGAATCTCTCACTGACCTACTATTGCGTTGTGCTGTATGTGTGTGGGCATTTCTCCGATGTGGTGTCCATCATCTAACGATTCTGTTCGGTATTCGGCGACCCTGCGCATAAAATCAGAACAGGGTGGGCCGCGCGTCAGGCCAGCCGCCGCCCAACCGTCCGACGGCAGGGTCCAGATCTTGGCTTCCTCGGCAGTGCACGCCAAGCTCGGCTGAACCCAGCACTCGCCGAGCGCTTACCGGACCATCCCAGCCCCTGGTGCGCCCATACCCATCCCAGGACCCATCCCAGGACCCATCCCGGCGCCGGAGCCCGGGCCTCCCGCACCACCCGGGTTCATCCCAGGAGCTCCGTATCCAGGCCCTGGCCTGACGCCTTCACCGGAATGATGCTCGTCGATGCCAGCTTCCCCCTGCAGCATCATTCCTGCCCCAGGCGCCCCAACCCCGAGACCGGGGGCCATTCCTGCGCCCGAACCAGGGCCGCCGATGCCACCAGGATTCGGACGCGCATCTGCTGGTGCTGCTGCGCTGAGCAGGCAGAGACCTAGAGCCAAGGCGAGAACACTGGGTCGATCCATCGTTGATGCCCGAGGCTGTCCTACCCAGGATGCACCGGATAGGGCGCCGCGCCCGTTGCTCTCCCCTCGGCCAGGGCGGGCTGCTGCTGGCGAGAAGGATCGGATCCAGGATCCCCCATTCCCTCTTCAACCGGATCGCCCGACGCAGGTCCTGACAGTGGTGATCCCGTTCAGGGCCCGGAAGTGAGTGCGACTCTCGAGCTCCACCTTGACTCTCCACCCCTGTGGAGACTGTACGCTGAAAGAAGTCCCTTAGCGGCGCAGGGTCATGGGATTCCAGGCGATTGATCGGTTGCTGCTCCAGCCCCTTCCTGCGGATTTCTGCTTCGGGGCGCAATGAGCGGGCGACTAGGCCGCCGTTCCTTTCTTGCCATGGCCGGCGCTGCTTCAGCCATCGCCGCCGGCTCAGCCCTGCTGGGACGCTCCGCCCAGGTTCGATCCCAAGGCAGCCCCGCCGCCACAGCCCCGTCCCGTCTGCGTTCCAGCGGCGGACGCCTGGAGCTGGACCTGGTGGCGCAGGACACCAAGGTGGCGATCCCGGGCGGCCCGTCCAGGGCCCTCACCTACAACGGCCTGCTGCCTGGGCCCCTGTTGGAGGCCGAGCCCGGCGATGCCGTGCGGATCGAGCTGGTCAACCGCCTGTCTCGCCCCACCAACCTGCACTACCACGGCCTCCACATCTCTCCTGGCGGTAGTGCTGACAACGTGTTCGTGAGCGTGGCCCCCGGCGCAAGCCACAGCTACGCCTTCACCCTGCCGGCCGACCATCCCGCCGGCACCTTCTACTACCACCCCCATTACCACGGCACGGTGGCCGATCAAGTGTTCGGCGGCCTCGGAGGGGTGTTCATCGTGCGCGGTGCCCTGGATCAGATCCCCGAAGTTCGCGCCGCCGAAGAGCAGGTGCTTTTCCTCAAGGATCTTCCCGGGGAGGGGGGCTCCAGAGCCGTGGGCATGGGGATGATGCTGGGGCGTGAGGGAGCGGTGCTCACCGTCAACGGCCAGGTGAACCCGGCGCTGACGATCCCCTCAGGGGGTCTGCTGCGGTTGCGGATCGTGAACGGTTCCAATGCCCGCTTCTGGCGGCTGGCTCTCGAGGATCACCCCTTCCACCTGATCGCCACCGATGGCGGTGCCATTGAGGCGCCGGTGGAGCTGCCGGAACTGCTGCTGGCCCCCGGCGAGCGGGCTGAGGTGCTGGTGCGGGGCGAGCGCCAGGGCGGTCGTTACCGGCTGCTCAACCTTCCCTACGCCAGGGGGGCCGGCGGAATGATGGGCGGTATGGGCAGCCGCATGGGCATGGGCATGGGTAGAGGAATGGGAATGGGTAGGGGAATGATGGGATCAGGCTCTGAGCAGCAGACTCCGGTGCCGATCGCCACCTTGAACTACGCGGGCTCGGTGACGCCCCTGCCGCTGCCCGAGCGCCTGCTGCCGGTGGAGCCCCTGCCGGCGCCGGTGCGCAGGCGCCGCTTCGTGCTCAACCACGGCATGGGCATGGTGTTCCTGATCAATGGCCGTGGCTTCGACCACGGCCGGATCGACACCTCCGTGCGCCTCGGTGACACCGAGGAGTGGGACCTGGTGAACGACGGGGTGATGGATCACCCCTTTCACGTGCACATCAACCCCTTCCAGGTGATCAGCCGCAACGGCACCCCTGAGCCCTGGCGCGCCTGGAGGGATGTGGTGCTGGTGCGCCCAGGCGAAACCGTACGGGTTCGCACCCGGTTCGATGATTTCGCCGGACGCACGGTGTATCACTGCCACATCCTCGATCACGAGGAGCTGGGCATGATGGGCACCCTGGAGATCAGCGCCTGAGCAGCCTCGACCGATCAGGATCGCGCCGCCCCGGGTCACTCCACCTCAAGGCTGCCTCGCACCATGTTCATGCCGCAGTGGAAGGGATAGGTGCCGGCAGCCTTGGCCGGCAAGTCCACGGTGGTGGTGGCATCCAGGGGCAGATCGAGGGATTTGTGGAAATCGGGGAAGATCACCTTGGCCACGCAGCCGCTTGGATCGATCCGGTGAAACGTGAGCCGCACCGGCTGGCCGGCCTTCACCCGGATTCGCGAGGGCGCATAGCCCCCATCCACGGTGATGGTGATCTCCTGCAGGCCGTGCTCCCCCTCGCGGGCCGCCACGCCACCACCATGGCGGCCGAGGAACCACCACAGCTCCCAGATGATCAGCGCCACCCCTGCGCCGACCACCAGCAGCTTCAGCAGCACAGGCTGCTCGATGCTGCGCCAGAGCGGCTCGGCGACGGTAGGCAGAAGCGACATCAGGGCTGGGAGTGTCATCAGGCAGCCCTCGGCAGGGGCGCCGGCTGGAAGTTCCGCAGGCGCAGGGCATTGCTCACCACCGACACGGAGCTGAAGGCCATGGCGGCGCCGGCCAGCATCGGGCTCAGCAGCCAGCCGGTGAGGGGGAACAGCACACCGGCGGCGATCGGGATGCCGGCCACGTTGTAGGCGAAGGCGAAGAACAGGTTCTGGCGAATGTTGGCCATGGTGTGGCGACTGAGTTCGATCGCCGCCGGCACGCCGGCCAGGTTGCCGGAGATCAGGGTGATGTCGCTGGCGGCGATCGCCACATCGGTGCCGGTGCCCATGGCGATGCCCACGTCGGCCTGGGCCAGGGCGGGGGCGTCGTTGATGCCGTCGCCCACCATCGCGACTGGGCCCTCGCCCTGCTCCTGCAGCCGTTGCACCACGGAGGCCTTGTCGGCAGGACGCACCTCGGCCACCACCCGCTCGATCCCCACCTGGGCGGCCACCACCTCGGCGGTGCGGCGGGCGTCACCGCTGAGCATCACCACCTGCAGACCCAGGCGCCGCAGGGCCGCCACCGCCGCCGCGGAACTGGGTTTGAGCGGATCGGCCACCCCGAAGCAGGCCTCGATCCGCCCGTCCACCACCACGGCGGCCACACTGCAGGCGAGGGCCTCCAGGCGATCCACCAGGGGCTGAAGGGCTGAAGTGTCGATGCCGAGCTCGGGGAACCAGCGGGGAGTGCCGACCAGCACCTGCTGGCCGGCGATGACCCCCTGCACGCCGCGACCCGCCACGGCCTCGAAGTCCGTCACCGCCGGCAGGTCCCCCGGCTGCAGCTGGCCTGTGGCATAGGCCACGATCGCCTCGGCCAGGGGATGCTCCGAGCGGGATTCCAGTGCGGTCGTCAGGGCCAGCAGGCTTTCAGCCGGCAGCGCGCCACCGGAGAGCCGCTCGAACTGCGTCACCTCCGGCTTGCCGCGGGTGAGGGTGCCGGTCTTATCGAGCACGATGGTGCGCAGCGTGCCGGCAGTTTCGAGGGCCTCGGCGCTGCGGAAGATCAGGCCGTTCTCCGCCCCTTTGCCGGAGGCCACCATGATCGAGGTGGGGGTGGCCAGGCCCAGGGCGCAGGGACAGGCGATCACCAGCACGCTCACCAGAAACAGCATCGCCAGCACCGGATTGCCGCTCACCAGGAACCAGACCACAAAGGCGGCGATGGCCAGGGCGATCACCACCGGCGCGAACCAGCTCACCACCTGATCAGCCACGCGCTGCACCCGGGTGCGGGAGCTCTGGGCCTGCCGCACCAGCTCCACGATCTGGGCCAGCACCGTGTCGCTCCCCACCCGGCTGACCCGGAAGCTGAAGCTGCCGCTGCGGTTCATCGAGGCGCCGATCACCGCATCGCCCGTAGCCTTGGCCACAGGTGTGGGCTCCCCTGTGAGCATCGATTCCTCCACCCAGGAGCTGCCCTCACTCACCACCCCATCGGTGGGCAGCTTCTCGCCTGGGCGCACCTGCACCAGATCGTCCACCACCAGCTGGGACACGGGGATCTGCACCGGCTGGCCGTTGCGCAGCACCCGGGCGGTGGGGGGCTGGAGCTGCAGCAGACGCCGGATGGCCTCGGAGGTCTGCCCCCGGGCGCGGGCCTCCAGCAGGTTGCCCAGCAGCACCATGGCGAGGATCACGGCGGCGACTTCGTAATAGACGTCTGCCGGCAGGCCCTCGGCGATCAGCAGCTGGGGAAAGACGGTGCTGAACAGCGAGGTGAGCCAGGCGATGCCGGTGCCGGCCGCCACCAGGGTGTTCATGTCGGCGCCATGTTGCCGAAAGGCCGAGGCGGCGCCGGTGAAGAAGCCCCGGCCGCACCAGAACAGCACCGGCGTGGTGAGGATCAGCTGGGTCCAGGGGCTGGTGAACCAGCTCGGCAGGAAGGGCAGGCTGTGGACCCCGAGCATGTGGGGCAGGCTGGAGAGCATCACCAGCACGGTCAGCACGACCGCCACACTCACCTTGCGGCGCAGCTGGGTGAGTTCCCGGGCCAGCTCCCGCTCCATGCCGTCGGCCGCACCGCCTGGATCCTCGGCATGGCAGCAGGGAGGGCTTGGGGACGGAGTGCTCATTGGGGGACCTGGAGGCAGCGCCGGGGCGCTGCGGGTGACGATCCCTTCAACCTATGGCGTCCAGTTGACTGGAGAGTCAAGGCCCTGGTGGATTGAAACGGCCTGCCGGGCTGAAACGGCCTGGCGGGAGAGCGAAGGGCGAGGGCGATGGCTAGAGTCTCCCCGATGATGGAGAGTGTGTTTGCCCATGGCCGCCGCCACTCCTGCCCACGCCGACTCCCGCTCCGACCCCACGCCACGGGCCGGCCTCCCTCCAGGGGCGGCGCCGGTGCCTGTCGGCATGAAGATCGGCGCACTGGCCAGCCGGAGTGGCCTGCCCGTGAAGACGCTTCGTTACTACGAAGAGCTCGGCCTGCTGCCGGCGGTGTGCCGCAGTTCCGGTGGCTACCGGCTGTTCGCGGAAGACAGCCTGCGCCGCCTGGAGTTCATCCGGCGGCTCAAGACCCTGGGGCTCAGCCTCGAGGAAATCCAGGGTTCCCTGGCCGTCCATGATTCCGGTGCCTTGCCCTGCGCCGACCTCGAGATTCAGCTGGGACGGCAGATCGAGCGGATCGATGGGCGGATCCGGGAGCTGCGGCAGCTCAGGAAGGAATTGCAGGGTCTGCTGGCGGGTTGGCAGTCCAATCCGGCCCGCGACGGCGAGCTGATCTGCCCGAACCTTCAGGTGTGAGCCGGTACAACAGTGGGTGTAACAGTGGGCGCAACGGTATTTCAATCCGCTCACCCTGCTCCGGTCCATGGGAGCCGCCTCACTCAGGCACATCAACCGATGCGTCACACCATTGTCGGATAGCTGGAGTTGCTTCCGCCGCATACGTCCGTGGCCGATGGCATCGCGAGCAGCGACGCCAGAGCCAAATGGTGTGGCAGGAGTTGATGGACAGTGATTCCTGCACGAGATGAATCACAGGCGGAGATAAATTCCAGTGCAAGGGATGGGAAGGTGAAGGTTGTTGCTGATGACGCTCCGATCTCGATGAGCTCACACCCTTATTTCTGCCGTACACCCAAGCGATGTGAAATAGCCATGCTCAGTGCAACACATCCGCTCCAGTCATTGGGATTCGAGCCTTTGGTCAATCACATAGTTTGTTAGCGCCAATAGAGAATCAGGCTCCCCTCGCATCGGTCCACCAGCCAATTATTGCTATGCAACTAGCACTTCAGTTCCCGTTTTTTGCCTTGAAGGGCCTGCCTGCTTAAGATTTGTAACGTGACAGACTTGCTTTTTATTTGTTGTTCCAGACTATCATGAAGAGCTTGATGGGGAAATAAAATGAAGGATGCAACGATGGGTTCCTCAAGTCAACGCCATGGCCACAGTGAGGAGTGGGATCGTCTGAACCTGGAAGAACTTCAAGCCAGGCTGAGATCTTCGCTGGAGGGTCTCACTCAGGAGGAGGCAAGTCGTCGGTTGGCAACCGATGGAGCTAACGAGATTTCGGAGAAAAAGACAAGTCAGCTCCTGAAGTTTCTGACCTACTTCTGGGGCCCCATCCCTTGGATGATCGAAGTAGCCGTGATTCTTTCCGCGCTGGCCCGTCATTGGCCGGACTTTGCCATCATCCTCCTTCTGCTCCTGGCCAACGGTGTGGTCGGATTCTGGGAAGAACACCAGGCCGGCAATGCCATCGCTGCACTCAAAGCCACGCTGGCCTTGAAAGCCCAGGTGAAACGTGATGGGACGTGGATCACGATCAACACAAGGGACCTCGTGCCCGGTGACATCATCCTTGTGCGCCTTGGGGACATCGTGCCAGCCGATGCGCGCCTGTTGGAGGGAGAATCCCTGGAAGTGGACCAGTCCGCGTTAACGGGAGAATCTTTGCCGGCTGTGCGCCATTCAGGAGATGTTGTGTTTTCTGGATCAATCATCCGTCGGGGTGAGATCAAAGCGATGGTGTATGCCACCGGTGTCAACACCTATTTCGGCAAGACGGCGCAACTGGTGCAGGGGGTACACACGGTCAGCCATTTTCAACAAGCCGTCCTGAAGATTGGAAATTATCTGATCCTGCTTGCGTTGGTCCTGGTGTCGGCGATCATTGCCGTCGCGCTGTATCGCGGCGATCCACTGATCAGCACCCTTCAGTTTGCCCTGGTGTTGACTGTTGCTGCGATTCCGGTGGCGATGCCCACGGTGCTCTCGGTGACCATGGCGGTGGGGGCGCGCCTCCTGGCAAAGAAAGGGGCGATTGTGACGCGGTTGGCAGCCATCGAAGAATTGGCTGGCGTGGATGTGCTCTGCTCGGACAAGACGGGCACGCTGACACAGAATAAGTTGACACTTGGTGATCCGTTCAGCATAGATAATTCTCCGGATCAGGTTGTCTTTACAGCCGCTCTTGCGTCGCGAGCCGACAATCATGACATCATCGACCTGGCTGTTCTTGGGGGCCTCAAAGATGAACACAACCTGCAGGACTACGCGCTGCTTCATTTCCAGTCGTTTGACCCCGTACACAAGCGAACTGAAGCCACGGTCAGGGATCAAAACGGCAACGAGGTCAGGGCAACCAAGGGCGCGCCACAGGTGATTCTGGAGTTGTCGACCAATGCCTCTTCAGTGAAATCCGACGTTGAGAATGCAATCGAAGGCTTTGCGGCCCGTGGGTTTCGCTCTCTGGGTGTTGCCAGAGCCGAGGCGCAGAAACCCTGGCGATTTCTGGGGGTGTTGCCGCTGTTTGATCCCCCCCGGGAAGGAGCCAAAGTGACCATCGCTCTGGCACGCAGAATGGGTGTGTCGGTCAAGATGGTGACGGGTGATCAATGGCCCATCGCCCAGGAAACAGCCAGGAAACTGGGCATGGGCACAACTATTCTCGACGCAAGCATCTTCGCGACCACGACAACGCATGCGTCAGATCGATTGGAAGAGTCGATCGAAACGGCAGATGGATTCGCCCAGGTGTTCCCTGAACACAAGTTCAAAATTGTGGACGTTCTCCAGAAACGGGGCCACATCGTCGGGATGACGGGCGACGGGGTGAACGATGCTCCTGCACTGAAGCAGGCGGACTGCGGCATCGCCGTGGAGGGAGCAACGGACGCGGCCCGGGCAGCAGCGTCCATTGTGTTGATGTCCTCCGGTCTGTCTGTGATCGTCGATGCCATCAAGACGAGTCGAAAAATCTTCCAGAGAATGAACAGCTATGCGATCTATCGCATCGCTGAAACGCTTCGTGTGTTGCTCTTCATGACGTTGTCGATCCTGGTTTTCAACTTCTACCCGGTGACCGCTGTGATGATCGTGATGCTGGCATTGATGAATGATGGCGCCATCCTGTCGATTGCCTACGACAATGTCCACTACAGCAACAACCCAGAAACCTGGAACATGCGCACGGTTCTGGGAGTGTCTGCCGTGTTGGGTGTGATTGGAGTGGTCTCGGCTTTTCTCTTATTTTATCTCGGAGAGCGTCTGTTCAATCTGGACCGTGCCCATATCCAGACGCTGATGTATCTGAAACTCTCGGTTGCTGGACATCTGACCATCTTCCTCACGCGCACGCGGGGGCCGTTCTGGTCGATCCGCCCGGCGCGGATCCTGCTGCTGGCTGTATGCGGCACCCAATTGTTGGCGACGCTGATCGCCGTCTACGGCATCTTCATGACTCCGCTTGGCTGGGGGTGGGCCCTGGCGGTCTGGGGCTATGCCCTCGGCTGGTTTCTCATCAACGACCGCTTGAAGCTGCTCGCCTATCGGATCCTGATTCCATCCAGCCACCACAACAGGGATGGGGGGGGACACCAGGGCCATGCAAGCCGAAAACTTGCTTGATTGGCTTACCTCTCCTGGATGACAACGCGTCAAGCCTCAACGCTCACCGGCAGGCTGTTCGCTTCGCCGTTCCCCTTGCTCACCCCCATGGCCACCTACCTGATCACCGGCTCCAACCGCGGCATCGGCGCCGAATACTGCCGCCAGCTGCAGGCCCGCGGCGAGCGGGTCGTGGCGGTCTGCCGGACGACATCCCAGGAGCTCGAGAGCCTGGGGGTGCGCATCGAGGCGGGGGTGGAGCTCACCTCCGAGGCCGCCATCGCCGGCCTGGTGGAGCGGCTCGATGGCCTGGCGATCGATGGGTTGATCCTCAACGCCGGCATTGTGGAGCGCACCTCCCTGGAGCAGCTCGATCCCGCCAGCCTGCGGCGCCAGTTCGAAGTGAATGCCATCGCGCCGCTGCAGCTCACCCGGGCCCTGCTGGGCCAGCTGAAACCGGGCGCCAAGGTGGCCCTGATGACCAGCCGCATGGGCTCGATCGACGACAACACCTCCGGTGGCTCCTACGGCTACCGGATGTCGAAGGTGGCGCTCTGCATGGCCGGCAAATCGCTGGCGATCGACCTGGCGCCCCGCGGCATTGCCGTCGCCCTGCTCCATCCCGGGCTGGTGCGCACCCGCATGACCGGCTTCACCGACGCCGGCATCAGCCCCCAGCAGGCGGTCCAGGGTCTGCTGGAGCGCATTGATGCCCTCAGCCTGGAGACCTCCGGCAGCTTCTGGCACGCCAACGGCCAGCGGCTGCCCTGGTGAGGGACCGGGCGGGTGGCTGGCGCCTGGTGATTAGAGGCGGCTGAGCAGCTCGGCCTTCTTGGCGGTGAATTCGTCCTCGGTGAGGAGGCCCTTCTGCATGAGCTCCCCGAGATGCTCGAGGGTGGCGAAGACATCGGTGCCGCCATTGGGAGCGGCCCCACCGGCTGCGTCCGGGCTGGCAGCAGGCGCGGGCGAGGAAGTTGGGACACTCTGGGCGATTGGTCGCTGGGGCTCGGGCGTTGCTGGCGCAGACGCTGGTTTTGCTGCTGGTGCCGCTGTTGCTGCTGGCTCTGGTGGTGGTGCTGGTGTGGCGGTGGGGCCTGGCGTCGGTGGGGTGGCGGCAGGAGCCGGCGGGCCGCTCACTGTCGGCAGGTGGGTGAGGCTGATGCTGCCGGCGCCGGTGCTGAACACCACGCCGCCGCCGGAGGCCTGTTGCTGGGAGAGGCCGGAGATATGGTGGCCGCTGGTGTCATAGAGGCTGACCCGGCCGTTGACTTGTACCGCCAGCCGCCCGGCCGCCGGGAAATAGGCGTAGCGCACCTCGTTCTGGGCGCCGCTGGAGCTGGGGTTGCCGAGTTCCGCGGGCCACCAGCTGTCCTGGGGATCGGGGGTGAACAGCGCCCCGGAGCCAAAGCTCATCGGGGCCATGGGCGCCATGCCGCCGCTGTTCTGCATCTGCTGGCTGCCGCCGCTCTGGCTCTGCGACTGGAAGCTGCCCCGGGGAAAGAGATCGGGCTGGCTGGAGACCGCCGCGGCGAGCCCCTGGCAAAGCCCATCGACGCGGGCCTTCAGCCCCTGGTTGAACATGTCGCCGAGCATCATCATCCCGCCGTTCATCCACTGGCCGGAGCCGGCGAATTCGGGGTGATTGAACTGGGCCATGCCGCCCCGCCCCTTGAGTACGGCGAAGGTCATGTGCAGCGCGGCGTCCTGACTGAAGCCATAGCGCTGGGCCAGGTCGTTGACGACCTCCAGCCCTCGGGCCGTGAGTTGTTCCATGGCGATGTCCCAGCTGAGCCGATGCCGGTGAAAAGCCGGACAGAATTGTTGAAGCGATTGTTGAACCTATCACCACAGCTTGAGGCCTTTTGAAGGCGTTAGAAGGCTCAGCGTCCTCCTAGCGTTTCTGGAGACCGGCAGACAGCAGGGCCATGGCCATCGTCAATCGTTGCGCCGTGGGCATCTACCCCAGCGATCAACTGCTCGCCTGGGCCGAGCGGCTGGATCTCGACACCGCCGCCGCCGGAGCGCGGGAGCCCTGTCTCTATCTGATCCCCGACTTCGAGACGAATGAGGAAGCCGAGGAGATTCTCAAGGAGGTGTATGAAGCGATCTTTGAGGCCGAGCTCGACTTCTGGCATCGCGACAGCGGCACCTGGCCGGCGGAGCGCACCTATCCGGTGTTCCGCAAGTGGTTCGAGGTGCGCTTCTATCCGCTGATTCAGGACCTGGTGGGAGAGGAGATCACCGCCACTGAGCTGGATGAGGAGTTGATGGGAGATCTGCGAACGGTGCTGGAGGGTCTGGAGAATCCGTCCTGAGCGATCGATCAGCCCAGCGCCTGTATCGACGCCCCTGAGATGGATCAGGTCTCCGCTGGAGAACTGGCCAGCCGCTTCGGGCGCACCGTGGCGGAGGTGATCAGTGGCGGAGGTGATCAAGGGCGTCTGGAAGGAGAACGGCGGCCTCGGCGCGCCCGATCAGCTTCCCTGTCCAGCCTTGAGGCCGATGGCTTCAACGATCTCCGGTGAGAGCATCAGCGCCTGATCGCTTCCGTTCTCCAGCGGGATCGCCAGTCGCAGGGGGAAGATCGCGCTGGGTCTGGGCTGCAGTCCGGCCAGATCGAACTGGGCCGAACTGGCAGGAACGGCTGGATCGCCGGCGGGCACCTGTTCCTCGCTGTGGTTGGCCAGTTGCCAGTGGCTCCCCTGGGTGTCCTGGAGTTCGAGGCTGCGTTGGTGGTCGAGGTGCTCACCGAGAGCCAGGGCCGTCAGGCGCAGGCGCCAGCCCCCCGGGAAATCCGGGTCGGGTTGCTCGAACAGGCTGATCGCCCAGCCATCGCCGTTGGTATCAGCCAGTGACCAGCGCTGAATCTCAGCTGCAGCCTGGGCTGGCATGGCAAGGACAAGCACGGGTACCGCCAAAAGCAGGGCGACCAGAACGCCGAGCAGGCGGGCCCGCCAACGCCGCTGTGGCCAGGCCATCGCCGGCGGCCGTTGTGTCTGGAGGATCGGAGCAGGATGACTCATGGCAGCATGTGCGATCTAGGCCGATATGTCGTTAGTATTGTAGAAGGGTCGGGAAGGCTTTTGTTGAATGCCCGGTCTGGCCAGGCCAGTTTGTCCCGCCCCGATTCCTGTTACCTGAGGTCTCACCATGACGTCAACCACCCTCAAGCGCTCCCGGGGCAACCCCTGGAGCAGCTTCAAAGACTGGGTCACCAGCACCGAGAACCGCCTCTACGTGGGCTGGTTCGGGGTGCTGATGATTCCCACCCTGCTGACCGCCACCGTCTGCTTCCTGATCGCCTTCGTGGGCGCGCCTCCCGTCGACATCGACGGCATCCGCGAGCCCGTCTCCGGCGGCCTGCTTTATGGCAACAACATCATCACCGCCGCGGTGGTGCCCTCCTCGAACGCCATCGGCCTGCACTTTTACCCGATCTGGGCCGCCTCCAGCCTTGATGAGTGGCTCTACAACGGCGGTCCGTATCAGCTGATCATCTTCCACTTCCTGATCGGCATCTTCTGCTGGATGGGGCGGGAGTGGGAGCTGAGCTACCGGCTGGGAATGCGCCCCTGGATCGCCGTGGCCTACAGCGCCCCGGTGGCCGCGGCCACCGCCGTGCTGCTGATCTATTCGGTGGGCCAGGGCTCCTTCTCCGACGGCATGCCGCTGGGCATCTCAGGCACTTTCAACTTCATGTTGGTGCTGCAGGCCGAGCACAACGTGCTGATGCACCCCTTCCACATGCTCGGTGTGATCGGCGTCTTCGGCGGTGCCCTGTTCGCCTCCATGCATGGCTCGCTGGTCACCAGTTCGCTGGTACGGGAGAGCACCGAAACCGAGTCGCTCAACAAGGGCTACAAGTTCGGCCAGGAAGAGGAGACCTACAACATCGTGGCCGCCCACGGTTATTTCGGCCGGCTGATCTTCCAGTACGCCTCTTTCAACAACAGCCGCAGCCTCCACTTCCTGCTGGCCGCCTGGCCGGTGGTGGGGATCTGGTTCGCCGCCCTGGCGGTGGCCAGCTTTTCGTTCAACCTCAACGGCCTCAACTTCAACCACTCGGTGATGGATCACCAGGGCCGGGTGATCAACACCTGGGCTGATGTACTCAACCGCGGCGGCCTGGGCATCGAGGCGATGCATGAGCGCAACGTGCACAACTTCCCGCTCGATCTGGCCACCACCGCCAGCACCCCCGTGGCTCTCACGGCAACGGCGATCGGTTAGTGGGACTTTGACCCCCGCCCAGCCGCTTCACCGCTGACGACGGCCCTCCGTCGCCTGCCGGCATCCGGGCCCGGACCTTTCCGGGCCCTTTCTCCGTTGTTCCCTTCCTCGCCTATCCCGCTTCCCTTGGAGCGGCTATCGCCATGGACCGCCTCCCCCGCCCGATCCGAAGTGGTTGGCTTCTCCTGCGCGCGCTGATCCACCGCCTCAAGCGGCTTGCCTGGCCGACCGCCGCCTCGGGGCTGCTGCTCGTGGCCGCTGGCCTGCTGCTTACCGCGTTCCCCCCTGCTGCCCTGGCGGTGGCTGTGGCGTTGTCACCCTCGCCGGCAGCGGTGGAGCCCGCCGCCCTCGCCAAGGCGGTGGCACAAATCGAGCAGCTCGATCAGATGCGTGTCTCCCTGGCCTCCAGCCTGGAAGGCCGCAGCGAGGATCCCACCCTGGAGACGATGCAGCAGGTCTGCAAGCCTGTGGGGATGCGGGCGAAGGCGATCGGCCAGGAGAACGGCTGGCAGGTCCGCCAGGTGTCCGGCAAGTTTCGCAACCCCGATCACGCTCCCGCCAGCGCCCAGGAGCGGCAGGTGATCGACCTGTTCCATCGCCACCCCGAGATCAACGGGCTCTGGGAGCCGGCCAATGCTGAAGAGCGCGGCGGCCAGAGCAGCGGTGTGACCTACTACCGCCGCATCAACGTGGAGCCCAGCTGCCTGGCCTGCCATGGCACCAGGGCCAGCCGGCCGGCCTTCGTGACGGACAACTACCCCGAGGATCGCGCCTTCGATTTCAAGGTGGGGGATCTGCGGGGCCTCTATGCGGTGACGATCCCGGAGCCGAGCCGGATGCCCCCGCCAGCAGCGGCTGGGGCCGGTGCAGAGCAGGGGTCCGATTCCCTTGCAAACCTTGACGTAGGTGGTGGCGCGCAATTGATAACGGTTGGAGGCGGCATCTTGAGCCACCGTTGTGTTGACCCACCTGTTGAGAGCCTGATCGATGCTCAGGTCGATCAGCAGCTCCGAGAGCGAAACTCCAATCCAGATGATCGGGATCAGTACAGCCTGCCGGGCGAGGGCGAAGATACGCCAATCAGGTTTGATCAGCCCGAGCACGAAGATTCCACCGATGATCGTGCTGAAGCGAAGCAACTGCAGCACTTCCACCCATACCCTCAGGCCACTCTGGACCTGGCGAAGCAGAATCCGCTGATCGATTTCAAGTTTTGAGATCTGTTGGGAGAGCTGATCTTTACCCCTTGCCAATGTGTTGAGGGCGAAAGGGATCCTCCTGCCGAGATCGATGCCGCGCCATGGCCTCCACCACCGCTCTGGCCTGGCGATCCCGCGAAGATTGGTTCTCTGAGTCTGCTCTCCCGTTGCGGACAATCCATCCGGGGAAGCGGCTCCGCGGGATCATGGGTGGGAGGAACCGGAGGGCCCTGCTCTGGAAAATCGGAGCCGGCCATCGCCGCCCGTTTCGCCAGTTCGTCCTGGGCATCAAGGCGAGCCTGGATGGTTCGCAGCCACCGCCTGAAGAAGCGTCGCAGCTTGGTGAGCAGGAGCGCGACGGCAAAGCTCACCCCAAGCACGGCCAACGCCAGCAGCGGCCTCGCCAAGGGGAAGGTTCTGTTGAACTCAAGACCCCAGATCGCCGTACTGAATGACGATTGAAGATCTTTTTTCCATTGGGCTGCCAGGTCGTCTTTGCTCAGCCCGGCATGCTGGGCATCGGTATCGGTGACGGTGGCAAGAATCTGCTGGGAGATTTCCAGCTTTTCATTGGCCAGCACATAAACCACCGTGGCGTTGTTGAGCTTTCCAATATCAATCGATGGTGTGCGTGGATGCAGGGGCTTTGGGGTTGAGATCAGCCAGAACTGAAGTGAGCGCTTGATCTGCGGATCCCGTGCGGCTGGATCAGTTCGTTTCGATTGCGTATGTGAACCCAGGCTTCGTTTCAGTTGGCTGAGCACAGCATTGAAACTCTGCACGATCGTTTCGGAGCGTCGCTTCACCGTTCGCCTCAGATCGGATTCCGCCGCATCAGCTTCAGCGGCAACGGCCACCACGAATTTCCTGTTGTCTTCCCCCAAGGTGATGTAGGGAATCAACACCTGGCTGCACCACAGGCGCCCGCAGCGTTCGGCCTGGGCAAGATCCCACCAGGGTTTGCTCCTGGCGGTGGTGGCGGTGTTGTCCCCGGAGGCGAAGGGGATCTGGGCCTGGGCGGCCGGCATCAGCACCAGCAGGGTGCAGCTGAGCATCACCAGCAGGAAGGACAGCTAACCCCGCCCTCTGCCGCGGCGTCGCCCTGGGCTGGGGTTCATGGGCTTCCTTTTCACGTCTCTGCTGCGCCGCTCACCCCGTGATCATGGACGGGGTGGATCAGCTCCAGCCTTCGCATTGGGCTGGCCTGAGCGCAGATCTCCGGCAGCTGGGTGCATTCCCTGATGCGCTGTACCGCCCTCAGATCCGCCGCACCACCACCACGCCGCGGCTCAGGCCTGAGGCGGTGTCGTTGGTGCGGATCGCCTGCCAGAGATCCACCAGGGGCACCCACACCGACGGGTAGCGGTAGCGGGCCACATCCAGGATCAGCACCCGATCCGTTGTGGCGTTGTATGCGGCCAGAGGGGAGATGTGGCCGCCGCCCGCCTGGCCCAGGGCCTTGCGGTCGTAGTTCACCAGCAGGCGGTCGTCCGCTCGGGCGAGGTTGCTGCGCACCAGCAGGCGGAACTGGGCCAGGCTGAGCCGATCGCCGTGGATGGCCCGGGCCTGCAGCCCATGGCTGGCCAGCAGACCCCTCAGTTCCTGCAGGGTCATCCCCTGGCGGGCCACCACCTCGGGGCTCAGCACCGCCCGGGTGGCGGCGGCCTCGAACACGTTGTCCTGCGTCCAGAAGCGGTAGCTGCCGTAGCCCGCCGCCGCCGGGGCCGGCACCGCCAGGCTGTTGAGCACCATCACCATGCTGGCCACGCCGCAGTAGGCCAGGTTGGCCTGGGTGAGGAACTGCTCCGCGAGGGGGCCGTAGTCGGCGCGATCGGCGCTCTGCAGCAGCAGGGTCTGGCCCTGGGGTTCCGGCAGGGGGATCGTGGCCGCCGCCGGTTGGGCCAGGGCCCGGGGCAGCAGTGGCGGCAGGGCCAGTGGCGGCAGAGCCAGCAGCGCCAGGCCCAGAACGGCCGGCAGCGAACGGCAGGGGCGGAAGGCAGGCAGGGTCATGGCGATCCATCTGCGGATCACGCCAGTGTGGCCCCTATGTTCCCCGGCACCAGGCTGAGCTGGGGCGCTGCGAATCGAGCAGGCGGCAGCCCAGATTGGCCGCCAGTCCGCTCGGCCACCAGTTCAGTCTTCACAAGCTGTGAAACCGGAGGCGTGGCGGCCCACTCAGTTGTTGATAAACACCGAATGGGCCGTCCGCACCACCCGGGGATCGGGCTCACAGGCAACGTCGTGGTCTTTGTGCGCGTAGTCGAGGGCGTGGAGGACGCTGCGGATGGCGCCAAGCCGGGCCCGTTTCTTCTCGTTGGAGTTGACGATCGTCCATGGCGCCGCGAGGGTGTCGGTGGCGAGCAGCATCTCGTTGCGCGCTTCGGTGTACGCGCTGTACTTCTCCACGCTCACCTCGTCGATCGGCGAGAGTTTCCACTGCTTGAGTGGATCCTTGCGCCGGTTGTCGAATCGCCCCTTCTGGCGGGCCTGCGACACGGTGAACCACATCTTGAAGAGCAGGATTCCACTGCTGACAAGTGATTGTTCGAAGCCGGGAACCTGACGCAGGAAAAGAGCGTGCTCCTGCGGTGTGCAGAAGCCCATCACCTTCTCGACGCCGGCC
>JABMPN010000122.1 GCA_013203655.1 Cyanobacteria bacterium bin.51
ACATACCACCCGTGGATTGTTCGTAGGCCACCAGATCCGTTGTGCCGAAAGCCTGGTCAACCGTGTCACTCGAGTTGTTGCCCGGGGCTCGGTGGCGGGCAGGGCGGCAGGACCGGGCACGGCCTCACCGGCGGGTCGATGGCACGTGCCGGAAGCGAGACAAAGGTGCCGGCCGCTGAGAGGGCAGCGCCCGCCAGCCGAGCCATGCGGGTGGAGTCATTCATGACAAGCCTTTGCTTCCTCTTTCAGTGGAGACCAACGATTCCCCCCCGGCGGCCTGGGATAGGCAGTCCCCACCCTGTCTCGCTGCGGTGACCCTCGGGCACTATCAGGAGAACCACAACATTCACTGTCGGCATGGCCAGAGTTGACACTGCTGACCAGAGCATCCAGCCCCGCAGCGGACCGATCCTGCAACTCATCGCGGCCGGACTTCAAGTTTGGATCCGCAGCCAATGCGAAGCCGTGCAGAGCCTGGAGCTGCAGCTCCATGGCACCGCGCTGCAGTTACTGCGCGGTCAGTTGCAGGGGGTCAGCCTCAGCAGCCAACGGGTGGTGTATCGGGGTGTGGCGATTGAGTCGGTGAACCTGCGCAGCGAAGCCATCCAGGTGAAGCTGGCGGCCCTGATCAGGAGCAAGGCCGTCGAGCTCGGCCATCCCTTCATCGTTCGTGGCCAGGTGGCCTTCAGCGCTGGTGGCCTGCGTGAAACCTTCCGCCACTCCCGCTGGCGGGCCTTGGGCGACAGCCTCGCCGAACAACTGCTGGGGATCACTCCGCTGGCTGATCTGCGCCTGACCCAGGACACCTTGATCTTCAGCGCGCACGCCGCTGGCAAAGGCCTGGAGCTGGAACAGGAAACACGCCCCTGTGCGCTGGAAGGCAGCGTTGGCTTCTTCTCCCTCGATGGCGCCTTGAAGCTTCGCTTGCCGATGGATCCCGCCATCAAGATCGAATCGGCCTGCGTGCAGGACGGCACCCTGAAACTTCAGGGAGAGGCTCTGGTATCACCCTGAACTCAGCTGACCAGGGGCAACACCAGAGTCACGAAGTAGAACACCACCGCCGGAGTGAACAGGTAGCTGTCAATGCGATCAAGGATGCCGCCATGGCCAGGAATGGCGTCTCCGGAATCCTTCACCCCGGCATCCCGCTTCATCATCGATTCGGTCAGATCACCCACCAGGGCAAACATCGAGACCAGAGCGCCGAGCAGGCCGCCGATCGCCCAGCCCCAGGGCCAGCCCAGCAGCACGCCACCGACGCCACCGACCAGCACACTCCAGGCCAGCCCACCGATGGCGCCTTCAATCGTCTTCCCGGGCGAAATCGGCGAGAGGGGATGGCGGCCGAGGCGGCGGCCGATCACGTAGGAGCCGATGTCAGTGGCCACCACCAGCAGGCAGGCCAGCAGGGTGAGTGCCATGCCCGAGTTGGCCGGCCCGCCCAGCTCCGCCAGTCGAGGGGCCAGCAAGCCGTCGCTGAGGTCACGCAGGCGCAACCAGTGGCTGGGAAGAAAGCCCAGATAGAAAAGCCCGAAGATTGAGGCGGCAATGTCGGCGATGGTGCCGGTCACGGGCTGCAGCAGCAACCAGGCACAGATCGCCGCCCCTGACACCGGCACGACGGCAGCGGCCAGGTCGGCGGCCATGCCGCCACCGCTGCCCCACTGGGTGGCAATCAGCAGCAACTGGCAGACCACCAGTGTGGTTTTGGTCGCCGGGCGAATGCCTTTGAACTGGGCCAGGCGGAAGAACTCCAGCAAGGCCAGGTGCACGATCACGCCCACCGCCAGAGCAAACCACCAGCCGCCCAGGCCCACCACCACCAAGCCAAAGCCGCCGGCTGCAAGGCCGCTGACCACCCGGGACAGCGAGGTGGGCGATCGTCGGGCCTTGTTCACCCGTGACGCTCGGCCGCGATCAGAAACAGGGGCTCAGCCGCCGCCAGCCTGGCCTGGCTGCCACGGCGCTGCATGCGATGGACCGTCGCCTGAACCACCTGCACATCGAGCGCCTCAAGCTGGCCCAGCGTATCGGTGGCGTCCACCAGCCCCTCAAGGTTGGCGGTGCTGATCACGAGCCGGCCGCCAGGCTGAAGGGCGCGCCAGACAACATGCAGCACGGCCGAAAGCGGACGACCCACTTCCAGCAGCACCCGATCCGGATGGGGAGGCAGCAGGTGGAGGTCGTCGGGGGCCTGACCCGCCTGGATGTGGAGATTATCGATCGCGAAGCGCCGACGGTTGCGCTGCAGCAATTCGATCGCCTCAGGGTCCCGCTCCAGGGTGTGAACCGTACCGGCAGGCATCAGCCGGGCGATCTCCAGGGCCAGGGCTCCGGTGCCACCACCCACATCCCAGACCACCGAATCGGCCCGAGGACGCAGATGTGCCAGCAGCATCACCCGCAACTCCATCGGTGTCGGGCTGAAGCCCGGGGCGTCCTCGAAGGCGGCATCAGGCAGGCCTGGGGTAACAAAATCCCAGGCAAAACCAGCTCCGGAGCCAGCGCCTGCAGCATCGCCGGAACCGGCAGAGGATCCGAATCGATTCGCCAGGCCTCCAGCGCCCATGGCCAGCGCCCTTCAGACCACAACCTTCACGCTATCAGCGATCTGACCCGGCCAGAGCCGTCGCTGCTCCTGGAGCCACTCGGCCCGCCCCGGATCGATCCGCTCTCCTGGGATCAGCAGGGGAATACCAGGCGGATAGGGACACAGGGGCTCGGCCGCCAGCCGGCCCACCGCTTGGGCCAGGGGCACGGCCTCGCTGTTGGAACGCCAGGCCTGTCCAACGGGCAGCTCCGGCTCGGCCACCAGCGGCAACGGCGGCGGCAGAAAGGCCGGCAGCGGCGCGCCGCCCAGGCACGCGGCCAAGCGGCTGAGCTGACGGGGCAAGCGCCGACTCAACAGCGGCGGTGGCACCTGCCCCAGACAAAAGGTGAGACAGCCGGGCTCGGGCAACTCGGCGATCACCCCTTGCTCGCTCAACCAGTCGTCGGCAACCAGGCCATTGACCCCCAAAGCGGCCGTGTTCAACACCAGGCGGAGCGGATCCTGATTAGCGACGACTGGCAGGCCAGCCCTCTCCAGCCGTTCGCGCAAGCGCGCAGCGATGCGGAGGGCGCGCCGCAACTGAAGCGCGCCGTGCGGGCTGTGGAGCTGGCAGAGGGCCGATTCCACGGAAGCGAGCAACAGGGCACTGGGGCTGGAGGTCTGCAGCCAGAGCAAGCCACGCCGCAGCGCTTCCGGCTCGACCCGCTGCCCCTGCAGCAGCACAACCGCGCTCTGGCCCAGACCGCCGGCGGCCTTGTGCAACGACTGCACAACCAGGTCCGCCCCTGCCGCCAGGGCCGAGACCGGCAACAGCTGCGGTGGCAACCCCGCAGCGCCGAAATGGGCCCCGTGGGCCTCGTCGACCAGCACCGGCAAGCCCCGGCGATGGGCCAGGGCGATGCAGCCCGCCAGGTCTCCGGCCAACCCCTGATAGGTGGGATGGACGAGCACAACGGCCGCCAGCGAACCTGCCTGCTCCAGCACCCCCTCCAGCCAGGCCGCTGTCGGTGGTTGCCACAAGCCGGTGGCGGAATCGAAGGGCAGGTCGAACAGCACCGGCCGGAGCTGGGCAAGAACACAGCCGTGCAGCAAGCTGCGGTGCAGGTTGCGGGGTAGCAACACCCGACCACCCGGGGGAGCCAGGGCCAGAAGCGCCGCCTGGAGCAGGCCGCTGGCGCCATTCACGCCGAACCAGCATTGCTCAGCACCGCAGAGGGCGGCGGCATCGGCCTGGGCCAGGACCACCGCCCCCTCGGCTTCAAGGGGTCCGCCGATCGAGGGCAGTTCTGGTAAGTCCCAGCGGGCCGGCGAAGCGGCCAGCAGCCGGCACAGACCCGGTGCCAGACCCCGGCCACGCCCATGGGCCGGCAAGTGCAGCGGCAGTGTGGGGCCCGGGCCAAGAAGGGCCTGCAGCAGGCGCATGGTCACCGCCGAAGTCTCCTTAGAGTCTGTTCTCTTGACCCTGCCCGTTCAGGAGCTCCTGCCATCGTCACCCGCGCTCCGGCCCCCTTGGCACCCCCGTTCACGACCGATCGGGACCCGGTTTACGACTACGACCCCAGGGCCGACCGTCGCTGGCTGCTGTTGCGGCCCTGGATTTTGGTCGCCCGGCTGGTGGTGGTGCTCTGGCAATTGCTGGGCCTGGCCGTGGTGCTGGCGGTTCAGGGAACCAGCCAAGACGCCAAGGTTCAACAGGAGGTGGGGAAACGCATCCTCACCACCCTGACGGACCTGGGGCCCTGCTTCATCAAGTTGGGGCAGGCCCTCTCCACCCGCCCCGACCTGGTGCAGCGCGCCTGGCTTGAGCAACTCAGCCAGCTCCAGGACAACCTCCCACCCTTTCCCCATGCGATCGCCCTGGCGGTGATCGAGGAGGAGCTCGGCGCGCCGGCCGACCAGCTCTTCGAGCATTTTCCCGCCTATCCGATTGCGGCGGCCAGCCTCGGCCAGGTCTATAAAGCCGAGCTGACAGGCGGACACTGGGTGGCCGTCAAGGTGCTGCGTCCGAACCTGGTCTATCTGCTGCGTCGGGATCTGGTGCTGATCCGGCTGATCGCGGTGCTCAGCGCGCCATTCCTGCCCCTGAACCTGGGCGTGGGCCTCGGCGACATCATCGATGAGTTCGGCCGCAGCCTTTTTGAGGAGATTGACTACCGCCGCGAAGCTGACAATGCCGAACGCTTTGCGGCCCTGTTCGCCACCAACCCGGCTGTCACGGTGCCAAAGGTGGAGCGGCTGCTCTCCAGTCGCCGGGTGCTCACCACCAGCTGGATCCATGGCATCAAGCTGCAGGATCGCCACGAACTCGAGTCCCATCACCTTGAGCCCGAAGCCCTGATCCGCACCGGCGTGATGGCGGGGATGCAGCAGCTGCTGGAGTTCGGCTATTTCCACGCCGACCCCCACCCCGGCAACCTCTTCGCCCTGCCCGGCAAGACCGGTCCGATGGGCCATGTGGCCTACGTCGATTTCGGCATGATGGATTCGATCAGTGATGCCGATCGCCTCACCCTGACAGCGGCGGTGGTGCATCTGATCAACCGGGATTTCCTCGCCCTGGCCGGCGATTTTCAGACCCTCGGCTTTCTGCGCCGCAACGCTGACCTCACCCCGATCGTGCCGGCCCTGGAAATGGTGCTGGGCGGCCAGCTGGGTGAAAACGTCGGTTCGTTCAACTTCAAGGCGATCACCGATCGTTTCTCCGAGTTGATGTTCGATTACCCCTTCCGGGTGCCGGCCCGCTTTGCCCTGATCATCCGGGCCGTGGTCAGCCAGGAGGGTCTGGCTCTCAGGCTTGATCCCAGCTTCCGAATCATCCGGGTGGCCTACCCCTACGTGGCCCGCCGGCTGCTGGCAGGGGACACCGCCGAGCTGCGCGAAAAGCTGCTGGAGGTGCTCTTTGACAACCAGGGGCGCCTGCAACTGCAGCGGCTGGAGAGCCTGCTGGCCGTCGTCGAGCAGGACGAGGCCAACGCCGACCTGCTGCCGGTGGTCGGAGCCGGACTGCGTCTTCTGCTCGGTCCCCGTGGAGACAACCTGCGCCAACGGCTGCTGCTGATGCTGGTGCGCGACAACCGCCTGCACACCGACGATCTCAAAGCGCTGCTCGATCTGCTGCGTCGCACGTTTTCCCCTCTCAAGCTGGCGGGCGGAGTGCTGCAACGGCTCAATCCCCTGGCCCCGGCAGCCTGAGCAGCCGCAGGGACAACGGCGGGGGATCGCTAGGGTCGCTAGTCGAACCCATGTCAGCTTTCGCCGTGATCTCCGAGCCGATCGATCTGAGCGAAGCCACTGCGCTCGCCTCCGGTGGGGGCTTCGCAGATCTCGACGCCCAGGAGATCCTGCTGCAGTACGTGCCGATCGGCCAACCGCCTTTTTTCCTCGCCGGCGTGGGCCTGGTGATCAGCCTGCTCTGCGGCCTCACGTTTTCAAAGCTGGTGCAGAACCGTCTGAATGGCTGGAAACAGGATCGTCTGGCGCTACTGCCCCTGGGCACGGCCGAAACGGTGGCCTCCTACACCGGAATCATCCTCGGCGTCAGCCTGTTCATCGGCGGCAGTTTGCAGGTGTTCGGTTTCGGTGGCGGCACCGCCCTTCTGGTGGCCTTCCTGCTGTCGTTGCTCACCGCCGGTGGCCTCTGGATCCAGCTGGAGCGCCTGATGGGCCAGGTGCAGGACGGCAGTTTCAAGGCCGTGGACTTCGACAACTTCGACCAGTTCTTCTGAGGCGATCAGGTCACCAGATAGCCCTCCAGGCGGCGGGACTGGGAGCGGATGCCCTCAAGAGCGCGGCGCTCGAGGTTGCGGGTCTTGTCGCGGCTCATGCCGAGCTCCCGGGCGATCGAGGTGAGGCTCATCGGCTCCTCCACGTCCATGCCGTAGCGCATCTTCAGCACATCGCGCTGCAGCTCCGGCAGTTGCTCCAGCAGCGCCCGCATGTCGCCGCGCAGGCACTCGTTATCGACGTTTTCCTCCGGCAGGGTGCCATCGCCCTGGAGCAGGTCGAGCAGCTCGGTGTCCTCGCCGTCGCCCACCTTGGTTTCCAGGCTCACCGGTTGCCGCGCCCGGCAGAGCAGCTCTTTGACTTCCTCTTCCGGCAGCTCCACCGCCACCGCCAGCTCGCTCAGGCTGGGGGTGCGGCCCAGCTCCTGGCTCAGCTCACGCTGACCTTTCTTGAGCTTGTTGAGCGTTTCGGTGATGTGGATCGGCAGCCGAATCGTGCGGCTCTTCTCGGCAATGGCCCGGGTGATCCCCTGGCGGATCCACCAGTAGGCGTACGTACTGAACTTGTAGCCACGGGTGGGGTCGAACTTCTCAACGCCGCGCACCAGACCGATCGTGCCCTCCTGGATCAGGTCCAGCAGCTCCATGTTCCGCTTGGTGTATTTCTTCGCCACGCTCACCACCAGGCGCAGGTTGGCCGCCACCATCCGCTCCTTGGCGCGACGCCCGCAGGCCAGCTTGCGCTTGAGCACGGGCTGGCTCAGGCCCAGGGCCTGGGCCCACT
>JABMPN010000123.1 GCA_013203655.1 Cyanobacteria bacterium bin.51
CGCTCACCGCTGTCCAGGGGGGCCTGCTCACCCTCTACGACATGCTGAAATCCGCCGATCCCGCCATGGTCATCGGGCCCGTGCGGCTGCTTGAGAAGACCGGCGGGCGTCGGGGTCCCTGGAGCCACCCGGACCCGGCGCTGGGGGCGGCGGGCGGCCCCTCGGCCGGCGCGCTGCCCCGTCCCGTCAGCTCCGGTGGCTGAGCGGCGGACGGCCCCGGGCCCCGGAGCTCGCGAGCCCTATCCCCCCGAAGGCCTGCCCCTGGAGGAGGCCCGCCGGCGGATCCTGGCTGCGCTCCAACCCCTGGCGGGCCGCGAGCTGCTGGCGCTGGAGGCGGCGCTCGGGCGGGTCACGGCCGAGCCGGTGATCGCCGCAGAGGCGGTGCCGGGGTTCCGGGCCTCGATCATGGATGGCTATGCGATTGCTGAAACCACCTCACCTGCGGCTGGAACGGTCTGGCCCCTGGTGGGTCGCTCCGCCCCGGGGGCGCCGTTCCGCCGGCCGGCCGCTGGAGCCGGCAGGGGTGGTCAGGGCGAAGGCCTGAGACCAGGAGAGGCGATTCGCATCCTCACCGGCGCTCCGCTTCCCGACGGGGCCGGCTGGGTGTTGCCCCAGGAGCTGGTCGAGCGGCTGCCGGCGGCCCCTGCTTCTGATAGCTCCGGCCCTGGCCCTGGCCCAGGCGAGGGCGCCGAGTGCCTGAGGCTGACCTCAGCGGTGGGCCCCAACCCCTGGATCCGGGCCGCCGAGGAGGAGGCCGCGGCCGGCGAGGAGCTGCTGGCGGCCGGGGAGCGGCTGGGTCCGGCTGATCTGGCTCGCCTGGCCAGTTGCGGGGTGGCCCGGGTCGCGGTGCGGTTGCGGCCCCGGGTGGCGCTGCTGATCAGCGGCGATGAACTGGTGGCGGCCGGCCGGGCCCGGGGTCCGGGCCAGATCTGGGAGAGCAACGGCACCCTGCTGGCCGCCCTGCTGGGCCGGCTCGGGGTGGTGGTGGCCGAGCGGCGGGTGGTGGCCGATGACCCGGCGCTGTTGCGGCAGGCCCTCACGGAGCTCGCGGCCACCGCTGATCTGGTCGTCAGCACCGGCGGGGTGTCGGCGGGGGACACCGACTGGATCCGGCCGCTGCTGGCGGAGCTGGGCGCTGTGACCTTCTGGAAGCTGTTCCTCAAGCCCGGCCGCCCCTTCGCCTTCGGAGCGCTGGGCGGCAAGCCGTTCTTCGGTCTGCCGGGCAATCCGGTGGCGGCGGCGATCACCGCCCTGCAGCTGCTCTGGCCGGCGCTGCAGGTGCTGGAGGGGGCGCCGGTGGAGCTGCTGCCCCGGCTGAAGGTGCGGCTGGCCGCGCCCCTGAAGCGCCGGCCGGGCCGGCCCGAACTGGCGCGCGCCCGTCTGGGCGTGAGCCCGGCCGGCGCGTTGGAGGCCCGGGTGGAGGGCAGCCAGGCCTCCTCCCGGATCGGTTCGCTGCAGGGCGCCGACCTGCTCCTGGAGATTCCCGCCGATTGCGGCGACCTGGAGGCGGGCGCCGAACTCTGGGCCCAGCTGCTGCGCCTTCCCCTGTTCTGAGAGCCCGGCCCGGCGGGACTCAGAGGGGGGTGTTGCCCTCCAGCCAGCGCCCATCGGCGCCGCACCACTCCCGCTTCCAGAAGGGGGCGTCGTGCTTGAGCGCCTCGAGCAGCTCCTGGCAGCCGCGCTGGGCGGGGCCGCGGCGATCGGCCCCCACCGCCACCAGCACGAGGGCCTCCCCTGGGAGGGCCCGTCCCACCCGGTGCTCCACCAGGGCGTGGGCCAGGCCATGGCGGGCCAGCACGGCGGCGGCGAGGCGTTCGATCTGGGCTTCGGTCATGCCGGGGTAGTGCTCCAGCTCCAGCGCCGCCAGGGGTTCGCCGTTGGCGCTCAGGCTGCGGACCCTGCCGATGAAATGGGCTTCGGCGGCGGCCCTGGCCCAGGGCGCCTGCGGTGAGACGTCCTGCTCCCGGTGCCGCTGCCAGGCGGCCAGGGCGACGAGCGGATCGAAGGGTTCGAGGTGGAGGGCGACCCGCAGGACCATGGCGTCAGCCACCGCTGATCGGGGGCAGGAAGGCCAGCTCATCGCCCGCCTGCAGCGGTTGATCCGGGCTGGCGAAGGCCTGGTTGATCGCCACCCGCAGGCTGCTCGGCAAGCTTCCGGGCTGGGCACCGTCGGCCCCGGCCGCCCGGTCCCCCAGCTCCAGCTGCCACCAGAGGTCGGTGGCGCTCATCCGGGGCTGGTCTGCGGGCAGGGCCACGCGGCGTTCGCCCCAGCCGGCGCGCTCCCGCAGGGCGGCGAACAGGCGCACGGTGACCAGCCGCGTTGGCATCGGGCCGGTGGGCGTGGTGCGGCTCAACGGCTGGCCACCATCACGCGGTGGCGATGGTCGGAGGCGACGCGCCGGATCCGGCAGAAGCCGGCGTCCGCCAGGGCCGCCGCCAGATCCAGGCGGAAATAATCCTCCAGGTAGGGCTCGGTGCTCTTGAGCAGGGTGGCCAGGGGGGCGGGCATTGCCCGGATCACCTCCGATTCGGGATCCTGGTCGACCAGGGCCACCACGCCACCGGGCCGCAGCAGCCGGGCCGCCTCAGCCAGCACGGCGTGGGTGGCGGCGGCCGGCAGTTCATGGCAGAGGAACTGGCCGGTGATCAGATCGACGCTTTCCGCCGGAAGCCCGCTGGCTTCGGCGGCGGCGTGGTGCCAGGCCTGGATCCGGCCGTCGGCGTCCCGCACCCGGGCCACGGCGAGCATCTGGGGGGAGAGGTCAAGACCGCTGACCGCCACCGAGGCCCGCTCGCGGGCGTCAAGCCAGTCTTTGAGGGCCAGGGTGCCGACCCCGACCGAACAGCCGATGTCCAGGGCCTGGCGCACCGGACCCGTGAGGCTCGGCTCGATCGCGGCAAAGATCGCCTCCCGCATCCGGGCCTGGGCGGCCTCGGCGCTCAGCGCTTCCTCTTTCCAGACCCGCAGCGCCACCGAGGCGGTGGCCTGCTCGGCCTCACAGGCGGCCGCCCAGCAGAGGTTGCCTTCGGCGTAGGCGTGGAAGCGGGCCCGGTAGTAGGCCGGGGTGGTGATCCCCTCGGCGGTGCTCTGCGCCAGCAGGGGTTCGGCCTGCTCCTGCAGCGCGTCGCGGCGGGCCCGCCAGGGGATTCCCCGGCGCTCAGCGGTGCGGATCATCATCCGCCGGGCCTGCAGAAACAGCAGTTGCCGCAGTGGCTCCACCGCCAGCACACGGGCGATCAGCCAGCCCAGGGGGGTGCGGTCGTCCACCCAGTTCGGTGGGGTGCTGGCCGAGACAGCTGGCGCTGAGCAGGGGTTCATCGGAGCGGTGGTCGGGGAAATCAGGAGGTGGGATGGTGCGGATCTCCTCTCACCATGCTGGCCCGCCGGCTCAGGCGCTGACGCTGCCCATGCTGCTGTTCGCTCTGCCACTGGCCAGCCAGGCTTGCCAGCGCTTTCGTTCCCACTTCCCCAGGCCGTTGCGCTCCAGAGGCGGGCAGGCGATCCAGCGCTGAGGGCGCTGCGCCGCTGGCAGTTGCTGGGCGATCTCGGTCAAGGAAGGCGCCAGGCCGGCCTCTGGCCGGCCGGCGATGTCCTCGGTTCTGTAGAGGGCCACAAGCCGCTGCCCCCAGAGGGGGTCGGCCACCGGCAACAGCAGCAGCTCGGCCAGGGGCAGGCCGGCCTGGCGGGCCCGCTGCCGCAGCGTTTCCTCCACCCGTTCGGGAAACACCGTTTCAGCGCCACTGAGGATCGCGCCATCGAGCCGGCCGACCACCTGCAGCCCCGTGCCATCGAGCCGGCCGGCATCACCGCTACGCCACCAGCCCTCCGCTCCGGCGAAGGGCTGGAGGACGGGAGCCCCGGGGCTCCGAGGGCCCGGCCCCAACCAGCCGGGGCTCAGCCGGGAGGTGCGCAATTCGATGGCGCCATCACCCTCGCTGGAGAGGCGCAGTTCCACATCGGCCAGGGCCGCTCCGTAACCCGTCTCACCGGCCAGGAAGTCCTGGGGCGGCTGGGCCGCCACCATCGCCGCCGTTTCGGTGGCTCCGTAGCAAGGTGAGAGGCGCAGGCCGGCCTGGCGGGCCGCCGCCGCCAGGGGTGGAGCCAGGCTGGCGCCGCCCACCCAGATGACAGCAAAGCCCCGCAGCCAGCTCAACCCGGCCGGATCGGCCATCAGGCGATGCAGCTGGGTGGGCACCAGGGAGATCAGGGCCTGCCGCTCCGGCGGCAGGGGATCGAGGCTCAGCAGGGTCTCCGTCTGCCGCATCACCGCTGGGGCCAGCCAGCGCAGTGGTACGCCCCAATGGCGGCTACGCACCAAGGGCAGCAGTCCGCTGACGTGATGCAGTGGCAACGGGTTGACCACGACCGTGCCGGCCGGATCGATCCCCTGGCGCTGCAGCCATTCACCGGTGGCTGCGGCCGATTGCCGCAGATGGGCCACGGGCTGCAGGCACCAGCGCCGGGCACCGCTGCTGCCGCCGCTGCCGATCACCACCGCCGGCCCCCAGCGCCGCAGCGGTTCGCTGGCCCGATCGAGCCGCTGCCGCAGCTCGGCCCGCTCCTGGGGCGCCGCCAGACCGACCACCTCGCCGGCTGCCCACAGACGCTCCAGGGCGGCGGCAGCGGCGGCCGGGTCGTCGGCCCAGTTGTCCAGACAGGTCATGCCAGAACCCTCCCGTCAGCCAGACCCGCCATTCGATGCCTGGGTTCTAGGCCGTTCATCGCTGCGCCGCTGCCCACACCCGCTGGGGATCGCTGCTGAACAGGCCTCCCGCCGGACTCCAGCCGGGGGCCAGGCCGGGCGCGCTGGGGGTGGGGCCCTGCTGCTGCAGGGCGGCCAGGTGGTTGAGCCAGCGCCGGCCGATGCCGGTTTCGAAGGCGGTGCTGAGCATCAGCCTGGGGCTGCCCGCCTGGAGCTGGGCCAGCAGGGGCCGGGGATCGCCCTCCAGGGCCGGACGCCGCACCTGCCAGCCGCTCCAGTTCCGGTAGAGAGAGGGGCAGTGGCGCAGCGATTCATCCAGCGCCAGCGGCAGCTGGGCCGCCAGCTCCTGGTGCCCTTCGGCGTCGGTGGGCTCCAGCGGTTGCTCCAGCCATTCGAGGCGGGGTTCGGGGGCGAGGATCTGGGCCCAATGGCCTGCTGTCTGACGATCCCAGCCGCCGTTGGCGTCGAGGCGCAGCTTTGCGCTGGCCGGTAACCGTTGCAGGAGGGTTGCCAACACCTGTTGCTCCAGGGCATCAGCGGCGGCCGCCACCTTCCATTTCAGCGTCAGCGGCGGGGTGCCCGTCGCCAGTCCCTCAGCCAGGGCCTCGATGGCCGCTTCCCCCGCCGGCAGCAGCACCGCGGAGGGCGGAGCCGGCAGCCAGCCACCGTTGCCCGCCCCCACCTGCCCATCGATTTCGGCGAGGGCGGCGCCGATCGCGAAGCCAAGCACTGCTGGTAACCCCGTTAGCGCGGCCTCCAGCCGCTGGCGTTGCTGGCGTTCCCCCAAGCCTGAGATCGCCTCCTCCAGCTGGGCCAGGGCCCTGGTCTGGGCCGCAGGATCGGCCTCCAGCGGCGAGGCCTCCCCCCAGCCGATCTGTCCGGCCGCGGCTGGCTCCTCGGCCTCCAGCCGCAGCAGCCAGCCACGCTTGGCGGCGTGGCTCCCACTCGCTGTGATCAGGGGCCGGGGCAGTTGGAAGCGGAACGGCCGCCACTGCAGCTTCATCGCTGGTTCCGGTTCATCGGCCCTGGAACCAGCTGGTGTTCACGGAGCCCAGCCACGGCCCCACGGCCAGACCACAGGCCAGGCCCAGCCCGTTGAAGGCCTGGAACTTCAGGGCCAGAAACTTGCTGCCGCTGATCCGCTCCGGGCTGGCGTGGTGGTCTCCCAGCAGCTGGATCAGGCGCAGACCTGGCGGCAGGCCGATCACGCCGAGCAGGGCGGTGAGCGGCCAGCGGCCCGCCAGCACCGGCGCCCACTGGACAGCCAGGGTCAGGGCGATGAACCAGGGCACCAGGCCGGCGGCTGCGGCCGTGCCGAGCCGGACCACTGGTGAGCGCTTGCCATGGGCCGCATCTTCATCCACCTGGTGGAAATGGGAGCAATAGAGCACCAGGCTGGTGGCGATCGCCGGCCCTCCGCCCAGGGCGATCGCTGCCCGCCAGGGCACCACCAGGCCAGCAACAGAGCTGGCTTCGCCCGTGTGCGGGGCGAGCGCCAACAGGGCGGCGGCGGTGGCCAGCGGACCGAAGGCCAGCCAGCAGAGCGGTTCCCCCAGGCCCCGATAGCTCAGCCGCAACGGCGGACCCTGGTAGGCGTAACCGATGCCGCAGCAGGCCAGCACCAGGGCCAGCACCGCCGGACTGCTGCGGGCGGCCACCAGGGCGATCAGCCCCAGGCCCAGGCCCAGGCAGCCGTTGGCCAGCCATGCCACCCGGTCACGGCGGCCGGTGAGGTTCACCACCGAGTGGGGCTTGCCCTGGCGATCGACGCCGGTGTCGGCATCAAACACATCATTGGCCAGGTTTTCCCAGGCCAGCAGCAGCACGGCCGCCGACAGAAACCCGAGAAGCTGGCCCCAGCGCGGTGGCTGACCCTGGGCCAGCCACCAGCCGGCCGCCAGCAGTGCCGGCATCACAGCCACCGAATACATCGGCCATTTGATCGCCGCTTTCCAGAGCTGGCGGCGGCCGCCAGCGGCGGCGTAACGGCTTGCGACGACCTGGGGGCCTGACATGGGCGGGGCCGACGGTGACGGGAAGGGGGCCCATACATTTGAGCAGTTCCCACCCCCCGGACCTCGCAACCGGCATGGTTCCTTACTCCTTCAGCGAGCTTCTGGCCGCTGCCGCCGAGGGGGGCCGGCAGCTGGAGGAGGAAGGCGTGCTGAGCCTGGCGGTGCCGCTGGCCGTGCCTGCCCAGGGGGCTGGCCCCGACCCCCTGACCCTGTTAAGCGCGCTGGGGGCTGGCCATCGCTTTCGTTTCCTCTGGGATGGGGCTCCTGGCCTCTGCCTGGCCGCATGCGGCAGCGCCAACAGCCTGGAGCTGAGCGGCCCCCGGCGCTTTGAGCTGGCCCAGCGCTTCAGCAGCCTCTGCCTCAGCCGGCTGGTAACGGTGCCGCAGGTCTGTCTGCCCATGGCCCGGCCGCGGGTGCTGTTGGCGTTCTCCTTCTTCGATAGCCCGTTGCAGGAGGGCACGGGGGTGGCTGGGGTGCAGGCGGTGTTGCCGCGCTGGCAACTGAGCCGCCAGGGCCGCCACTGCTGGCTGCGGCTGCAGCGCCCGCTGGGGGGCGGCGTCACGGCCCGCAGCGTCGCCGAAGAACTCTGGGAGGAGGCCCGCCGCCTGGAGCACCTCACCGATCCCAGCGAGGTCGGAGCCCGCTGGGAGCGCAGCCCCGACATCGCCCAGCGCTCCAGCTGGGAGACGGGCTACCGCCTGGCGGTTCAGCGTGCCCTCGCCCTGGTGGAGAGCGGCGAGCTGCGCAAGTTGGTGGTGGCCGTGCGCCAGCAGCTGCAACTCGATCGTCAGCTCGATCCGCTGGTGCTGCTCCAGCAGCTGCGGCGGCACCAGCCAGGCAGTTGCCGCTTTCTCTGGCAGCAAGGCCCCGGCGATGCCCTGATCGGTGCCTCGCCCGAACGGTTGCTGGCGGTGCGTCGGGGTCAGCTGCGCAGCGACGCCCTGGCCGGCACCGCTCCCTGGGGCCCGCTCGCCGACCAGCTCAGCCGTTCCAGTAAGGATCGTCATGAGCACGCGCTGGTGGTGGAAGCGATCACCGACGTGCTGGCCGCTGCCGGATTGTCTCCCCGCTGGCCCCGCCAGCCGCGGCTGGTCCGCCATGGCCAGCTGGCGCACCTGCAGACACCGATCACCGCCGCGATCGGCGCCCACCAGCCCCTCTCGATCGCCGCAGCGCTCCATCCCACCCCGGCTGTGGCGGGGCTGCCGCGGCGGGAGGCGATGGCCTGGCTGCGCAGCCTGGAGGTGTTTGAGCGGGGCCATTACGCCGCACCGATCGGCTGGATCGACAGTGCCGGCGATGCGGAACTGCGGGTGGCGATCCGCAGCGGCCGCCTGCGCGGTGATCAGCTGGAACTGACAGCCGGCGCTGGCCTGGTGAAGGGCTCGGAGCCGGAGCGGGAACTGCAGGAGGTGGCCCTGAAGCTGGGGGTGTTGCAGCAGCAACTCAGCCTGCCGCTCACCCCCTCAACAAACGCTCCATGGTGAGGTCGGCCACGGGCACAGCCCCGAGCCGTTCGATCTCGCGGATGCCGGTGGGGCTGGTGACGTTGATCTCACTGAGCCGCTCGCCGATCACATCAATGCCAACGAAAAACAGACCGTCGGCCACAAGGGCGGGGGCCAGCTCGGCGCAGATCGCCAGTTCAGCAGCGGTGAGCATGGTGGCTTCGGGAGCGCCGCCCACGGCCAGGTTGCTGCGGAACTCTCCGGGCATGGGCCGGCGGTTGATCGCGCCCAGCGGCTCGCCGTTCACCAGCAGGATGCGCTTGTCGCCGGCGGTCACCTCCGGCAGGAAGGCCTGCACCATCACCGGCAGCGTCTGCTGCTGGGTGACCAGCTCCAGCAGCGCCCGCAGACCGGGCGCGGCGGCGGCACAGCGCACCACCCCCTGGCCGGCCCGCCCGCCCAGCGGTTTGAGCACCACCTCCTGATGTTCGGCGGCGAAGCCGGCCAGCCGCTCCACGTTGGCGCTCACCAGGGAGGGCGCCATCAGCTCGCTGAACCGCAGCGAACCCAGTTTCTCGTTCCAGGCCAGCAGGGCAGCCGGCCGGTTGAGCACCCGCACCCCCTGTTGTTCGGCCAGCTGCAGCAGCAGCGTTGCGTAGAGATAGGCCTCGTCGACGGGCGGATCCTTACGCATCCACACCACCGGGAAGTGGGCGAGCGGCAGCCAGCGCGGTTCCCCGGCCGTGAACCAGGGATCGGGCACCTGCCAGCCCCCGCTGTCGGTACGGGTGCTGTCGGGGCGGATGTCGGCGAGGTTGAGCGGCTGGGCGCGCACCATCGGCGTGCAGTGGGCGGAGGCCGCATCGCTGCGTTGGCCGTCCACCGCCAGATCGGCGGCGCGGCAGACCCACACCTCCTGGCCGGCCCGCTGGGCGGCCTGCATCAGGGCGACGCTGGAATCCTTGGCGGGGCGCAGGCGCTCCAGCGGATCGACGACGAACAGCTGGGACTTCCCGCCTCCCATGGCGCTCGATGACACCCTCAGCTCCCCTGCAGGAGTGAATCGAGCCGGCCGGCTCGATCGAGGGCATGCAGCTCGTCGCAGCCGCCGATGCCCTGGTCATCGATGAAGATCTGGGGCAGGCTTTTGCGCCCCTCCGCCCGTTCAGCCATGGCCGAACGGGCGGCACTGTCGCCGTCGATGGCGAATTCCTGGTAGTTCGCACCCTTGCGATCGAGCAGGGCCTTGGCGCGGATGCAGAAAGGGCAGAACCGCCAGGTGTAGATCTCGACGTTGGCGGCCATCGCTGGGCGGAGAAGGAAAGGGGATCCTAGAAGTCTTGTCCGTACGGCCTAGGCGCTCCTTGATTTGGCCCGCAGCGGTGTTGGTGGCCCTGCTGATACGGTCAATTTCAGTCTCTAGCTTCCGCCCGGTGCTCGATCTCACCGATTTCAAACGCGACCTCTCCGAGCTCACCGACCGCCTGGGCCATGCCCAGGACTGTCTTTGACGTACCGGCTCTGAATGCCCGCCAGCAGGATCTGGAGCAGCTGGCCTCCCAGCCCGACTTCTGGGATGACCAGCAGCAGGCCCAGAAGCAGATGCGCCAGCTCGATGAGGTGAAGGCGCAGCTGGAGCAGCTGAAGCAGTGGCGAACCTCTATTGATGACGGCCGCGCCACCCTGGAGCTCTACGACCTCGAACCCGATGAGGAGCTGCTGGCCGAAGCCAATGGCGGCCTGCAGACCCTCAAGGCCGAGCTGGACCGCTGGGAGCTGGAGCGCCTGCTGAGCGGCATCTACGACAAGGAAGGTGCCGTGATTTCGATCAATGCCGGCGCTGGCGGCACCGATGCCCAGGACTGGGCGTTGATGCTGATGCGCATGTACACCCGCTGGGGCGAGGACCACGGCATGAAGGTGTCGGTGAATGAGCTCTCGGAAGGGGAGGAGGCCGGCATCAAGAGCTGCACGATCGAGATCGACGGCCGCTACGCCTACGGCTATCTGCGCAACGAGAAGGGCACCCACCGGCTGGTGCGGATCTCGCCGTTCAACGCCAACGACAAACGCCAGACCAGCTTTGCCGGCGTGGAGGTGATGCCGAAGCTGGAGGAGGGCGTCAAGCTCGACATCCCCGACAAGGACCTGGAGGTCACCACCTCCAGGTCTGGCGGCGCCGGCGGCCAGAACGTCAACAAGGTGGAGACGGCGGTGCGCATCCTGCACGTGCCCACCGGCCTGGCGGTGCGCTGCACCCAGGAGCGCTCCCAGCTCCAGAACAAGGAGAAGGCGATGGCGCTGCTGATGGCCAAGCTGCTGGTGATCGCCCAGGAGCAGCGGGCCTCGGAGATCGCTGACATCCGCGGCGACATCGTGGAAGCGGCCTGGGGCAACCAGATCCGCAACTATGTGTTCCACCCGTATCAGATGGTCAAGGACCTGCGCACGGCCGTGGAAACCACAGATGTGCAGGGCGTGATGGATGGCGATCTCGACCCGTTCATCCAGTCGTTGTTGCGCCAAGGTGTGGAGATCGCCGCCGATGTGGCCGCCTGAGCCCTGCCGATCCCCCGATGACTGACAGCAGCAGCCCCATGGATCAAAGCGTCACTGATCCAGGCCCACTGGAGACAGCGGCCCCCACCAGCCCGCCCCCCAGCTTCGTGAAGCTGGCGATGCGCAACATGGTCAGGAAGGGGCGCCAGAGCCTGGTCCACTTCGGGCTCACCGCCGTGGGCTTCAGCGTGCTGCTGTTCCTGCTGGCCTGGTTCGGGCGACCCAGCCTTCCCCAATGAGCCTGACGCTCGATCTGGCCTTCAGCCTCGATCCGGCCCTGCCCGCTGATCTGCTCCAGGCGGCTGGCCCCTATGGCGATCCGAATGCCGCTGATGAGCACTGGCAGGGTCTGCTGGGCGGCTGGCTGGTCCAGCTGGTGGCCGAGCTGCCGGCTGGCCTCAGCGCCCAGGCCTACAGCCTCGGGCTCAGCGTCTGTGGCGATGCCGAGATCGCTGAGCTCAATGCCCGTTGGCGGCAGGTGGAAGGCCCCACCGATGTGCTGGCCTTCGCCGCCCAGGACGCCGACCTCGATGCTGCCCTGCCACCGCCTCCCCCCCCGCCAGCCGGGCTGGAGCCCGAACCGCTTGAACTCGGCGACATCGTGATTTCCCTGGAGACAGCGGCTCGTCAGGCCAGGGCGGCGGGCGAGGGTCTGGAGCGGGAGCTTCCCTGGCTGGCCAGCCATGGCCTGCTCCACCTGCTGGGCTGGGATCACCCGACGGAGGCCCGCCTGCAGGCGATGCTCGCCCGCCAGGACCAGCTGCTCGGCTGTGTGCACCGAGCGACTTGATGTGGCACGACCAGAAATCGACGGTAGGGTGCGATGCAGGCTGGAAACAGGGCCCCATGACAACACTTTTCCCAGCCAATCCAGCCCCTTTGGTCAACGAAACCCGCCTGCGGGGACGGGGCCGGCGGACAGGCCCCTGGCGTGTGGCCGGTGATCTGCCCCTGAGCCTGCGCTACGCCGCCCAGGGTCTGGCCCATGGCTTTCTGACCCAGCGCAATTTCCGCATCCACGTGCTGGTGGGCGTGTTCACCTTCGGTCTGGGCCTCTGGCTGCAGCTGAGCCCGGACCGGCTGGCCGTGCTGGTGCTCACGGTCACGGCGGTGTTGGTGCTGGAGCTGCTGAACACGGCGATCGAGTCGGTGGTGGATCTGGCCATCGGCCGCCGCTTCCATCCCCTGGCCCGGATCGCCAAGGACTGTGCGGCGGCGGCGGTGCTGGTGGCGGCCGTGGCCTCACTGTTGATCGCCCTGTTGCTGCTACTGCCGCCGCTGCTTGTCGTGCTCGGTCTCTGACCCTGTTGGTCTGCTCTGGTCTTTGATGGAGGGCCTGGTCCTGGATCGGGCTCTCTGGCCCCGGATGCATGCTTCTCGTTCTCGACAACTACGACAGCTTCACGTTCAACCTGGTGCAATACCTCGGTGAACTGGCCGCTGATCACCCCCTGGCCGCTGAAGTGCGGGTGGTGCGCAACGACGCGCTCTCCCTGAACGACATCCGCGCCCTTGCTCCAGCGGCGATCCTGATCTCGCCGGGTCCGGGCGATCCGAACCAGGCCGGCGTCTGCCTGGAAGTGTTGAAGGAACTTGGGCCCACCCTGCCGATCCTCGGCGTGTGCCTCGGCCATCAATGCCTGGCCCAGGTGTTTGGTGGCCAGGTGGTGCGGGCAGCGGAGTTGATGCACGGCAAGACCTCGCCAGTGCTGCATGGCGGCCAGGGGGTGTTCGAAGGGCTGCCCAGCCCGCTCACCGCCACCCGTTACCACAGCCTGATTGCCGAGCGCGACAGCCTGCCCCCTTGCCTGGAGATCACGGCCTGGCTGGAGGACGGCACGATCATGGGCCTGCAGCACCGCCAGCACCGCCAGCTGCAGGGCGTGCAGTTCCACCCGGAGAGTGTGCTCACCCAGGACGGCCATCGCTTGCTGGCCAATTTCCTGCGCCAGGCCGCCGGAGCCGTTACCGGAACGCTGCGCTGAGATTCCCTGGATCGGCGCTGCTAGGTTCGCACCACTCCAGGCGCCGCCAGGGCGCACCCTGCCATGGCCAGCGCCACCAAGCTTTCGGCCAGCCTGGCCACCTCCTCAGCCGCCCTGCTGCTGGGTCTCGGCCTTGTCAGCCCTGCGGCCAGCCAGGCCAATGGCGTGACGATCACCAGCTACGGCCACAGCGCCCTGCTGATCCAGGGCGGCGGCGCCCGGGTGCTGCTCAATCCCTTCAAGGCGGTGGGTTGCGCCGCCGGGCTGGCCGAGCCGCGGGTGGGCGCCGATGTGATCCTGGCCAGCAGCCGCCTGCTCGATGAAGGGGCCCCGGTGGCCTCCGGCCCCCTGTTGGTCAACCCGGGCTCTTACCGCATGGCCGGGCTTCAACTGGAGGGTGTGGCCATACCCCACGATCGCCTCGGCGGCCGCCGCTTCGGCATGGCCACCATCTGGCGCTGGAAGCAGGGCGGCCTGGACTTCACCCATCTCGGCGGCACTGCCGCGGGTCTGCGGCCGGAAGACCGGGTGCTGCTGGGTCGCCCCGATGTGCTGGTGATCGGTGTGGGCGGCGGCGCCAAGGTGTACACCGGTGCCGAAGCGGCCGAAGTGGTGCGTGAGCTGCAGCCCCGACGAGTGATCCCGGTGCAATACGTGAGCGGCACAACCCCGGCCCAATGCGATCAGGGCGGCCTGCAACCTTTCCTCGATGCGATGGCCGGCACCCCTGTGCAACGGGTGGGCCGCAGCTTCAGCCTGGCGGCACCGTTGAGCGACAACACGGAGATCAAGGTGATGCGCTGATCACGTCCAGGGCTCGGGCTGCGAGGCTTGGGCCATGGGGTTGCGCCTTGGGATGGTCTCGATGGTGGTGTTGCTGAGCGCTGCGTGCGCGAGCCCGCCGCCGCTTCGGCGCCCTGATCCAGCAGGGCAAGTGCAAATTTCAGGCCAGCCGTCGGCGTATCTGGTGAGCCATGGCCTGCATACGGGAATCGTTGTTCCAAGGGAACAACTGATTCAATGGCTGCCGGGTTTGGCGAAACGATTCCCTGCTGGCCGCTATCTCGAAGTGGGCTGGGGGGACATGGATTTCTATCAAGCCGGCGAGAAGCAGGCTCACCTCACCGCGCGGGCGTTGTTCTGGCCCACCGACTCCGTTGTGCATGTCGTTTCGATTCCGATCTCACCGTTCCGTTCCTTCCCTGATCGCGTTGTTCGGCGCCTCTGCCTGAGCCAGGGACAGATCGGAGACTTGAGTCAATTTCTGGCTGAAAGTTTCCTCAGAGATGAAAGGAACGCCCTGCTGCCGACGGCAACAGGGCAGCAAGGCATCAATCAGTTCTATCAAGCCGCGGGGTCGTATCACCTGTTCAGCACCTGCAACCAGTGGACGGCCAGGGGGTTGAAACGCGCGGGCTATGCCATTCGCCCGGCGTTCAAACTCACGAACGCAAGCTTGATTAAGTTCATCGATTCTGCGGGTGCCAGTGAGGATGGTTGCCGCCGGCTCAAGTAACGCCAGGGCGTTCAAGCCCTGGCTGCCCCAACTCATGCCTGGTCTTGTTTCTGGGTTGGCATCGTTTCGGCAACAGCCGCATTGACTTCATCCACGAACCCTTTGATCTTCCCTGAAAGCTGATCAAAGGTGTCTTCTGACTCCTCGACCAGTTGACTCCATTGCTCGCTGGATGCATCCTGAACATCCATGAGTTTGGTGTGAACAAAGTTACGAGCTTCCTGGAGTGTCTTTAGTTGATTGTCGATCTTCTGGAGAAGACTCTCCTTGGCAGAGGCGCTGTACCGACTGGTTTTCGCCTTGAGTTTTTCTACTTCAGCTGTCCACTCGTCAAGGCGAGCTTGTTGTTGCTCGAAGTAGGCCTCACGCTTTTGGTCGTTGAGCAACTGCTTGGCATCAATGGTCATGGTGTTGTCTTTGGTCATCGTCATGATTCTTCTGGATAGGGTGATCGGAAGCGAAGCCCAGATCAGTGAGATCGGCCTTGCCGGCGTCCGGGTGGGTGGATCTGACTCAACGCCTGAAGGATTCAGCCAATTCCTGCACCATGGCAGGGTTTTGCGTTGCTCAAGAGAGACGAGGTCTCAGTGGAGAGAACGACGCAGGGCCTTGGTAAGAAACAGGACAAAGACTTTCAAAGGGTCGTATGAACGATCGATCCGATGAAATGATTCGCCGATTTCGCTTCCGTTCCTCAAACGTAATCGGCAGGTGGATTGTGGTCAAGCGATAGCACCAGTCCCGGGCTGCGCTGATCCAGCAGGTCAGGCCGTGAGATCACTGACGCTGCAAGCGATCTCTTCGCTTACGCAGATAGGGCCCGGCTATTCATCAGCTTTTCTTGGCCATTTTGCTTGCAAATAGGAGCCCTTTGGAACCTGTTTGTGGTTATTTCAAGCCCTATGGAATTCACGCAACATTCCATTTTAACACTTTCAAGCCCTGCTTGGTGGATATGGGGCTTGCTCATGAGTGATCCTGATGACGCATGCGTCTTGATGATGGATTCAGGCACGTCTGGATTTGTGTCCTCCGGTCAATCGTGATAGTGGTGAAGGAGTCCACAACACCTGTTATGACGAACACTTTCATGATTCCTATGCAATCTCCTACCTCCACAACGCCCTCCATAACGCCAAACCACTCTTCCACCCAGGAGGGAGAGATCCACGGCAAAAACATTGCTGGCTTGAAGCAGGTGCTAGCTGACACCTATGTGCTCTATAGCAAGACCCATGGCTTTCACTGGAATGTGACAGGCCCCCTTTTTACCTCCCTTCACGCCCTGTTCATGGAGCAGTACAACGAGTTGTTCGAAGCCATGGATGAGCTGGCTGAGCGCATTCGGGTGCTCAAGGTGGAAGCGCCCTTTGGCCCGACAGCACTCTCTGGGCTCTCCTCCCTCTCTGATGCCAGTGCCAGTCTGGATGCCATGGCTATGGTGCGGGAGCTCGAGGCTGATCATCGGCAACTTGCTTCTCAGTGCCAGGAGGCGCTTGTTCAGGCACAGGACGTCGCCGATGAAGGCAGTGGTGACCTGCTCACCCAGCGGTTGCGAACGCACCAAAAAACAGCTTGGAAGCTGGCAAGCCTTCTGCAGTAGGAGGTCAAGAATTCACAGGTAAGCCGTACATCACTGCTTCCACTAGCAGCAGCAGTTCCGCAGAGCAACCTGGATTGTCAGGAATCAGTGAGGTTTCGTTGAATCATGTCCATGCTCTACAGAAGCAGGGAGTTTGTTGTCAATGGCGCCCCAGCCACCTCAGGCCGCTGTCGCACTGCAGCCGCAGCGGTTTTCTCGCCTCCAGCTCCTTTTGGGCCATGTTCACCGTCCCAGTCTTGGGGCAGAGACACAAGGTCTAGGCGAGCAGGTTGCCCAGCGCGTTTGGCTTGCCTGGCTGCAACTTGCTGATGGGTTTGTGGTCGGGCTGGTGATGGCAATCGCACGCGATCTTGCCGTAGGAGGTGAGGCCCACGCCATAGGCTTAGGGCGACGCCACCAACCGCTTCGCGGAAGACCTCGTTGACATCCGTGAATCAAATCCCTTCCCACCGATCCAGAACTGTGCCTTGGGCAGGGATCAGGATCGGTGGAGTGATCCAGCTCACCAAAAATAACAAGCTATTCCCATGCACCCTCAGAGCAGCTGTTCAGGATTCAAGCTGTTGACAATCTGGCATCCAAGTTAAAAGTAAGTGTGTTAACTTGCTTTGAAAGTCAGTTTGGTGCTCGACACATAGGCCATCGGCTTAAAGCTTTGCCGATGCAGTTTTGGTGTGGCTATATCAGTTTCTAAACTGCGTAAGCTGAAAGCTGAAAGCCGAAGTTCAGGACTCTTCGGTCCGATAGGCCTATTGTGAAGTGCTTGGAGCTTGGCGGGTTTGCTGTAAAAACCACGGAGTTCAATTCTGATGAATCATCTCAATCAGGCCATCTTCGTTAAAGTTGAAATTCAAATTGAAGCTTGGTCTCAACAGATTCTGCCGCAGCAAAGCAAAAGCCTTCTCCTGCGCATCTATTCTCATTGCTTCTCAAGCTGATGTTGCCAAAAAAATCTAAATCTGAGACACCATTCCATCATTTTGACCCAGCAATGCAATAGGGCTCCCTGATCAAGCCAAAATCTCTGCCCTGTTCTGCATTTCAATGGTTGAGGCTGATCTCTTCGTTCAGGTCCTGTGGCCGAAGCACCCAGCCGGCGGCCCTGCGGAGCCGCGCCACGTCCTGGGCCAGCCGCAGGGCCTTCTCGCCATGGTGCAGCGCCAGCCTGGCCTGGGCCCTGGCGGCCTCACGGATCCCGTCCATCGGCAGCTGACTGATCAGGGAGAGACCTTTCTGAATCCTCAGCCCGACCTCGAGTGAGGCGGCACCGTCTCGTCCGATCGCCTGGAAGGCATCGTCGAAGAGATCCTCCAAGGCCAACTCGTGCATCCAGAGCCGATCAAAACGGGGCGTCTTGTCAGCGTCTTCCGTTCGGTGGCTGGAGACATCAACCCAGCCGGTGAATAGACGCACGAAGCTGCCGATGATATAGATGGCTGTGCCGGGGTCGTTCACGGCAGGCGAGAGTGCCCTGCTGGCGATTTCCGAGAGCACCAGCAAGCCGAAGCGGGGATCGTCGTCGAAGGTGCGTCGATCGCCGACACGGAACGACCCGGCCAGGCGCTCGCCGGTAGCGGAGGCGATGGGCTTGGAGCTGAGTGCGCGGGCCAGCACCCGTTGGGGCGTCACGAAAGCGCCCGGCAAGGTCTCGATCGCCACTTCCAGATCGAGAGATTCCGCATCTTTTTGCAGCTCAGCGAGGCTGATTGTCTGGAGATAGCCCACCTCCTGCGCGTGGATCAACAGTCCACGGGAGTGGTGATCGGAGGATGAATCTGCAGGTTCTGGGTTGTCGGCTGGTTCACTGGCGGAGGGCCGAGCGCGCAGGGTGGGCCGCAAGCCATGCTCCAGCAAAGCTGTGGCGGCAGCCTTTTCAACCCGGTCGATCGTGTTTGTCACCCGGCTTAACCGTGCGATGCGATCCACCCAGGTAACGAAACTGAGAACCACGACCGCCAAGACCGCCACAGTGAGCAAAAACAGGGCAAACCGACCACTGCGGCCGTAGACGCCATTGAGCAGGGCGATCAAGCCCACGATCCCGAAGATGAACGCTCCTATGAAGGTGGATAGGGCGTACTGGGAGATGTCGTCGGCCACCACCAGGGAAAAGGCGCGCGGGGTGGCGACAGAAGCAGCCGAGGCGTAGGCGTTGAGCATGGCGCCTGCGGCAAAGACCGCGATCACCAGCATGCTTGAAGTGATGATCTCCAGCAGGGTTTCCAGCGTGTCGGCCGAGACATTGGGAAGTGGAGCTTCGGGAAACAGACCATCGGCGAGATGGGCCAATCCGACCCCGATCAGTGAGACCAGGCAGAGCAGCAGCGGCCGTACCCAGATCTTTTCGCGCAGGCGGTTGAGCGTGAACGTCAGACGATCCCGCAGAGCGGTGGTGAAGAGGCTGGTTGGCATCTGGAAGGTGCGGCGCTCTGGGGTTGTGCCAGCTGGGATCTCAGCCTATGCACAAGAGCAAAGACAAGTGACACAGACCCCATCCATAGGTCTTGCTGATGTCTACGTTGTATTCCACGAGATCCAAGAGATAGCCAGCACTCTGCGTTGAGCGGGAGGCCAGACAGGGCCACGCTGAGCCGTTGGTGAGGTTGCAATGTGCAACGTATCGTGTATAATAGAATTAACGGACGCCAACTGCTTCACGCTGGCCAGCCTGAGTTCACTGGAAAGTCAAAGCCCCTTTCCCTTCCTTCAGCTTGATCTCCCTGCTCTTGGCAACTGCAGGGAGCTTGGGTTCAGGAATTCAAAGTGGAACCAACCCCTGAAGTCCTGCAGGGAGGCTACTATGCCTCAAATTTTCAGGCGTAGAACACAATCAAGGATTGTCATCTGCCCAGACAGCCGGCTAGGAGCTTGTTGCTGATAGAGCTGTTCGGCGACGATTAGGTACGCGGCCGCCTAC
>JABMPN010000124.1 GCA_013203655.1 Cyanobacteria bacterium bin.51
CCCACCGAGTGGGCCTACCAGGCCCTCTCCAACCTGGTGGAGCGCTACGGCTGCGTGGCGGGCTACCCCGATGGCACCTTCCGCGGCAAGCGCCCCCTGAGCCGCTGGGAAGCCGCCGCCCTGCTCAACGCCTGCCTCGATCGCATCACCGAGGTGACCGACGAGTTGCGCCGGCTGATGAAGGAGTTCGAAACCGAACTGGCCGTGCTCAAGGGCCGGGTCGATGGGCTCGAGGCCAAGGTGGGCGAGCTGGAGGCCAGCCAGTTCTCCACCACCACCAAGTTCAGCGGCCTGGCCACCTTCGTGGTGGGGGCGAACGCCTTCAGTGGCAGTGCCGATGCCGAGGTGGATGCCGCCAGCGCCCAGGTGGGTGCCACCACCTTCAGCTACGACCTGCAGCTCACACTCGACACCAGCTTCACGGGCAAGGATCTGTTGCGCACGATCCTGCGGGCCGGCAACTTCGCCGATTCGGTCTTCGGTGGTGCCGGCCCAACCGGCGGGATCGCCGGGTTGGAAGTGGCGTTTCAGGAAGATTCCGGCCCCAATTCACTGGGCATCGACAAGCTCTACTACCAGACCCCCCTCGGCGCCGGCTTCACCGCCACCGTCGGCGGCCGCGTTGGTCAGGAGGACATGCTCGCCCTCTGGCCCAGCGTGTATCCGGCCGACACCGTCTTGAACGTGCTCACCCTCAACGGGGCACCGGTGGCTTACAACAAAAACCTCGGTGCCGGTGCCGGCCTCTGGTGGCAGTCCAACGGCTTCAGCGTCAGCGCCAACTACGTGGCCGCCAATGGCAACTTCGGCAATCCCAGTGAGGGCGGCATCGGCACCAATACCTCCGCCGGCACGGGCACGGTTCAGATCGGCTACGGCGCTGAGCAATGGGGCCTGGCGGCGATCTATTCCTATCTGCAGGCCGGCGTCGATGTGCCCGGGGCCACGCCTTTTGCCGCGGCGGCTCTGGTGGAGAACCCCTCCAGCCGCACCAATGCCGTTGGCCTCAGTGGCTACTGGCAACCGGCCAATTCCGGCTGGATTCCCTCGATCAGCGCCGGCTGGGGGATCAACTCCACCTCCTACGACAGCGATCAGAGCGATGGAGCGCTAACCACCAGTCAGTCGTGGATGGTGGGGCTGCAGTGGAGCGATGCCTTCTTCAAGGGCAACGCCCTGGGCATGGCCGTGGGACAACCGGTTTTTGCCACCGCCCTGCAGGGAGGCGAGAGCCCCAACGACGGCAATTTCGCCTGGGAGTGGTGGTACAAGATTCAGGTCAGCGACAACATTTCAGTGACGCCGGCCCTCTTCTACCTGAGCCGCCCATTGGGTCAGGACACACCCTCGGGTGAGAGCTTCCGCCAGCTCGGCGGGCTGGTGAAAACCACCTTCCAGTTCTGAGCCCCAGTTCCCGGCTCAGGCGCTGATTCGGCAACGATCGACAAAAGATCGCTGCCGCCCGTTCCTTCAACGTTCATAATCCAGTACGAAACGGTTTCAGCGGGGAACAGCCGCTGAAGGCAACAGGGAAAGTGCCGTTCAAATCGGCCGCTGTCCCGCAACTGTGATTCGGCTTGTTTTCAAGTCGATAAGTCAGGATTCCTGCCGTTTTGCACAACCCATTCGTCTGACCTGCGAGGTACAGAATGACGACCATCAAGGCCAAGTTGGCCAGTCTTTTTGGCATGGCTGCACTCAGTGGCGCCATCGTTCTTCTTTCCCCAGCACCTGCCCAGGCGATGCACATCGCTGAAGGGTTTTTGCCGGTTTCCTGGGCCCTCTTCTGGTGGCTGGTGTCCCTGCCATTCCTGCTGATGGGGCTGCGCTCGATGGCCCGAATCACCAGCGAACATCCCGAATTGAAGCTGCTGCTGGCACTGGCCGGCGCTTTCACCTTCGTGCTCTCCGCCCTGAAGCTGCCCTCCGTTACAGGCAGTTGCTCCCACCCCACCGGAACAGGCCTGGGGGCGATCTTGTTCGGTCCCTGGGTGATGACCGTGCTCGGATCCGTCGTGTTGCTGTTTCAGGCGCTGTTGCTGGCCCATGGCGGTCTCACCACCCTGGGCGCCAACATCTTTTCGATGGCGATCGTCGGTCCGGTCGTGGCTTGGCTGGTGTTCCGAGGCCTGAATCAAACCGGAAACACGCGCCTGGCCGTCTTCGCGGCAGCGGCCCTGGCCGACCTCGCCACCTATGTGGTTACCGCAGGCCAGCTGGCCATCGCTTTCCCTGCCGCCAGTGGTGGATTCAGTGCCTCATTTCTGAAGTTCGGCAGTATTTTCGCGATCACCCAGTTGCCCCTCGCGATCACCGAGGGTCTGCTCACGGTGCTGGTCTGGAACTGGCTGCAGAGCTACGGCCAACGAGAACTGACCACCCTTCAACAGCTCGCCCAGAGGGCCTGAAACCATGTCGAAAACCAATCCCCCGCAACGAGCGCAACACAACTGGCTGCTGGTGGCCGGCGTGCTGGCCCTGTCGATCTTTCCTTTGCTCTTCGTTCGCGGCGAATATGCCGGTGCTGACGGCCAGGGACAGGAGGCGATCGAAACGCTTCACCCCAGCTATGAGGCCTGGTTCGAGCCCCTCGTCGAGCTACCCAGCTCGGAGATCGAGAGTCTGCTTTTTGCCAGCCAGGCAGGCCTGGGAGCCGGTGTGATCGGCTATGTGATCGGCCTCTATCGGGGCCGCAGCGAAGGCAAGAGCCAGACCGATTCGGTTCCCAATCCCACTGGTTCCGGGTTAACAGTTGCCAAGAGAATCGTTTCCAAGCCAAAGGATGAGCCTTCGGCTCCATGAGTCACATCCTCGATGCCCTGGCCCACGGCAATCGCCTCAGGGCGTTGCCACCGGGTCAGAAATTGGCCTTTTCGGGGATCCTGCTTGCCTTGGCTCTGGTCGCTCCAGCCCCGGTCCAGCTGCTGATCACACTTTGGCTGGGCGTGTGGATCGTGGGCCATGCCGCCATTCCAGCCCGCCTCTACCTGCCGATTCTGCTGCTGCCTCTCGGTTTTGCAGCGGCCAGCCTGCCTGCCCTGTTGATTGGCCTGGTGGGAAGCGAGAACTTCGCCAGCATTCAGTCCGACGTCTGGCGGGGCCTGGGCCAACCGCTGGCGGGCTGGACCTTGTATGTCAGCAAGCTTGGAATCAACCAGGCCTTGTCGCTGCTGACCCGTTCGCTGGCGGCCACCAGTGCGATGCTCTTTCTCCTGTTGACCACACCCATCCACGAGCTGATCCAGGTGCTGCGCAAGCTGTGCTGGCCGCCGCTGCTGCTGGAGTTGATGGTCTACGTCTATGGCTTCATCTTCACCTTGATGGCCATTGTTGAGGAGATCCACGTGGCCCAAAAGTCCCGTTCGGGCTACATCAGCTGGCGACGCTCCCTTCACAGCTTCGGAATGCTGATCGGTCAGTTACTCCAGCGTTCCTTGAACTCCTATCGCTCCTTGTCCATGGGACTGGCCGCCAGGGGCTTCCGCTCCGAGTTTCGCGTGCTGAGCGTTCTGCGCTTTCGTCGCTCCCGGCGACTGGAAGCGGAGGCCGTTGCTGGAGTCCTGATGCTCAGTGGCCTCACCATGGCGCTGCAGGCATGAGAGCAGTCAACCCATCGAGCCAAACAGCATTGCTGGAGTTCGATGCCGTTGATTATCAGTATTCCTGTTCTCTGGCGCCATCCATCCGGGGGCTGAGCCTGCACATTCCCGAGGGGGCCCGCTGCGGGTTGATTGGCGAGAACGGCTGCGGCAAAACCACCCTTTTCCTGCTCGCCAATGGCTTGCTAAAGCCCCAACACGGCCGGATTCGCTGGAGAGGCGAAGCGATCGCCTATCAGCGCCAGGCACTCGCCCAGCTGAGGCAACGGGTGGGCCTGGTGTTCCAGAACCCCGAGCACCAACTCGTGGCCACCAGCGTGGCCGAGGACCTCTCCTACGGGCTGGTCAACCTGGGCATGGACGACAACGAAATTCTCTGGCGGGTCAAGCAGGCCATCGTCGATTTCGACCTCCAGGAATTGGTCGGACGGCCGGTTCACGGGCTCAGCCTCGGCGAGAAAAAGCAGCTCTCCCTGGCCGACGTGATGGTGCTGGATCCCGAATTGTTGCTGCTCGATGAACCCACCGCCTATCTCAGCCCCGGCCATTGCCGCGAACTGCTCACTCAGCTGAAGCGCATCCACGAGGCGGGAACAGCGATTGTGGTGGCCAGCCATGATCTGGATTTTCTCGATGACTGGGCCGACTGGCTGTTCGTGATGGAGCGCGGCGCGCTCGTGCTGGAAGGCCCTCCCGCCCAGGTGTTCAAGCAGAGGCAACAGCTGGAAGCCCTGAACCTGGGGATTCCACCCCGCCTGGCCCTGCTGGATCGCTGGCGTGAGCTGGCCCAGCGGCACCTGAAGCTGCCGCCGGCAGAGCTTGACGAGCTGGAACGGGAGTTGCGCGAGCCAGAACATCCCAGGAGTAACGACCAACCTGTCCAAATTCCTGGCCTGGGGGATTGACACCCTCGGCCCATGACAGCTGTGGGGTCAAAGGCGACAGCCGAACTGAATGTCGCCCCGATCCAGCAGGCGACCGAGGCGCAGGGCTGCGGCCTCTTCCACCCGCGAAAAGCTGGCTTGCTGGGCGACCACCCAGTCGAGCTCGGCGGGGGTGATCACCCCGCTGGACACAGACTCAAGAAACAGCTCTCCGACGGTCATTGCAATGGTTGCGGAATGTAAACATTCTGACGCACTGGTGCCCCAAGTGCGTCCGAAGCCGTTGCAGCAGCTTGAAACGGCAGCCTCACATTTCTTAACCAGACGAGCCATGCTGGTGAAAGTTGATCTCCAACCATGACCACCCTCACCCTGCTGGAAGTGTTCCTGGGCTTCCTCACCGCCGCAATGGCGCTGTGGGCCGTGACCCTCTCCGCCCCGACCCAATCCTCCCCTTCCCGCCAGGAGAGCGCCACCCGATGACCACCTTTCTGAGCCGTTACTTCCTCAAGGAAGGCTGGCGTGCCAGCGCTGGCTTGCTGATCCTTCGCCTGGCCATCGGCACGATGATGATTCACCACGGCTACGAGAAGCTGGCTGATCCGGCCAACTTCGCCGCCGCCTACGTGGAGCCGCTGCATCTGCCCTTTCCGATCCTGATGGCCAACCTGGCCGGTCTCTCCGAAGTGATCGGCTCCTGGTTCCTGATCCTCGGTTTTCTCTCGCCCATTGGCGCCCTGGCCTTGGTTGGCACGATGTCTGTGGCGGGCTATCACCACATCCTCACCAGTGGATTCAACATCTACCTTCTGGAACTGGTGGTGCTCTATTTCGGAGGCAGCCTGGCCATTGTGCTGATGGGTCCTGGCCGCATCTCCTTCGATGCTGGCATCGTCTCGGGCCTGCTGCCATCCGGCCCTGGGCAGGAGTCGTTCTCCGAGGCGATCTCAGATCCCTTCTCAGGTTCCAGCTTCGCTGCTGCCACCAGCCAGCCCATTCCAGTCGAAGTGTCTGACCGGCAAGGAGCCGGCAAGCCAGCCACCGGGCGACGCTGAACCAGGGATCGGGGCGGTTCCAGAGCTTCAGGTGGTTTCAAGGCGTCAGACTGTGCGCAGTACCAGGCCTTGGACCGTCTCTCCATCCATGACCAGCACCACCACGACATCGGCTGCTTCAGCCCCTGGGGTCACTGACTCTCTGGTCACAGGCCTGCCGGTGACCATCCTCACCGGCTTCCTGGGGGCTGGCAAAACCACCTTGCTCAACCACATCCTCAGCAATCAGGAGGGTCTGAAAACCGCCGTTCTGGTGAACGAGTTCGGCGAAATCGGCATCGATAACGATCTGATCATCTCCACCGGCGACGACACGGTGGAGCTGAGCAATGGCTGCATCTGTTGCTCGATTAATGGCGAGCTGCTTGAGGCTGTTGAACGGATCCTGCAGCGCCCCGAACCCGTCGATTATCTGGTCGTTGAAACGACAGGGCTGGCCGACCCCTTACCGGTTGCCATGACTTTCCTGGGAAGCGAGCTGCGCGACAGCACCCGACTCGATTCGATCATCACCTTGATCGATGCCGAGAATTTTGATGCCGAGCTGGTGAGCAGCGAGGTGGGTCGGGCCCAGATCGTCTACGGCGACATCCTTTTGCTCAACAAAGGCGATCTGGTCGAGGAAGAGCGGCTGGTGTCGTTGGAACAGCAGCTTCTGGAGATCAAGCCGGAAGCCCGGATCCTGCGTTCGATCAAAGGGGCGGTTCCCCTGCCCTTACTGCTCAGCGTTGGACTGTTCGAATCCGACCGGATGGCGGACAAGCAAGCCGCCGAAGCCGATCAGGATGCCGCCGAGAGTCACGCTGGCCATGACCATGGGCATCAACATGCTCATGGTCACGACCACGATCACGACCACGATCACGACCACGGCCACGGCCACGGCCACGATCACGGCTCTGAACATCCTTCTGACCACCTGGCCATTGAAGGGTTCACGTCGTTGTCCTTTGCCGCCGATGGCCCCTTTGGCTTGCGCAAATTTCAGAATTTTCTCGACAACCAACTGCCGCCTGGCGTGTTTCGTGCCAAAGGCATCCTCTGGTTCAAGGAAAGTGAGCGGCGCCACGTGTTCCACCTGGCCGGTAAGCGTTTCTCGATCGACGACAACGACTGGCCAGGTGAGCGCAAGAATCAGTTGGTGCTGATCGGCAAAAACCTCGACCACGCCAAGTTGCGTCAGCAACTGCGGGCGTGTGTTTCCAAGGACGCCGGCAAAGGATTCTCCTGATCAGCCCCCATACTTGCCATGCAGTGGTTCCCCGGATTCAGCCTGGGGAGGCAACGAGGAAAGTCCGGTGTGGGCCGATCTCCCCAGGGGGAAGGCCACTCCAGTCCGGCACTGTCCCGCAGCTGTGATGGACCCGGTCAATGGCTTCGGCCCCGAACCATGTCCTCAGTCAGAACGCTCGCCCTGTTCCACCCCTTCTCCATCCCATCGCCGGCGCGGACCGGTCGTCACCACCATGCCCACACCTTCATTGCTTTCTCCCTCCGGCCGTCAACTCGGCCTGGCAGCCTGCGCCGGCCTGGGGCTGAGTCTGATCGGGGCTGTTCCTGCCTCCGCCCACTCCATCGCTGGCGCCGGTTTGGCGACGGGCTTCAGCCATCCCCTGCTGGGGCTTGATCACCTGCTGCTACTGGTCGGGGTCGGAGCCTCGGCCTCCTTCATCAGTTCAACGCTGTTGCTCTATGCCCTGGCAGGAGCTGCGCTCGGCTCCCTGTTCGGCCTCAACGGTGGCCAGCTGCCCATGGCGGAACTGGTCGCCGCCCTGGCTGTCTCGCTGCTCGGACTGCTGATCCTGCGCAGCCGCCGCCAGGCAGGCGCCCCGCCTGCCACCCTCTACGGGATTGTGGTTATGGGTTCGGTGGCCGTCCACGCCATGCTGCATGGCCATGAAGCCAGTGGAGCCAACAGCTGGTGGCTGGGTGCCTTCCTGGCCTCATCCCTGGTGGTTGGAGTCAGTTACGGGGTGCTGCGCAAGCTCGGCACGGTCTGGACCCTGCGGCTTGCTGGTCTGCTCAGCCTGGCTGGCGGGGTCCTCGCCCTGGGCCAGATCGGGGCACTGCGGGCCGTCGGTGCCGGTTAACCGGCCTCGGTTGGCAACAGTTGGAACAATCTTGCCGCCGATCCTGGCTACTCTGGGGTCACTAAACGCCGGAGAAATGGCTGAACTTCTGCTCTTGACCGGCGTCTTCGCCCTGTTTGGCCTCGCCCTGTGGCTCACCACCGACTCCGATGACGACAACTCCGGAGGTGGTTTGATGCAGCCCTCCCTGGTTCCGATCCCAATCCGCTCAACGAACCGCTCTCGCTGAGCCCTTTGGAATCACCTCCCCCGATCTACGGATCGGGGTTTTTTTATGGGCGCTTGGGTCCTCCCTCCCTTGGTTTCAGAGGGAAACCATCAGCCGTAGCAAAAGCTACCTCCAGCTGCCCCAATTGATCGCTCTGCCGCTTCTTGGGTTCCCTAACTTCAGCCAACTGACGCCCAAGCCGCAGCCGGCGTCTGAATCTGAGGATGCATGCAGGTCCTCAGGATCCCACTGATGCTCGTTTGACTCACCCATGCCCACCCACGTTGACCAGTCCAAGACAAAGCGTCGCGGCCTCTCCGCATTGCTGGTGGCTGCGACAGCCGGAGCCCTTGGAATCGCCACGATCGCTTGCACGCCATCGGAGGAATCGCAGCAGACGAAGGAGGTCAATGTCTATTCAGGACGGCACTACAACACCGATAAAGAGCTCTACAAACAGTTCACCGAGGAGACCGGCATCAAGGTGAATCTGCTTGAAGCCAAGGACGACGAATTGCTGGCGCGGCTCAAGACCGAGGGGAGCAATAGTCCTGCCGATGTGCTGGTGCTGGTGGATGCGGCCCGGCTGCAGCGGGCCCAGGATGACAACCTGTTTCAGCCGATCAACTCCGAGGCCCTGAACCGCGACGTGCCCGCCAGCCTGCGGGATCCCAAGGGGAACTGGTTTGCCCTGACCCGCCGGGCTCGGGTGATCATGGTCAACCCCAACGTGGTGAACCCTGACCAGGTCACCAGTTACGCCGATTTGACGAATCCCGCTTTGAAGGGCAAGCTCTGCCTACGCAACAGAGCCAGTGTCTACAACCAATCGCTGGTGGCTGATGTGCTGGTTCAAGAAGGCGAGGCCGACACCGCTCAATGGGTGAAGGGGATGGTGGCGAACGTGACACAGCCGCTCTTCACCAGCGACACGCCGATGTTGCGTGCCCTAGGCAATGGTGAGTGCGGCGTCACGGTGGCCAACCAGTACTATCTGGCCCGCATGCTCTCGCCGGAGGCTCCTGCCAGCGATCGCGACCCCGCCGCCAACATTCGTGTCGTGTTTCCCGATCCCACCCACGTCAACGTCACCGCAGCCGGTGTCACCAGCAGCTCCAAGAATCCCAAGGCGGCCACGAAGCTGATCGAGTTTCTGGCCTCGCCCAGCACAGGCAAGGGTTATGCCTCGGCGAACAACGAATACCCACTCACGGGGTTCGGTGATAACCCGATCCTCAACAAATGGGGAAGCTTCACAGCCTCACAGGTCAGCGTTGAGCAGTTGGCCAACGCCAACAAGCAGGCCACCGAATTGATGGCCGAAAACGGCTGGAAGTAAGGCAGCCGATCATCTCAACTCCCCTCGGCAGGATTCCACCTGTTCCCCATTCCGCATCGATGCCAGCTTCCCCCTTCTCGCAACCGGCGCTGATCGCCCGCCGGTCCATGCCAGGCGGGAGGCCCACCATCGTGATCGTCGTTTTGGCGATCTGTCTGCTGGCACTGGTGCCGCTGTTCGCCCTGCTGCGTGATGGCTTTGCCGGGGGGGCCGAGGGGGTAGGGCTCGGCTTCGACGGTCCAGCTCAGATCGTCGGAACCCTTCAACTGGTGGTGGGCGAGGGGATTCTCGGGGCCATGCTGGGCACGGCCACAGGTTGGCTCACCGCCGCCTGCAGTTTTCCGGGCCGCCGGATCCTGCGCATCGCCCAGCTGATCCCATTGGCCTTTCCCGCCTACCTGCTGGCCGCCAGCCTGATCGACTGGGGCAGCCACCACGGCCTGCGCGTTCATGGCGTCGGCTGGGGCCTGATCTTGCTCACGTTGACCACCTACAGCTACGTGTTCCTACTGAGCACGGAGAGTTTTTCGATCAGTGGCAAGGCCCTGCTCGAAGCCAGCCGCAGTCTGGGGGTGGGGCCATGGCGCAGTTTCTGGCGGGTTGCCCTGCCGATTGCCCTGCCCTCGATCGGAGCCGGTGTGGCCCTGAGCGCGATGGAGGTGGTCAATGACCTCGGTGCGGTGCGCTTGTTGGGGGTTCCCACCCTCTCAGCCGGCATCTTCGATCGCTGGCAGGTGGATGGCGATCCAGGTGGCGCTGCCCTGCTCTCGCTGATCGCCTTGGCGATCGTGCTGTTGCTGGTGTTGGCCGAGCGGACCCTGCGCCGCCGCAGTCGGCGTTGGAATCTGGCCGAAGGAAGCAGCACCAAGCACGTCTGGGAACTGGCGGGTTGGCGTGCTTTCGCCGCCCAGCTGATCACTGCCCTACCGCCGCTCGCCACCCTGACCATTCCGATCCTCTGGGTGGCCGAAGGCTGGCAAGGCATGGGGAACGAGCCCATCCAAGACCTGCTTCCCCTCGCCGGCCGCAGTCTGGGCCTGGCCCTGCAGGCCACGGTGATCACCGCGTTGGCGGCCCTGTTGCTGGCGATCATCAGGCGCTGGAGTCCGCAGAACCTGGTGCGCCAGCTCAGTTTTGTGGCTGGCATGGGCTACGCAGTGCCTGGCAGCGTGCTCGCCCTTGGCCTGATGCTGTTTGGCGGGCCGCTGGCGATCAGCCCTCTGATGCTTCTGATCTGGGGTTATGGGGTGCGCTTTCTGGCGGTGTCCAAGCAGGGCCTCGATGCGGCCCTGGAGCGGCTCCCCCCTAGCATCGACGAATCGGCGACCAGCCTGGGCTGTTCCTGGTTCGGCGTGCTCAGGCGCATCCATCTGCCCCTGCTGAAGGGGCCGTTGCTGGTGGGCAGCTTGCTTGTTTTCGTGGATGTGGTCAAGGAGCTGCCGCTGACCCTCTCGCTGCGCCCCTTCGACTTCGACACCCTGGCGGTGCGGGTGTTCCAGTACGCCAGCGACGAACGGGTGGGTGCGGCCATGGCCCCCGCCCTGATGATCATGGTGCTCGGCCTAGTCGCCTCCATGGCCCTGGTGCCGAGCCTGGAAAGCCTCAGCCAGCAGACACCGAAACGTCTGCCTGTCAAATCCGGCCAATTCGCAGACGAACCCGCCGAGATTGCCGGCCAAGGTCCACCCCTGAGAGGTGTGAAATGGGCTACTAGCCGCGGTTGCCAATGATCAACACAGTGGCCAGAAAGTCTGGACAATCAGGTCAAGAGCAAACGCCAGAGGCCTTGTTTTGATGGATCGATTCCACAGAGCCTCATTTGACGATGATCACAACGACCTTCAGCGCACGCTGCAGCTCACCGGCCTCCGTGACTGGTGCATGGAGCGCTTGGCGATCCTTTCGCTTCGCCCCGACCTGGAGGATGCCCGCGCCCTGACCAGGGAATACCAGGAGATGTTGATGGAAACAAGTGCCTCGATAACACTCTGGATTCAAGTGGGGAGTAATCACTGAGACCTGTGCTGGTGACCCTGTGTATCTTTTCATACGTTCGAAACAATCAATCGCAACCTGTTGGTGATGTCTTCACTTCTTAGCTTGAGAAGCACAAACATCCAGCTCAAACATCCAGCCCATTGATTCACCCACAGCAAAAGCGATTGTTCACTGACACCCGTCCGACCTTGCCGATTGGGCTGGGCTTTTCGGCCTTGTTATGCACCGTGATGCTTGGCGCGATCGCTGTAGCCAGTGTCGGAAGCCTGCCACTAAAGCTCCAGCATCTGGAGCTGCCTGCCGGTCGATCGCCCAGCGGTTGAAGGGCGTAACGCAGATCGCTGAACACGGGAACGGGCTACGGCCCAAAGGCCTAACAGGCCGAATCAAACACTTGGCTGGGTGTCCATCTATTCTGATTGTCAATTCAAGTACCACCATGGTTTCAGATGTGATCCAAACGTCCAAAGCTCTGGGAACTGGGGGCAGGGCCGTCGCCCAGCCCCTGGAAGAAGCCTTGCTCGATGGCTTTCAGCAGCACCTGAGCATGGAACTCAACGCCAGTTCGGCCTACTGGGCCCTGGCCATCTGGTTCGCCGAGCGAGAGTTCCGCGGTTTCTCCCTTTACTTCAAGCAGGAATCAGATCAGGAGCGTGGACATGCAGGCATCTTTGCCGATTACCTGGTTGGTCGCGGTCAGCCTGTCGCCCTCGATGCCATCGATAAGCCGCGCCAGATCTGGGAAAGCCTCGAGGAGGTCTTCGCCGCTGTCTTCCAGATCGAAACAGAGGTCACCACCTCCCTTCAGCAGCTCTACTCGTTGGCAGAACGCTCCGGTGACGTGCGCACCACCGTCTTCCTTGACCCATTGATCGAAAAGCAAACGGGCGCCGAGGCCGAATCGGCTCACCTGCTCGGACGGCTGCGGCTGTGTGATAACAATCCGGCGGCCCTGCTGCTTCTTGACGGCGAACTCTTCGCCGGCCAGTCTTCACCCGCCAGCATGGGCAGCTGAGCCGCCGGGCCCAGGGGAGCGCAGGGTGAGTTCCAACAGGAACTCAATTCCGAGAGGGTCGAGATTGGGGTGCTGCTTGAGTGTGCGGGCAATGGCCTGCAACTCACGCTGACGTTGATGGAGCTGCTGCCGTTCAGCCCTGAGGCGCTCAAGCAGCCCCTTGGCCTGGCAACAGCCGAGATCCATGGCGATTCTTTCCTTGCGGCCATGGATCCGGCCCATTTCGCGGCAGAGATCTCCAACCAGGCTGCCGAACTGATCGGGCAGGCGAAGGGGGGTTGCGGTTTGGATCAGCCTTCGATCAGACATCATGTCGCTTCGAGCGGGGCAGATTCCACAAGCGCTGGTGCCAGTCGCAACACCGCTTCGCCAGCTGGGGATTGCAGCAGATCCGCCTGACGGATCCTGGAGATCAAGCGGGTGGTGGTGACCCGAGTGGTGCCGATCAATTCACCGATCCGCTCATGGGTGAGGCGGAATGGCAGGTCGCACCAGGAGCCGCAGCGGCGGCCCAGCCGCCTGACAAGCAGGCCAAGCAAGGCATGGAGCCGTTGCTCGGCGCTGCCGAGGTGGCGGATGCGCAGCAATTGCAGCGTCCATTCATTGACAGGATCGAAGCCATCACCGCTGAGAGCTTCTGAATCACTGCGGAAACAGAGGGGCGTCAGGGCTTCAACGCAGACCCCTTCACTGCAGAGCCGGTCGGTGCGCAACTGGTCACCGGCCTGAAGAAAGGCCAGGGTCATGCCCTCGGTCTCCTCACAAGGGCAAAACACCCTGGCGATGCCTTCGAGCACTTCGATGCAGTGACCACCGGGTCCGGGGCGCGTGGTCGAATCCAGCAGCACCGTCTGACCGATGGGCATGCGCACGGGAGCGGCTGGCGAGTCAGGCAAAAAGCGAAAAGCCACGACTGAGGGCTATTGCGAATGACTCGCAATCTAAACAGTCGACCGCCTTTCTTGCAAGTGGTTCTCAATAGCAACTGGTAGTTGCAAATGGCTCGCCCTGCTGGCCAGCCTCCTGGGCACCTGGCTCGGTGCTTTTTGAACACCCGATCTGTGCGATCAGCACGCTGGGCAAACAAAGGCTGGCTGCAGAGTTTCAGCGACCCCATCCACATCCTCAACGCCATGATCCGAATCCTGGGTGATCGCGACAGCCTGCTGGCCGCTCTCACCGCCCACTGGGCCGACCAATCCATTGGCCTGAGCGCGCCACCAAAAGCTGCCGATCGCCGTCATTTCATCACCAAAACGTCAACTCCCGGTGTGCGGTTGCGCACCAGCACGCCAACGTCGTGATCGCTGCGGTGGAGCTGCAGGTCGATCTCTTCGTCACCGAGCCGTAACCCCGTGATCTCAAGCAAGCCCAAGTCCTTGGGGAGAACGGGGTTACGGAGTACCACCTGCATGCG
>JABMPN010000125.1 GCA_013203655.1 Cyanobacteria bacterium bin.51
AGTTGCCTCCTGTAACTCCTTAGCAGGGAGCCGCTTTCAACCACTCAGCCACCTCTCCAGGGGCGCACCGAGCTTATCAGCGCTCTCGCCGACCTGCCTCGGCCTGGAGCCTCGGCAGGCGGTGCTTGAAGCCGCAGAGGATTTCCCAGGAGATGGTGCCCGAAGCCTCGGCCCAGTGCTCCGGTCCGATCACCTGGCCACCTTCTTTACCGAGCAGGGTCACGACCGATCCCTGTGCCAGTGCGGGGCAGTCGGTGGCATCGATGATCAGCTGGTCCATGGTGATGGCACCGACCTGGGCCAGCCGTTTCTCGCCGAACAACACCGTGAGGGAGTTGGAGAGGCGCCTGGGCACCCCATCGGCGTAGCCGATCGCCACCACCGCCAGGCGACTCGGCCGCTGGGTCAGGAAACGGTGCCCGTAGCTCACCCCCACCCCGGCGGGTACCTCGCGGATCAGGGTCACCCTGGCGCGAACTTCCATCGCCGGCTCCAGTGCGACGGTGCCACCGAGATGGGGTGCAGGGCAATGGCCATACAGGGCCAGTCCCACCCGCACCAGGTCGTAGTGGAGGGATGGGCTGCGCAGGGTTCCTGCCGAGTTGGCCAGGTGGCGGAGGCCGGTGAACAACCCCTGGCTGGCCATCGCCTGGAGCGCCGCACCAAACCGCCGCTGTTGCAAGGCGGTCAGGCTGGCGTCGCCATCATCGTGGCTGTCGGCATCGGCCAGATGGGAATATACCCCGGCCACTTGCACGGCATCGAGTCCGTTGAGCACCGCCAGCAGCTGGGCGCCTTCTCGCCAGTCAATTCCCAGACGGGCCATGCCTGTATCGAGCTTGAGATGCAGGTCCATGCTGCGGCCGCTGCCACTGGCCAGGGCCTGGCAGAGCAGGGCTTGGCGTTGGCCGCTGATCGTGGGCATCAGCCTCCAGTGCAGGCAGCTCCTCAGTTCCTCGGGTTCACTGAGGTTGCCCATCACCAGCACGGGGGCCTCGACCCCCGCCTGGCGCAGTTCCACTCCCTCCTGGAGGGTGGCTACACCGAGGCTGCTGGCACCCCCGGCGAGGGCCGCCTGGGCCACCGGCAGGGCGCCGTGGCCATAGCCATCGGCCTTGACGACCGCCATGAGCTCGCAATCCGGGGCCAGCAGGGTCCTGAGGCGGCGCGCATTCCGGGCGATGGCGGCCTCGTCCACTTCCACCCAGGCCCGTTGGCGGGGATGGAGGAGTGCACAGGTTGGGGAGGCAGAGCGTGGCTCAGCGGCCATCGAAGTGGAAGGTAGCGAATCGACCGTAGGCGGATCCGTGTTCCGACGTGATTCACCCGTTATCATGGCCCTGTCGGCAGGAACTGGCACCCACTCCATGGGTCGAGCACCGTGAGCCAGGTCCTCGTTCTCAACGCCTCCTACGAGCCGCTCAACATCACCAGCTGGCGCCGCGCCACTGTGATGGTTCTCAAAGGAAAAGCCGAAGGACTTGAGCACGACGGAAGCCATTTCATCCGCAGCGATCTGCTGTTGCCCACGGTGATCCGTCTGCGGCAATTCGTGCGTGTTCCCTTCAAGCAACTTCCCCTCACCCGTCGCAACGTCTTCCAGCGCGACAGCCATTCCTGTCAATACTGCGGCTACCAGGGGGATCACCTCTCGATCGACCATGTGATCCCCCGCAGCCGGGGGGGCATCGACAGCTGGGAGAACGTCACCACAGCCTGTCTGCGTTGCAATGTGCGCAAGGGCAGTCGTACGCCACGGGAGGCGTCGATGCCCCTGGCGAAAGTGCCCCGACGGCCGGTGAGCACCCTGTACTTCGAAGCCACCCGCCACATCCGCTCCGGCCGTCGGGAATGGGCCAAATATGTGATCGGGGCCTGAGTTCGCCGGCCCTCTGATCACTCGCTTCCACTCGCCTCAGTGGCCAGTTTCTCCATCTGCTGGCGCTGGTCGTCGGCGATGCAGGCGCCGATCAGCTCATCGAGCTGGCCCGCCAGGACCGGCTCCAGGCTGAAATTGCGGTGAAGACGGTGGTCGGTGATGCGGTTGTCTTTGACGTTGTAGGTGCGGATCTTTTCGCTGCGATCGCCGCGGCCCACCTGGGCCCGGCGGGCGGAACTCTCGGCCGCGGCCGCTTCGGCCAGCTCGCGCTCCAGCAGCTTGGCCCGCAGGATCTCCAGCGCCCGCTCCTTGTTCTGAAGCTGGGAGCGCTCCTGGGTGCAGAACACCCGGATGCCCGTGGGCTTGTGCAGCAGGTCGACCGCCGTTTCCACCTTGTTGACGTTCTGGCCACCGGCTCCACCGGAGCGGGCCGTGCTGATCTCCAGGTCGCAGGGGTCGAGCCGGACCTCGACCGGATCGGCTTCCGGCATCACGGCGACAGTGGCGGTGGATGTGTGAACCCGTCCCTGCGATTCGGTTGCCGGGACCCGCTGTACCCGATGAACGCCGGCCTCGTACTTGAGCTGGCTGTAGACCCCTTCGCCGCGGATCGAGAGGATCAGTTCCTTGTAGCCACCGAGATCGGCTTCCGAGGCACTCAGAGGCTTCACGCTCCAGCCCAGGGTCTGGGCATGGCGTTCATACATCCGGGCCAGATCACCGGCCCACAGCGACGCTTCATCGCCGCCGGCTCCTGCCCTGATCTCCAGCATCACGCTGCGCTGATCGCGAGGGTCGCGGGGCAGCAGGGCAAGAATGAGGCGATCCCTCAGCGCCTCGATCCGGGCGTTGAGCTCCTGGAGCTCATCCTCGGCCAGAGCTTCCATCTCCGGGTCGCCACGGTTCTCTTTGAGCAGTTGCCGCGTCTCGCCGAGTTGCTTCTGGAACTGCTGAAGTTGCCCATGGCCGAGCACCAGGGGTTCGAGGCGCGAGCGCTCCCTGGCCAGTGATTCCAGCTGGCCGGGATTGGAAGCCACGGCCGGATCGGCCAGTTGTCTCTCCAGGGTGGCGAAGGTGCGGCAGGCCACCTCCAGCCGCTCGCTCAAAAACGAGACATCCATTGGCCCAGCTCAGCGGATAGCAAAAAACCGGAAGCCAAGAGGCCTCCGGCAACGGCTAGGGGCTGACCCCTTGGCCGCAGGGCATGGGAAGCCTGATTAGCTGGCGACGTCGTCGCCGGCAGGAGCGGGCTGCTCAGACTGGCTGGAGGCACTGTCGATGCTGCCCATGCCGTACTTGCGCATGAACCGATCGACGCGCCCTTCGGTGTCGAGGATCTTCTGGGTGCCGGTATAGAAGGGGTGGTTGCCACTCCAGACGTCGACATGGAGCTCGCTCTGGGTGGAGCCGGTGGTCATCACCACTTCTCCGTTGCAGATCACCTTGGCGTCGGGATACCAGGTGGGATGAATGTTGGCCTTGGGCATGGGAGGAGAATCAGCGCTTGGAGAACTGGGGAGCCTTACGGGCTTTCTTCAGGCCGTACTTGCGGCGCTCCTTGGCGCGGGGATCCCGGCTGAGGTGGCCTTCGGTCTTGAGGGGTTTGCGGTTGTCAGGGGAGAGATCGCACAGCGCACGGGCCGCACCCTGCTTGATCGCATCGGCCTGGCCGGTGAGGCCGCCGCCCTTGACGTTCACCAGCAGGTCGTAGGCGCCGGCAAGGCCAAGGGTGTCGAGGGGCGCCTTCACCGCTGCCAGATAGCTGGGGTTGTAGTTGAGGTAGTTGTCACCGGGGCGGCCATTGATGGTGATCGAACCGGTGCCGGGAACAACGCGCACCCGTGCAACAGCAGTTTTGCGCCGGCCGGTGCCCCAGTACACGATGCGGTTGGAAGGGGTGCTCATTGGGCGGAGGCGGAAGGATCGAGAGTCATGATCTGGGGCTGTTGGGCCGTGTGGGGATGGTCTGTTCCCTTGTAGACCTTGAGTTTGCGGAACAGCTGCCGGCCCAAGGCGTTGTGGGGCAGCATGCCCTTGATCGCCTTCTCGACGATCCGCTCGGGCAGCCGGGCCTGAAGGGCGGCAAATGTCTCCGTCTTCATGCCGCCTGGCCTGCCGGAATGGCGGCGGTAGATCTTCTGGTTGGCCTTGTTGCCACTGATGCGAATCTTGTCGGCGTTGACAATGATCACGAAATCACCAGTGTCGAGGTGGGGCGTGAAGGCGGGTTTGTTCTTGCCCCGCAGCACGCTGGCCACTTCAGTGGCCAGGCGGCCAAGGGTCTGATTCTCGGCGTCAACCAGGAACCACTGGCGTTCGAGGGAATCCAGAGAGGGAACGGAGGTCTTGTTCATCGCACCGGCAGGCCGGATCACATAACGCCCCATCTCGGCGGAGGGGCTGGACAGGGGAGGAACGGCAGGGAATCCGCTGAACGGGCTCTGGTCTGCGCATTCACAGCTCTTGAGCTTAAACCTTGGCCTGCCCCCCCTCCCCAAACCCTGGAGCCGGAGGTGGTGGATCGTTGCCCTGGAGGTCGAAGTGCGGCTGGCTATCGAACCAGAGAGCTGGCGCAAACAACTCCTTGGGGTACCCCACGCGCAGCAGGCAGAGGCCCTGGGGCGGGGCCGCTTCCTTGACCTCCTCCCGAGCCTGCTGGCGCCAGCGCCGCTCAAACTGGGCTGGAGACAGCCGGCCTTCTCCCACCAAGACGAGTTGGCCCATCAACAGACGCACCATGCCGTAGAGGAAGCCGCTGGCCTGGATCTCGCAGATGATCAGATCACCGCGCCGCTCCAGAGCCACCTCCTGAACCGTGGTGCGCGAATGCAGTCGCCGGCTGCCGGTTTTGCGAAAAGTGGAGAAGTCGTGGTGGCCCAGCAGACCCTCCAGCGCTTCGGCCATCGCCCGCTCGTTGAGGCGGAAGCGGTAGCGATGCCAGCTGTAGGGCGCCAGAAAAAGATTGGGCGTGCGGCCGTTGTAGAGGGTGTAGCGGTAGCGCCGATAGGTGGCCGAATAACAGGCATGCCAACTGGAGGGCACCTCGGCGGCGGCGCGGACCCGAACCGTGGGCGGCAGTGGGCCATTGAGTGCCTTCGGCCAGCGCGAGGCGGGGATCGGCCCGCTGGCGTCAAAATGAACCACTTGGCCGGCCGCATGCACGCCGCTGTCGGTGCGGCCGGCGGCGACACATGCCATGGGCCGCAGGGGATCGAGCCGGGCTAAGGCCTGCTCAAGGGTGGCCTGGACACTGGCCTGGGCGGATTGCCGCTGCCAACCGCAGAACGCTGAGCCCTCGTACTGCAGGCAGAGGGCAATCCTGCGCAGGGCGCTCAGACCAGTTCGATGATGGCCATCTCGGCATTATCGCCGCGACGGGGCACCGTGCGGATGATCCGCGTGTAGCCACCCTGACGCTCTCCGTAACGCTCCTGCGCCTTGTCAAACAGGGAGTGAACAAGCTGCTTGTCGAAGATGTAGCCAATGGCCCTGCGTCGGGAGGCCAGGCTGCCTTCCTTGGCCAGGGTGATCATGCGCTCGGCCTCATTCCGAAGCGCCTTGGCACGCGCTTTGGTGGTGGTCACGCGACCCTCCCTGATCAACTGGGTGGTCAAGCCGCGGAGCAGGGCTTTGCGTTGGTCGGCGGGGAGTCCCAGCAGGGGGACTCGGCACTGGTGTCGCATGGTTCCGGGGCGGTGAAAGAAAGGGGGGCTGGCTGAGGGGCCGGGCCGTTCAGGCGGTGGTGCGGCTCTGGGGCAGGGAAATGCCGATGCGCTCAAGGGCTTCGATCACTTCGTCGGCCGACTTGGAGCCGAAGTTCTTGATCTCCAGCAGATCCTCATAGCTGAAGCCCATCAGATCGGAGACCGAATTGACCTGGGCTCGCTTCAGACAGTTGTAGGCGCGAACCGAGAGGTTCAGCTCCTCCAGGGGGATCTGGCTTTCGGCGGAGGGTTCTGGCTCCAGGCCAGGCTCCTCAACCATGGTGAGGCTGGCCAGGGGCTGGAACAGGGCGATCAATTGATTGGCCGCCTGGGCCATGGCGTCATCCGGGGTGATGGCGCCACTGGTGTGGATGTCGAGGCGCAGGCGCTCACGGGCCGATCCGCCTTCGCCCACGGCCGTTTCATCGATCGTGTAGTTGACCCGCCGCACAGGCATGAACACGGCATCGATCTGGAGCAGATCAATCGAACTGGTGTCTTCCTGGTGACGATCCACCGGGCGATAGCCCACACCTCGCTCGACGTGGACCTCCAGCTCCAGGCTGTGGCCATCGGCCACTGTGGCGATCGGACGATCCAGGTCGATGACCTGCACCTGGGAGGAGAATTGGAGATCGGCGGCAGTGACCGTGGCGGGGCCGGTGACCACCAGGCGGCCAATCTCCACCTCGCGGGTGCGGCTGCTGACAACCACTTCCTTGCAGTTCAGCAAGATGTCGAGCACGTCTTCACGCACCCCAGGAATGGTGGCGTATTCATGGTTCACGCCGGCGATGCGCACGGCCGTGATGGCACTGCCTTCCATGCCACCCATCAGCACACGCCGCAACGCGTTGCCCAGAGTGACAGCTTGACCACGGTCGAGGGGCCCGATCACGAACACCCCGGTCTGGGAGCGGTCGTCGGCAATCTGATGCTCGACGCGATCGATCTGATACTGATGCACGGCCGGAAGGAGGGGGGAATGGAACGCCCGAGGGCTTGGTGATGCCGAGGGCTTGGTGGAAAAGACGATTCAGACCCGGCGCCGCTTGGAGCGGCGGCAGCCATTGTGCGGCAGGGGAGTGACATCGCGGATCAGGGTGATCTCCAAACCGGCCACCTGCAGGGCGCGGATCGCGGTTTCACGGCCTGAACCTGGGCCCCTGACCAGCACTTCGATCTGGCGCATGCCCTGATCGAGGGCACGGCGTCCGGCGGCTTCTGCGGCCGTCTGGGCGGCGAAGGGGGTGCCTTTGCGAGCGCCTTTGAAACCGCTGGCACCAGCCGACGACCAGGAGATCACTTCACCGGCCGAGTCGGTGATCGACACGATGGTGTTGTTGAAGGTGCTCTGGATGTGAGCAACGCCATTGGGGACGTTGCGTTTGGTTTTTTTGGCGCCGGTTTTCTTGGCTGGCTTTGCCATGGATCGTGGCCTGGGGTAGGGGAATGGAGAACCTGAATGCCGCAGCGGAACTCAGGGGGTGGGCTTACTTCTTCTTGCCAGCCACGGTTTTGCGAGCACCCCTGCGGGTGCGGGCGTTGGTGCGGGTGCGCTGGCCGCGTACAGGCAAGCCCATGCGATGACGACGACCGCGTACGCAGCCGATGTCTTGCAGACGCTTTAGAGCCATGCCCTCCTGCCGGCGCAGATCGCCTTCAAGGGTGAAGGATTCGGCGGCGGCACGCAGTTTCTGGATGTCGCCGTCTTCAAGATCCTTGACGCGGATGTCGGGGCTGACGCCAGCCTTGGCCAGGATTTTGTGTGACCTGGTCAACCCCACGCCGTACACGTAAGTGAGTGAAATCTCGACCCTCTTGTCACGAGGGATATCAACACCGGCAATCCGAGCCACGAATGAAAACGATCAGTTGGGAAGGTTGGGTCGCCCGGCCCCTTGGGGCTTGGGCGGTTGCGCCCCCGAGAAGGGGGCGGCAGCGTTGGGGGAAGAGCCGTTTGGCTCAGCCCTGGCGTTGCTTGTGCTTGGGGTTGGTGCAGATCACCATCACCCGGCCGTGGCGACGAATCACCCGGCACTTGTCACACATTTTCTTAACCGAGGCACGCACCTTCATGGGCGGCGGCTCTCCAATTTTTCAAACAGCTAAGCTATCATAGGAGCTAACCCACCAACGCGGCCACACGCTCGGCGATGGCGTCGATCGAGCCGGTGGCATCGACCGGCACCAGCAGATTGCGTGATCGGTAGAAGGCGATCAGGGGCTCCGTTTGCTCCTGGTACACAACGAGGCGATTGCGGATCACCGCTTCGTTGTCGTCGTCGCGGCCGCGGCTGAGCAGTCGCTTGATCAGCTCGTCGTCATGGAGCTCAAGCAGCAGCACCGATTCGATCGGTTGTTGGAGTTCTTCGAGCAATAGGCTGAGGGCTTCAGCCTGGGCGACGTTGCGTGGAAAGCCATCCAGCAGCCAGCCGCCTGAGTTGGACTCGAGTCGCTGACGAACGATCGCCAGCACCAGGGCATCGCTCACCAGCTCACCCCGGGCCATCACCGCCTCTGCTTCCTGGCCAAGCGCGCTGCCGGCCTTGACTTCGGCCCGCAGCAGCTCCCCGGTGGAGAGGTGAAGCAGATCGCGATCGGCCGCCAGCCTCTCGGCCTGGGTGCCCTTGCCGGCCCCGGGAGGACCAAGGAACAAAATACGGTTCGTCATTGACGCACCATCCCTTCGTAACGCTGAGAGATCACATAGGTTTGCACCTGCTTGGCCGTGTCGATGGCGACGCCCACCAGGATCAGCAGGGATGTGGCCCCCAAGCCTTGAAAGGTGCGCACCTGGGTTGCGCCCTCGACGGCCGAGGGAATGATCGCCACGGCGCCAAGGAAGAAACCACCGAGCAGGGTGAGACGATTCTGAACACCGCTCAGGTAGGTGGCGGTGGCGGAGCCTGGCCGGACGCCCGGGATCGCCACACCGGTGCGCTTCAAATTGGTGGCGATGTCGACAGGGTTGACGGTGAGCGAGGCGTAAAACAGTGAAAAGCCGATGATCAGGCCGAAGAACACCAGCGCATAGAGCCAGGGGGTGCTGCTGTTCGGGTTGAGATAGCCAGCCACACGGATCAACCAGGGCGATTGCGTCAGGTTAGCGACCGTGAGTGGCAGGAACACCACCGCTGAAGCGAAGATGATCGGCATCACCCCGCCGGCGTTGAGTTTCAAGGGCAGATAGCTCTGGCGGGCGGCCAGCAGGCTGACCTGACCCACCTGGCGTTTGGCACTCACGATCGGGATGCGGCGGCTGCCTTCCTGGACGAAGATGATGCCGACGATCGTGACCAGGAAGATCACCACCAGGATGATGATTCCGCCCACAGTGGCCCGGTCACCGCTTTGGGCGAGCTCGACGGTGGACCCGAGCGCCCTGGGCAGGGTGGCCACGATGTTCACGAAGATCACCAGGGAGGCACCCTGGCCGATGCCGCGCTCGGTGATCACCTCACTGATCCACATCACCACCATTGAACCGGTGACGAGGGCCAGGGCGGTCTGAATCACGAAGACAGGCTCGGACACACCCGGTAGGGCGTACTGCCGCAGGATCAGGGCAAAGACGGTGCTTTGCAGCACGCCCCAACCCAGGGCCACATAGCGGGTGATCTGGGCGATCTTGCGCCGCCCCGCTTCGCCTTCGTTCTTCTGGAGATCTTCGAGCTGGGGAATGGCCGCTGTGAGCAGCTGCAGGATGATCGAAGCGTTGATGAACGGCAGGATCCCCAGGGCGAACACGCCGAGGGTGGAGATGCCTCCGCCGGTGAAGATGTCAAGGAAGCCGATCAGCTGACCGCCCTGCTGGATGAATTCCTGAAAGGCCGCCCGATCGATGCCCGGCACAGGAATGTAGATCCCGAGCCGCACCAGAAGTAGGAGGCCGAGGGTTGTCAAGACGCGGTCGCGCAGCCCCTTCGATTGGACCAGCTGGGTGAGGATTTCACCGGCACTGGGGTTACGTCCCCGGCTGACGAGCATGGTGTGAGCGAGCGAAGAACAGGGGGCGAGATAGTCAAAGCCGCCTGCGCAGCCGGTGATCGGTGGCAGACGGCTCAGGTTGCGGAGACTGACTCCGGTTCAAGCGGTTCAGGGGGGGCAGCGGTGGCGGCCGTCTCCTGGTTGATCAAGGTTGATCAGGCAATTAGTTCACAGCTGCCACCAGCCGCTTCGATCTTCTCACGAGCGCTGCTGGTGAAACCAGCGGCCTGAACAATGAGGCTGACGCCCAGATCACCATCACCGAGCACCTTGAGGGGATGTTTCGGGCTGGTCACCAGCCCAGCGGCCTCCAGCGAATCGAGGTTGACCGTGCTGCCGGCGTCCAGGCCGGCGAGCTTGCCGACATTGAGAACGGTGAAGTATTTCGGATTCACCAGGGTGAAGTGCTTGAGCTTGGGCAGACGCCGGTAAAGGGGCATCTGACCGCCTTCGAAGCCGGGCCTGGTGGGGCGGCCGGAGCGGGATTTCTGGCCGCGCATGCCGAAGCCGCAGCTGGCTCCCTGACCGGCGGCGATGCCCCGCCCCTTGCGCAGCTTGCGCCGGCGGGAGCCGACCTGGGGTTTGAGGGTCTGGAGTGAAAGTGTCATCAGGGGGCTCAGGAGTAGATCTGCTCGAGGGAGATGCCCCGCTCTTTGGCGGTCTCCTTATGGGTGCGCAACACCTGCAGGGCGTGGATGGCGGCGCGGGCGTTGTTGAGAGGGGTCTTGCTGCCCAGGCGCTTGGCCAGCACGTTCTTGATGCCGGCCAGTTCGAGAACGGTGCGGATCGAACCACCGGCAATCACGCCGGTGCCCGGAGCGGCCGGACGCATCATCACGCTGGCGGCCCCGTCTTCACCGCGGCTGTCGGTGGGAATCGAACTGGTGCGGGTGAGCGGCACCTTGACCAGATGCTTCTTGCCATCGGCCACACCCTTGCGGACGGCTCCGATCACATCACCGGCCTTGCCGACACCGACGCCGACCTGGCCGCGCTCATTGCCGACGACGACGATCGCCCGGAAGCTCATCTTCTTGCCGCCTTTAACGGTTTTGGAGACCCTGCGGATCTGGACCACCCGCTCCTGCCATTCGGAATCGCGCTCCTGACCACGCCGGTTGTCGCCCCGGCGCCCACCACCGCGTCGGTCACCCGATCTGGCATCGCCACCCCTGCCGCCGCCGCGGCGCTCCTGCTGGCCTTCGGCTGCTGCTGGGACGGCGGCGGCTCCTGGAATCTCGCTGGACTGGACCTGTTGATTGATTTCGCTCATGGTTGGATCCGGTTCAGAACAGGAGGCCCGCTTCTCGGGCGGCATCGGCGAGGGCCTTGACCCGACCGTGGTACAGCTTGCCACCGCGGTCGAAGACGACCTGCTGGATGCCCTTGGCCAGGGCACGCTGGGCCACCAGCTGCCCCACGGCAATGGAGGCATCGCAACAGGCGCTCACTTCGAGGCTGGCGCGCAGATCCTTGTCGAGGGTCGAGGCGGCGCAGAGGGTGTTCTGGGCCTCGTCGTCGATGACCTGGGCGTAGATGTGGTTGTTCGAGCGGAACACAGCAAGCCGCGGCCGTGCTGCCGTGCCGTTGAGGTGGCGACGCAGCCGACGGTGCCGCTTCTGGGTCTGCTGTTTGCGTGGAAGGGAGGACATGACGGGTAGGGGTAGGGAGGCTCAGGCCGTCCTCATTTCTTGCCGGATTTGCCGGCCTTGCGCAGGATGCGCTCGCCCTCGAACTTGATGCCTTTGCCCTTGTAGGGCTCAGGAGGACGAATGGCGCGGATCTTGGCGGCTTCATTGCCCACCAGCTCCTTGTTGGAACCGGAGACCATCACCTGGGTGTTGTTCTCAACTTGGAAGGTGATCCCCTCGGGGGGAACCATCTCAAGCGGGTGGCTGTAACCGGCGCTGACCACCAGTTTGCGGCCTTGAACTGCGGCCCGGTAGCCGACGCCGATGATCTCGAGTTTGCGGGAGAAACCCTTGCTCACCCCTTCGACCATGTTGGCCACCAGGGTGCGGCAAAGCCCATGGCGTTCGCGTGAGCGACGGCTGCCGTTGGCGGCCTCAACACGGACGAAGCCGTTCTCCTGGCTGACAACAACGCCATCGGGCAGGACGCGGCTGAGCTCACCCTTGGGACCCTTGACCGACACCGCCAATCCGCTCAAGGTGACGGTCACCTTGTCGGGGATGGGGATCGGCGCTTTACCTATGCGTGACATGGATGACCTTCGTATCAGTAGATGTAGCAGAGCACTTCACCGCCCACGCCCTGCTTGCGGGCGTCACGGTCGCTCATCACACCCCGGGAGGTGGAGATGATCGCCACACCCAGGCCACCCAGCACCTTGGGCAGCTGACGGGTGTTCTTGTAGATGCGCAGACCGGGCTTGCTGACGCGCCGCACGGAGCGGATCGTCGGCTGGCGATGCTTGCCGCTGTACTTGAGTTCGAGGACGAGATGCCTGAGAACGCCTTCGCCTTCTTCGCTGATCTCAGCGATGAAGCCCTCTTTCTGCAGCACCTTGGCGATGCTGTGGGAGAGGCGCGAAGCCGGAACTTTGGTGGACTGGTGCTTCTTCTCACTCGCATTGCGAATGCGGGTGAGCATGTCTGAAATCGGGTCGTGGTTGGCCATGGTGGGTCCGAAGAGGGCTCAGTTGCTGCGGAACGGCATTCCCATCTCGCG